>CALFLJ010000140.1 GCA_937880335.1 uncultured Succinatimonas sp.
CCCGGGCTCCTTTTCCAAACCCGATGTCAAAGACATCGGGTTTTTGCGTTTTTAGCACTTTGAAAAATCAAACTTTCATTTCTGTGTTTCTCTGTTTGTTTCTTTTTATTATGCAAAAGAAGTTTACAAGTTTACTGTTATCTAAAAGCCTGCTTTTGCGAGACTCAGATAGAATAACTCATCTACCCTTTAGCAAATTATGGTTGATACTTATGCATTTGGAATTGCCTTCATAAGTTAGTTATGAATGGAAGACAAGGCTTGTTGCATCTGCATGCGTTTTAAATTATTCATTTAAGAGTTGATATTCTTTATGTTGACTAAAAGTCAATATCACTATCGTGCGTAGCTGGGAGAGGAAATAAATTTACTTTTACAAAATACTGTAATTTAAAGCTAAGACCCATAAATCGCTTTTTTTGGGGCTGCTGTAGTGTTAATAGCACCGTTATAGAGCCTGTATTTAATTTTAAGATCTAGTTCTTTATCTCAAGGCTTGTCTACAGCATTGCTTATGGCTTATGAAGAATTTTTATAATTTTTTACGATTCAATCTAGAATAGTAGCTCAAAGCATGTAATTTTATAAGTTTTAAGCTTATCTTCAAAACAATCTTATTGAAAATACTTATTCTGTAATATCTAATAGGAGAGTAAGACTTTTAAAAAGTGTATGGTAAGTTTTATATCGTTTTCCTATAAAAGCTGCACTCAAGTGTTCTTATTTTCAAAGTATATAAAATCCAACTTTACAATGATATTTAAGCTTTATTAATAATAGTCCCCAGAAAAAATGTTTAATTTACTGGGGCATACAAATTTAATGTTATTCTTTTCAGCTTTCTTTTTGCTCCCAGGTTATATTTACGTTTGGCGGGGGGTTATTAGATAGCTCTTTATATAAAAGGTCAAGAAAATCAAGAGCTCCATCCAGATCTAGTCTACTGTGAGCGTAACTTAGCCGTTTTAGTTCATCGCTTATATATTCATCATATTTTTCTATATTAAGACCTTTAATTTTGGATACCAGATCTGTTTCTTTAATTTCACTTCTATCAAGAATATTGAAAATTGCAATTTTTAGACTATCTATAGAAGTAAATCCTAATTCAAGATGAGAGCCCCATATGGTTGCTTTAATAGATTCTTTTTTCAACAGCAGCATTACTGTTCGTAGAATTCTATCTCCTTTCCAAGGAAATATAGCAAGTCCTTTAGGTCCACTTATTATGTGGTGTTTATCAAGACCAAGTTGCTTAAAGCAAATAAGACCTTTTTCTAGATTTGCTTTAGCTTGTTTATTGAGAAAACTTGGTATTTCTTTATTTATATAGATGTTATACATCTCCTCTCTTATTGTGTTATGGATTTGTCCACTGCCGCCATAGAGCATTAAAGGCTCTGCTGCCTGAGTTGTGTTTTTTACTCCAATTATTTTCCTCTCTTCATTTATATAAACAACTTTCCAAGCTCTTCCTGCAAATAGGAATACATCCTCTATTTCAAGAGGCTTTGTTAAAGGTACGGTTCCTATTCTTTTGTTTTCAGCTTCAATAGTATATTCATCAGGTGTTTTGAAAGATGCATAAAATCCCCAGTCAGAGACCATTCTTTCTCCTGCAAGACCTAGAGTTAAAGTTCCATCGTTTAATTGAACAATAAGATCTTTTTTCCCTAAGCTATATAAAAGTTCCCCATAAATTTTAGGAGTGCACAGCGAAAAGGGACCTGTTTTGCACAGAAGTTTATATAAAGATTGAGCAGATACACTACCAAAGGACGCGATCACTGAAAGAGTTTGTTGCATAAGTGTCGAAAATGCATATTCATGCTTATAAGGTGGCTCATACCATCTTTTCAGAAGTAGATTTATCATCGCTACAGATAAAACAGTATTTTCAGCAAGCATTGAGCATAACGGCATTTTTAATCCAGTATACTCAGGTATAAATAAGCGCAATACCGCCATATGATCGCGTCGACCTGAGCGGCCTAAACGTTGCCTTAAAGATGCAACTGTAGTGGGGGGATCTATCTGTGCTATTGATTGCACATTTGATATATCTATACCTAATTCTAATGTGGCTGTACAGATTGCAGTGGTTGGAAACTTTCCTTCCTGAAGACGAAATTCAAGACTCTCCCTCATATCTTTCGACAAAGATCCATGATGAGGAAAAAATTCGTTTGGTACATGCAGTTTTTCTGAAAATTTTTGTAGTACTCCTGCAACAGCTTCTGTATAGAAGCGTGAATTGCAGAATACTAAGTTAGTAGAACCTCTTAAAAGACGAAATATATCTGCAGAAAGAGTTTCAAACTCTTGGGGTAGCATCGATGTATCTAAAGGCTTATCTTCGTTAATTTCTCCTGTTTCTTTTGATAATAGTGTATATCCTCTGATTTGAACTGCCAGATTATCTTGTCCTGACCCCTTTTGACAGATAACCTCACAGTGTTTATTACTATTAGGCCTAAGATGGCTTATTACACCTTCAGCCTCTGAGAAAGTTGCAGAAATGCCAATCCTTACTACTGATCTGCCAATTAGGTTTTCAATTCTGTGTAATTGAGATTGAAGCTGGTAACCTCTGGCTGTTCCTATAAAAGCGTGGAATTCATCGATAATTATATAGCTGAGATTTTTAATAGCATCTTTAAGCCAGCTTACGTGGTTTATAAGCATTGATTCAAGAGATTCTGGGGTTGTAAGTACAATACCTTGAGGATTATTTAGTATTTGCTCCTTACGATTTGCTGAAACATCTCCATGCCAGGGGGTCACTTTTAGGTTCATCCCAGCG
Organism: uncultured Succinatimonas sp.; assembly: GCA_937880335.1. Taxonomy (GTDB): domain Bacteria; phylum Pseudomonadota; class Gammaproteobacteria; order Enterobacterales; family Succinivibrionaceae; genus Succinivibrio. Next base: position 2,804 of record CALFLJ010000140.1, read on the forward strand.
GTCATCTCGTCTAAACGTCTGAATTGATCATTAATTAATGCTTTAAGAGGACTTATATAAAGAATTTGAATTCCCTTGTGCTCTTTTTTTGCTTGTATTGCTGTAATAGCAGGTAAAAAAGCCGCCTCCGTTTTTCCACTTGCCGTAGAAGCAGAAATAATAATATCATCACAAGACTTTAAGATAGGCCCTACAGAGGCTTTTTGAATTGGAAGAAGATCTCTCCAACCTTTACGATAAATCCATTTTTGCAGATCTTTATCTAAGAGTTGAAAAGGATTAGCGTTTTGCTCCATAAAAAATCCTTAAAAAAATCCCCGTCAAGACGGGGATGATGGAATTTATTTTTAGTTTAGAGTTTAAACGAGGTTAATTCATCATCGTCATCATCATCCTCAGATGATAACAAATTATTCTTATCTGTTTTGTTTTCAATTTGACTTTCGTTTACTGTAACAAGTTCTGGTCCTGAGAATTCTGGAGAAACCGTAACCTGTCCTACTAAAGATTCCCATTTAATTTCTGGATTTTGTTCTACAACTGCCAGTAGATCAACAAAGGCTTTAATGGTATTTCTTGGAGTTTTAAAGTATGCCTCGCCTATTGTTTGTGCACAGTGATTTAAGAATGCTTTTAAAGCCTCATCAGGTAAAAGGTATTTATTTGGATCTCCAGATGCAAAAACGTTGCGTATATTGCATAAGAGAACATATATTTCCTCAGGGGATAGGTTTTGTAATGGGAGAATAGGCGCATGATAGTCTACAACATGAGCAACCTCTGCAAATGTGTTGCTAGATAGGCGTGAGTGTAAAGCCTCATAACTATAAAGACCTTTTCTCTGATCAAGAAGGAACTCAGGCGTTCCTCCCAATAAAAATCCTAAGTGTTCAGCACTACCTTGTAGACAATCATTTAAGATACGTAAGATTTGTTCATAGTTAGCAGTCCTTGCACGAGGTGACGGTAATTTATAGAGATTTACCAGCTCGTCTAAGTTTACCAACAAACCTTTAAAACCTGCCTGACATACGAAACGAGCTAAAAGCTTTATATGGTCATAAACATTTTGATCATCAACTATAGAACGTACACCAAGATCTGCTTTTGCATCTGCTTTTGATGAATATTCTCCACGCAAATAGCGTATGGCACAGTTCCTTAGATCCTCGTTGTCTTCATTGTAACCTTTCCAATAGGCTGCAATAACATGTGCAAAATCATAGCCATCCACTAATTCAGACAGAGAGTTTAAGCGTGTTTTTATAACTCTTTCGACATCCTCTCCTGTTTCATCGGCAATTTTTCTCATTTGGGTAATAAATTTCTCAACAAGAGAAACCATGGCATTACCCTCAGGATGAGCTCTTGTTGAAAGGTTTCGAGTCAATTCTTTATAAAGACTACGAGCCTGACCTCCTGAGGCAAACAGGCGGCGATCAGGGGTTAAATCTGCATTAAGTACCACCATACCTTTTTCTAAAGCTATATATCTTATTAGCTGTAAGAAAAAGCTTTTACCTGCACCAAAGTCTCCTACAATAATGCGAAAGGCACTTCCGCCATTTGCAATATTATCAAGGTCTTCAATCAGAGCCTTGACTTCATTAACTCGTCCTACCTGGATGTGTTCAAGGCCGGTACGCGGGGTAACACCTGCGCGCAGGGACTGAATTATCGCAGACCGCTCTCGAAGTCTGATGCTTGCCATGTCTAAGATCTCCCTGTATTAGCATGAAATTTTGTGGATTTACCATTATAGCTTATTATTGTATAAGCTTAAGATTATTTGCGTGTTGCAGTTATCAAAGCCCAACCGTCTTTGCTGTCTGCAAGCTTCACATCATCGAAATCCCGCTTATAAGCTAAAATTACATCAGGTGCTTGCTCAACTAAAATACCAGATAATGCTAATTTACCTCCTGATTTTATGAGTCTTGCTATATTAGGTTCAAGCTCAGACAAAGGTCCTGCTAAAATATTGGCCACAGCGATCTCAAAGGGAGCATCTTCAAGATCTTTATTTCCATCATATAGTTTAAGCTTTTCACTAACACCATTACGTTTAGCATTTTCCTCGCTAGCTTCTAAAGCTTGATCATCAATGTCAACACCAGATGCGCTTTTAGCTCCTAATTTTAATGCTGCTATTGCAAGAATTCCTGAACCACAACCATAATCTAAGACAGGTTTATCATTTAAATTTAAGCCATCAAGCCAACCTAAGCATAAGGCTGTGGTTGGATGGGTTCCTGTTCCAAAGGCAAGACCTGGATCTAACATTACAACAACACTATTAGGTTCATTAACCTCAAGCCAGGATGGGCAAATCCATAAGTGCTTGCCAAATTTTAAAGGCTTGAATTGATCCATCCATGCTCTGATCCAGTTTTTATCTTCAAGGTGTGTTGCCATCATAGGAAAGTTATCACCTAAGATTGCTCTTAGTTTCTCTAATATTGGATTTGGATCTGTTCCTTGAGGTAATAGTCCTGTAACCTCAGTTGCAGGCCAAAGACGTCTTTCTCCAGGTTTAGGTTCTAAAATAGGACTATCCTCTCCGTCAGTATAACTTACAGCAAGTGCTCCGCATTGCTCAAGCAAAGTAGCAGCGGTATCAGCTAATCTATTTCCTGTACGAAGTTTTATTTGTATCCAATCAGTATCTGACATAGTTATTTCCTAATTTCTAATAATGAATTCTTGCGATAGAGGAATAAGATTATCTGAAGTTTCGGGTACCTCAGCTATCATTTCCTTAAGTTTTTGTGTAATAACAGCGCTTTTGTCTCCAACATCTAATATATAGATATTGTTATTTCGTTCAAAGCGAGTTCTCTTATGGCATATTTTATTTAGTTGCTCGTATGAAACTAAATCAGGATTATTAACTTTAATATAGCAAACTCTTCCTTGACGGCTTACTTGTCTCAAATTAGACAGTCCGCCACAAGAACGTAGTATTGCTATTACATAAAGATCAGGATTACTCTTTGAGTTTAATTTGAGTTTTAAATTAAGTTCAGGTCCAATACGGCGTCTATTAAAAGACTTGAATACGTATAAGTGCCCCATAATAATCTGCAAAATAAAAGGAATGGCTATTGCAGATAAGAACATGGTTAAATATTGTTCGGGTAATAGTAAAATGATTTTATGCTTAAACGATAAATCGGGTTGGTATAGTAAGAAGAAATTACTTAGTGCAGGAAGTTTATAGTAGAGACTTAAAAAGAAAAGCCCAATAGAGCTTACACATAATGATATAAAGCTTCCTTGAAAAAACAGTAAAAGAATACATAATTCAATTGAGATACAGGTTCCTATATGAGATGTCAGCGCTACTACTAAACCAAAGAAGCATAAGAATAAGCGCGATCCTCCTTGGGAGATACTTGCTCTTGTTAATATAATTATAGGTAAGGCAATTAAATTAGTTAACACTACAGAGTTTAAGACTGATGTAGTAAAAATACTATTATATTGTAAATTTGCGACTGCATTTAAGATTGAAGAAAAGCCTAAGGCCTGCATGAGTATATAAATTGGCGCTACAATGCAGGATGTAAGTGATGATACAAGGTTTTTAGATAAGCTTAGAGCAATGAAGTTATTTAGCTGGGTTACAACTACAAAGAGTATAAGTAAGGTGAAAGTAGGTAAGCTAAAAGCGAGAATAAATTCCCAGAGTTTTGCTAAAGGCCGCTCTTTTTTTCTTACTCCTAAATCAAGATCCGGTAATAAAGCTAAAGTTGCAGATAGTGATGATAGTACAATAGTTGTGGGCTGAGCAAAGAATTCAGGCAAATTACTTTGGCAAAACAGAGTTAAAAGAAAGTAATTACTAAAGACTACAAATAATTGTAAGCTGCGAGATGTGGTTGGAACTAGAAAAGATGCTCCTAAAGCAAAAAATCCTGGAAAAATAATCCTTGAAATAGTAATTAGATAAGATTGAAGGCTCAAGGGCCATGTAAAATTAGATCTAAGATCAAGTGCATATGAAGCTAAAGCTAATAATGCTATTGGTAGTAACAATAGCAAATAGCGTGGCTGCAAATTTTGTTTAGGAGAGGACTTCACAGGCTTTATCTAATCAGTTTTACAAAAAACATTTTACCTATATTATTTTAACAAATGTGGGCTTAATTAGTTTAGTAAAAAGATATTACCTTAAGATATTTAAAGATAATTCTTTTTTTTGACGGCGCAACTTTATGAATTTTGTTATCATAAGCAAAATTAGGAGAAGATAAAGTGAAAATTACCCGCCGTGAGCATGTCCCGGATCAAATGTTAGAAGAGGCCGTTCCAGATCCGGTTTTACGTCAGCTTTTAGCCCGCCGCGGGGTTAAAGATGCAACTGAATGTTTTTGTGAGCTAAAGGATTTACTACATTTTCAGGATTTAAAAAATATATCTAAAGCCGCAAGTCTTATTGCAGAAGCTATAGTTAAAGGTTCTCGTATTTTAGTAGCAGGAGATTATGATGTAGATGGCCTTACAGGTACTGCACTAGGTGTAAGGGGGCTTCGCGCTTTAGGAGCATCTTATGTTTCAAGATTTGTACCATCAAGATATGATGGTGGCTATGGTTTATCAATAGAAGCTGTAGACCGCTTTATAGAAACTGAGAATATTGATTTTATTATTACAGTTGATAATGGTATCAGTTGTAATGAGGCTATAGCATATGCAAAAGAGCGTGGGCTTACAGTAGTAGTTACAGATCATCATGAAACGTTAGACGTTCTTCCTGGCGCAGATGTTATTGTTGATCCTAAGCAACCTGGGGATGAGTTTGAATCAAAGAATCTATGTGGTGTTGGGGTGTTATTTTATGTTCTTTGCGCAGTTAAAGCAGAACTTATAGATAAAGGCTTTTATAAAGATAAAAGTTTTGTCCCTAATTTAAGCGAATTTTTAGACCTTGTCGCTTTAGGAACAATAGGCGATGTTGTTCCCTTAGATGCTAATAATCGACGTTTAGTAAAAGCAGGTTTTCGGCGCCTAAGAGATGGTAGGTGTGCCCCTGGAATTATTGCATTAGCACAAGTTGCAAGGATTAAGCTTCATAATCTAACTACAGTAAACATTTCATTTGACCTATGTCCACGACTTAATGCAGCTGGACGTATTCAATTAGAAGATAATCCTGCTGCTGATTTGCTTTTAACTGATGATTTTGATAAGGCTTTAGAGTTAGCTGCACGTCTTGATATGTGTAATCGAAGACGTGGTGACTTTGAAAGAGTTGCCTTATCTGAGGCAAAAGAGGATGCACAAGCTCAAAAAGGGAAAAGTGCAATTACCTTATACAGACCTTCCTGGTTGTCGGGGATAGGAGGTCTTTTGGCAGGACGCATTAAAGACACCTTTAATGTACCTTGTTTTGTTTTCTCAGGAGATGGCGAGATAATTTCAGGATCGGCAAGATCTGTTCCTGGATTTGGTGTAGCTCAACTTTTACAAAGAATTGACACCACTCACCCAGGTCTTTTAATACGCTATGGAGGCCATGCCATGGCAGCAGGTGCTAGTATTAAACGCACTGATTTAGATCTTTTCAGAGATGTATTTAATGAGGAGGCAAGGCTATGTACAGGAGGTCCTCAAGAATGTGAAATTTTAAGTGACGGTCTTTTGCCTAGTAATTATTTAAATTTAGCTTTTGCTCTTGATTTAGAAAAAGCAGGACCTTGGGGTAATGGATTTCCTGAACCTTTATTTGATGGTGAATTTATTGTTGAAAAGGCCGAGCTTTTAACAGCTCGACATTTAAGACTAGTTTTAATTTCTTGTGCAGACGGTGCGGTAATTCGTGGAATAAGGTTATGGGCAAGTACTAGTGAGAAAGCAATAGCAGAAGGTATGCGTGTTACAGTAGCCTATACTTTAGCTGTAAACCGCTATAGTGGAGCTAATCGCCTTGAAATTCATATTGAATCAATAAGTCCAATTTAAGTATTACTACTCAAAAAGAGTAGTAATTCTCATTTATTTTTTTAGTCTAGTAGCTCCGTATATTCCAGCGCCAACAATGCCTGCTAAATTAAGCATTGATGCGGCTATAACCTTGCAATCTAGATTTAAAACATCCTTATATTTATCAAATTTTTTAGATGCCCCTCCGCCTAAAACTATTAGGTCTGGTTGTAATAAAAAAGCAACATATTCTAGGTATTCATTAAGTCTTGCGCCCCATTCCTTCCACTTAATATTTTCCCTTTCTTTTACAGCTCCTGAGCAGAAACGTTCCGCGCTATCTCCATACATCTTTATATGGCCTAATTCTGTATTAGGAACAAACTCTCCATTTATAAATAAGCAAGACCCAATGCCTGTGCCTAGTGTTAAGAATAGTACTGTTCCTTTTACATCTTTTGCAGCACCAAAGTGAAGTTCCGCTAGTGCTGCTACATCAGCATCATTTGCTACAAAAACATCGCGTTTTAGTTTTTGTGAAAATAATTTTTCTACAGGAACATTTATCCAGGATTTATCTATATTAGCGGCAGTTTTTACTGTACCGTGAATGACTCTGGCAGGAAAACCACAAGCAACGGGGCCTTTGAATCCTATTTCTTCAACTAAATTTTCAATTGTATCTGCAACAGCTTGTGGAGTAGCCGGCTGAGGGGTTAGCAATCTTAATCTTTCTGTTTTAAGTTTACCTGTGAGAGTATCTACAACAGCGCCCTTAATACCAGTTCCACCAATATCTATGCCTAATATATCCATAATAAAACCTAGCTTTAAAATAAATTGAAACTTCACTATTTAATTATAAGGTTCTTCCTTTTTAAAGAGTTTAGTTTTAAATCACAAATTAACATCGAATATTTATAAAAGATCATTGTTATTTTCTTTTTCAATTATTAAACAATCCCTAATAAGGCTAAGTTTTAAGCTCAAAAAAATTCTACTTTGTATAAAACAAAAATCCATATTTCTTTCTTATCTTTTTTATTGGAGGTTTTAGGTCTTTATGCTTAGAATAAAAATTTTGTTAAAATTATTTAATATGGTTTTCAATACTTAAGTTGCGATTTTGTAGACTAAATAAAAGATTACGCTCATGAGGTGAAATATGCAGACTGTATTTACTGATAAGAAAGAATCTAAAAATCTTCCTTATCAAGTCTTTACTACTGAGCAGGTAAAATCATTAGAGGCTATTTACGCACAAGGTCATAATGGTCATTGTTATGACTTAATGGAAAGAGCTGGAAAAAGGGTTTTTTCAGAAATTTTAAGGTTAAATAAAAAACCTTCTATGGTATGGATCTTTTGTGGCCGAGGAAATAATGGTGGGGATGGTTATATTGTTGCCTCTTTATTAAAAGAGCAGGGAATTACCCACCGCGTTTTCGCAATGGGAATACCTCATACCAATACCGAAGCTAATTTAGCTTTTGAATATTACCTTTCCTTAGGAGGTAATATTGAATTTGATTTGCCAGAAAATTTCACTGTACCTCCTGAAATTACTGTGGATGCAATTTTAGGTACAGGAATTAAGTCTGCACCAAAAGAAGATGCTGCGGAGTGGATATTATTTGTTAATGATTTAGGTGGTTTTAAAATTTCAATAGATATCCCATCAGGTGTAATTGCAAATACAGGTATGGTGCCAGGCAATTGCATAAATGCAGATCTTACTGTGTGCATGTTAGGTTTAAAGCCAGGTCTTTTTACTTCAGATGCTGTTGATTATACAGGTAAGGTCGTATTTGACAGTCTAAATGTATCGACAGACCATTTTTACAATCAAATTTCTCATCAAGAAATTCCTTTAAGACGTTTAGGTTATGAAGATATTATTGCAAACTTACCTAAAAGAGTTACCTCAAGCAATAAAGGGGATAGTGGAAAAGTTTTGTTAATTGCTGGAAGTTTGGGAATGGGCGGAGCCGCTTTAATCTCAGGTATTGGAGCATTAAGAGCGGGGGCAGGATTAGTAAAGATTGCTACTGATTTGCATAATGTAAGTGCAATAAACTCTTGTCGACCTGAACTTATGACAATAAATATATTTGATGAGGAAGCTTTAGTTCAAGCTATAAACTGGGCTGATGTAATTGCTGTAGGTCCAGGTTTAGGGCAAGGTTTAGAAGTTTCTCAGATTTTAGAGAATTTAAATGGTGTTAGAAAACCTGTAATTGTAGATGCTGATGCATTAAATTTAATATCAAAAGGACTTGATTTATATCTTGAGAGAATGGTTATTACTCCACATCCAGGAGAGGCTGCTCGCTTATTAGGTACAAGTGCATCTGAGATTAATGCAGATCGTATAAATGCAGCTTGTCGCCTATATGAGCGTTATGGTTCTACCGTTTTATTAAAAGGTGCTGGAACTATAGTTTATGATGGAAAACGCATTACCATTATTTCTGAAGGATCTCCTGCTATGGCTACAGGAGGAATGGGAGATCTTCTTACAGGTATGATTGCGTCTTTATGTGCTCAGGGATTAAGCCTAAGTCAGGCTACTTGTGTTGCCGCTGTAATCCATGGTCGTGCAGGTAGTATGGCATCAAAAGAAGCAGGAGTAATTGGTACATTACCATTAGATTTAGCGCCTTATATAAGATTATTAGTAAATGGTTAGGAGTTTTTTTTAATATGCAAATGCAATTTAAATTAGTAGGTGAAAGTGAGACTGAGGCTTTTGGCAAAAAAATAGCCCAGTGGCTTTTAAAAATTTTAGAGAAAAAAAATCAAGCTTTAACTATAAATTTAGAAGGTGATTTAGGTGCTGGAAAAACTACATTTTGTCGAGGTTTGATTAAAGCCTGTGGCTTTGATGGTATAGTAAGATCCCCAACTTATACCTTGGTTGAGGAATATAGTTTTTCAGATTTTTTTATTTATCATTTTGATATGTATAGACTTTTAGATCCAGAAGAGCTTTCATATATGGGAGTGCGCGATTATTTTGCCAAAAAGGGCTTATGTCTTATCGAGTGGCCAGATAAAGCTGCTGGATTTATTCCAAAAGCTGATGTTGTCATCTCATTTACATATGGAGATGATGGGGGGAAAAGTCGTAGTGTTGTGGTAAAATCTAATCTAATTGACTCATTTACCTTAAATTAAGTATAAAAATCATGAAAGCTGTATTTCAGGTTTTGACTGCCCTTTTATCTTTGTTTTTGTTTATCTTTTGTGTCTCATTTGATGCTCAAGCTACAGAGATTTTATCTTTGCGTTCTTATGTTAATACAGACAAGACTAGGGTCGTTATAGATCTTGATAAAAAACCTACCTATGCTACAGCCTTAAGTACCAAGAATTTTAATTTAAGAATTAAAAATCTTGGTAACGCTAAAAAAGCTCCAAATACCTTAACTTTTAACAGGCGCTCTTGTTTAGGAGGTTTTAGCAAAAAATTAGATCATACTGACGTTAGATACCTTTTTCCCTTAGGAAGTTGTGGCACGCCTCAGTATTTTTTATTAGCTCCTCAAACAGGGACTAATAATTACCGTATTGTCATAGATTTTCCTCATAGTGGCTCAGGAAATGCGGAGCTTGCAAAAAGTTCTGACACAAGACCTCTTAAGGATTTAGAGCGTGATTTATTTATCGAATGCTCTTCCCCAGGAAAAGATGGACTTAGAGTTATGAGTAAAGCTCAGGCTGATGAATATTCTAAAAAGTTAGCCACTTTGCGAGAGAATTATGCAAAGCAGACTGCCGCTCAGCAGCAAGCTCGTAACGAAAAGGAAAGTCAAAATAAAGATGATGAGGCTGTATCTGATGCTAAAGCTCCCCCATCCCCAGTGCAAGCCCCTCCAGTAGCAAGACCTTTTATTATTGCTATAGATCCAGGTCATGGAGGTAAGGATCCTGGAGCTATAGGTAAGCGAGGTGTGCGCGAGAAAAATGTCACCTTAGCTATTTCTCAAGCACTTGCTCGCTATATAAATTCAAATTCTAAATTTCGTGCTGTTTTAACTCGTAACAAAGATAGTTATATAACTTTAGATGGAAGATCTGAGATTGCAAGAAAGAAAAAAGCAGATCTTTTAATTTCTATACACGCAGACAGTGTAGCATCAGGATCATCAACTGCCAGAGGTGCTTCTGTATGGGTTTTATCTGTTAATCGTGCGTCGAGAGAAAATGGCAAAATTCTTCGTAACAACAGCTCTTCAAAACTCTTAGGCGGTGCAGGAGAGGTTATTGAGCAAAGTGAGGGTAATCCTTATCTTGCAGCTACTATTTTGGATATGTCTTCTGCAAATACAAGATCTGAGGGGTATCTTTTAGGACAAGAGATTTTAAGCAAATTAGGCAATTTTACAAGATTACATAAAAAATCTCCTATGCATGGATCTTTAGCTGTACTAAAGTCTCCAGATATACCTTCATTATTAGTAGAAACAGGATATTTATCGAATAAATATGAGGAAATTCAGCTAAATCAACCTAATTATCAAAAGCAGATTGCCTATCATATTTATCTTGGAATAAAGTCCTATTATGAAAAATATCCTGCTAAAAACATGTTATCTAGGGTAGAGTCAGCGGCTCGTTCTCGATCAAGTGGTAAAAATGTAACTGTAAAATCAGGTGACACTCTATCATCAATTGCTTCGCGCAATGGAGTATCTGTAAAAGAACTTAAGCGTGTTAATTCTTTAAGTTCTGACGTTATAAAAAAAGGACAAAAACTTTATTTACCATGACAATTAAACGTTTATCAGTGCAGCTTGCAAATCAAATTGCAGCAGGTGAGGTCGTGGAACGTCCTGCCTCTGTGGTAAAGGAGCTTTTAGAAAATGCGGTTGACGCAAAGGGGACAAAAATTCTTCTTGAGGTAGTATCCTCAGGACGTCAACTGATCCGGGTTAGAGATAATGGTCTTGGTATACCCAAGGACGAATTGCCCTTAGCACTAGCTCCTCATGCAACCTCTAAAATCTCTACTATAGAAGATCTTAATGCTATTGTGACATTAGGCTTTAGAGGGGAGGCTTTAGCTTCTATTGCATCTGTATCAAAGTTAACTTTAACATCCAAAACAGCATCTTGCGATAAAGCTTATAGTGTCTCGGTTGAGGGTCCTGAGCAACAATGTCAAATTTTTTCTGCAGCTCATCCTAATGGAACTACAGTTGATGTCTGTGAGTTATTTTTTAATACACCTGCCCGAAGGCGCTTTCTTAAGTCAGATAGAACTGAACTATTAAGACTTAAGGATGTTTTTACTCGTTGTGCTTTAGCTCATCCAGATATTGGATTTGAGCTTGTAAGTGATGGAAAATGTTTATCTAAGGTCTCTCCTGCAAATAATGAGGAACAAGAACTTAAGCGATTGGGAAAGCTTATAGGATCTGAATTTGAGCGCGAGGGAATAGCTGTTTTAGGAGAAAATCCAAGTCTTAAGATCAAAGGAGTGATTATTCCTCCCCCACCTCGTTTTGCTACTGTACCTGATTTAATCTATTTGTTTTTAAATGGTCGTCCTGTTGCAGATAGACTTTTAACACACGCTCTAAGAGAGGCTTTTTATAGTGTATCTTTAGGTAAAGGATCTTCTGTTAGGGCTGTTATTTATCTTGAATGTGATCCAAGTGAAGTTGATGTGAACGTTCATCCAAGAAAAGATGAAGTGCGTTTTCATAATCCGACTTTAATCCATGATTTATTTGTAAATGCTATTGAAGAGGCGTTTTTTAAATCGGGGTGTAATAATGAAAATAAAGATGTAGATGATCTTGATTCTATCCATAATAGTTTTAGGGAAGAAGGAGAGAGAGCTAAAGCTCAAAGAGTATTTTTTGAGCATAAAGAAAATTTACCTGATTTTCCAAAAGGTGTTCGAGGGGGAGCTGTAGCTCCTGTTTTTGGTAATTCTTATCGAGATGAAAATATCTCTGCATTAAAAGCGCAGGCTAGATTTTTAAATAAAGTTGAAACTGATAATAAAATTTTAGCAAAGGTGCGAACTTTAAGTGAAATTCAAGGGGAAACTTTTTCAGATTTAAGGCTTATTTTTAAAATAAATCCCGAAGTTTTGCTAGTTGCCTCAAGCAAGCGACTATTTATGGTAAAAATGAGAGCTTTGCTGAAAGTTTATGAAGCTAAGGTTTTTACCCATAAGGTTTTAGTAAATGCCTGTGACAGAGAGTCTATGTTAATGCCTTTTGCAGTGAAAATTACAAAAGAGCAAATAAAGGCTTTAAAAGGAGCTAATGAGGCATTAGAACGTTGTGGTTTTAAAGTTGAGATAGGGCAAAATCAAGTTTCTATTTTAGAAATCCCTGCGGTAATAAGAGGGTGTGATCTTGCTTCTTTAGCTCCTATGGCTTTAGCTTTGATTGCAGCTTCTGCGCCATCTATCATAAAGGGGAATTGTCCAAAACAATTATCATCGCTAATTGCAGATTACTGTGCCCCTAATCTTATTGCAGATTCTTTATTAGAGGAATTATTACAAACTTCTTTTAATGAAGAGGAGCTTTTAAATTTAGATGATGATTGTCTTGAAGTTCCCATATTCCAACTGGCCGAAAATTTTATAAAAAATCCCTAAAAATAGCTATTTTAGTAAGTAGGATATCTATAGATATAAAGCTTTTAGTACTTATCCTTGGAGAAATAAATTGCAAAAAGCTCTAGTTATACTAGGCCCTACCGCCTCAGGTAAAACCTCTTTAGCCTTGATGCTTAGTAGAAAGATACGCTGTGAAATAATAAGCCTAGACTCAGCTTTAGTATATAGAGATATGGATATTGGAACGGCTAAACCTACAAAAGAAGAATTAGCTTTAGTTCCTCATCACCTTATCAATATAAAGGATCCAAAAGAATCCTATAGTGCTGCAGATTTTAGGAAGGACTGCATAGAAAAAGTTTCAGAAATTTTATCCCGAGGAAATCTGCCTATAATTTGTGGTGGCACTATGATGTACTACAAAGCTTTAGTTGAAGGTTTATCCCCTGTTCCACAGACTCTGCCTGAAATTCGTAAACAAGTATTAGATCTAGCCACTAAAATAGGTTGGAACGCTATACATGAAAAATTGCGTAATTTTGATGAAAAGAGTTATTTAAAGTTAAATCCAAATGATAAGCAGAGAGTTTCTCGTGCCTATGAGGTTTATCTGCAAACAAACCGTAGTATTAGCTCTTTTTATGAAGAACAAAAAGGTGATAAATGTCCATTTATGCGCGAGGAGTTTATCCTTTTACCTAAAGATGAGGATAGAAAAGATTTACGAGCTATTATTGCTGAACGATTTAAACTTATGTTAGATGCCGGGTTAATCTCTGAGGTAAAAAAGCTTTATCAAAGGGGAGATTTAAATTTGAATATGCCTTCTATGCGAGCTGTAGGTTACAGGCAAGTTTGGGAGTATTTAGATGGTTTATATGACTATGACACTATGATTGAGAAAGCAATTTTTGCGACATCTCATTTGGCTAAGCATCAGATGACATGGTTACGTGGAGCTTTAGCACAATCATCCCAACATAAAACTCGACTTCTGATTGGGGATAAGGATAACCTTTCTAAGGTGATGAATGTTATAGAGCCTTTTTTGGAAAATTATTCAATTTATAATTAACTTTTTTGCTCATGATTTGTAAGTGATGCAAAAAATAGATTAGATTTTGTTAAAATAAACACACGTAATATTTATTGCTTTTGCAATCAATAATAAAAAGGGCAAGCCCTTTTAGGCTTAATATTTACGACAACAACTGTTGACGCCCGTATACAGTTCCAAACTTATTTAACGGAACATTGCTTCCCGTTATAACGAAAAAAATTAGGGAAAATTTATGGCTAAGCTTCAATCACTACAGGACCCTTTCTTAAATGCTTTAAGAAAGGAGCATATCATGGTTTCCATTTATTTGGTAAATGGCATTAAGTTGCAAGGACAGGTGGAATCTTTTGATCAGTTTGTTGTTTTATTAAAGAATCAGGTCAATCAAATGGTTTATAAACATGCCATTTCTACTATTGTTCCTGCACGTACAGTAAATTTACCTCAGATGGAAGAAGAGAAGGACGAGAGTTCTTCATCATAATGTCCGATTATAAGGAGAAAAAACTCTCTAATGTCGGATAGTCATCAGGAGTTTTTAGGCGTTACCGTTTTAGTTCACGTCGAGCTGCCAGAGGCGGAAACAAATGAAGATGTCGCAGAACTGCAACGCCTAGTCGAATCTGCTGGAGGTGTCGCACAGGAAATTATTATCTGTCGTCGCGATGCCCCAGATCCCAATTCATTTATAGGCTCAGGCAAGGTTGATGAGGTTAGTGCTGCTGTAAGCGCTATTGAAGCTGATACCGTGGTATTCAATAGTCGTCTCTCACCTGCACAGGAGCGAAATTTAGAAAGAGCTTTAGGCGTACGAGTTATGGATCGTATTGCCTTAATTTTACTTATCTTTGCACAAAGAGCTCGAACCTATGAGGGAAAGCTTCAAGTAGAATTGGCTCGATTACAATACGAACAGGCTCGTTTAGTACGAGGCTGGACTCACCTTGAGCGACAAAAAGGTGGATTTGGCTTGCGAGGCGGACCTGGTGAAACGCAAATTGAGCTTGATAGACGTGCTTTAAGACAAAGAATTGCTTTAGTAAAAAAAGATCTTGAGGTTGTAGCTGCCCGTCGCGAGCAAAACCGAAGTTTAAGACGCCGAAATTCAATGTCGGTTGTTTCCTTCGTGGGTTATACTAATGCGGGTAAATCAACTTTATTTAATCGTCTTTGTAATTCTGAGGTTTATGCAGCTGATCAATTATTTGCCACATTAGATCCGACATTGCGAACAGTAGAGCTTCCTGTATTAGGAAAAACTGTTTTTGCAGATACAGTAGGATTTATTCGTCATCTTCCCCATGATTTGGTTGCGGCATTTCGCTCGACCCTTGAGGAAACAGCACAAGCTGATCTGCTTTTACATATTGTAGATGCCTCAGATCCTAGGCTTTCGGATAATATTGATGCTGTAAATGATGTTTTAAAACAGGTAGGGGCTACAGATGTTAAAACTCTACTTGTTTTTAATAAAACAGATCTGGTTGAAAATGCAGCAAAAGGTATTGTGCGCGATGATTTAGGAAACATCGTGCGCGTAATGGTCAGTGCAAAGACAGGTGAGGGTCTTTTAGATCTTAAGACAGCTGTAACAGAGCTTTTATCCTCAAATGTCTGTAATTTTACATTAAATCTTCCTCCTTCAGAGGGGAGATTGAGAAGTTTGCTCTATGCTTGCAAAGCTGTAAAAGAGGAAAGTTACCAAGATGATGGTTCCTTGTGTCTGAAAGTAGCTTTAGAGGCTGTAGAGTGTAACAAAATAGAAAAGCAAACCTCAGGAGCTTTAAGCCGTTACTGCCATGAAGATAAGATACCTTGGCATAGTGAAGAGTTTGATTTTGATTCTATAAAATAAATTTTATTTAATTTGGATTTTTTTAATCTAAGGAGTTTGCGAGGGGACTTGCAGAAAAGTTATGAACGAGCAAAATTTTGATAAAATGGGCTGGAATGCGCCTGGCGGAAGTGACGATAGCGGCCGTCGTGACGACAGACCAAAACAAGATCCGTGGGGGCGTGATGTACCGCCTAAGAGCAATGCTTTTGATGGTGATGCTTTATTACGTAAGCTAAAATCCTTTTTAAATAAGGGCTCATCATCTTCCTCTTCTTCTGCAAATTCTGGAAAATCCCGTTTGGGAATTTCTGCTGTAGTTGCCGTTTTGTTAGGTATCTATATTTTTAGTGGCTTTTATACTGTAAAAGAGGCTGAAAGAGGGGTCGTATTACGTTTTGGTAAGATTTACGACGTAGTCGATCCTGGCCTTAGATGGAAACTTACAGGTATTGATACTGTAAATGTAGTAGATATCGAGCAAGTTAGAGCAATTCAATCATCAGGAACAATGCTTACTGAGGATGAAAATGTCGTCTTAGTTGAGATGGATGTACAGTACCGCATTTCTGATCCCGTTTCTTATCTATATTCTGTTGTAAACCCAGATAATACCTTGCTTGAGGCTACAGATAGTGCTTTACGTTTTGTGGTAGGTCATACCTTAATGGATGATATTTTAACCTCCGGACGTGAAATGGTTCGTCAGAATACACGTGATCTCTTAACTTCAATTATTGAGCCTTACAATACAGGACTTTCAATTGTTGATGTCAACTTCCTGCCAGCTCGAGCACCTGATCAGGTAAAAGCTGCTTTTGATGATGCCATTGCAGCACAGGAAGATGAGCAACGTTATAAACGAGAGGCTGAGGCTTATGCTAATGAGGTATTACCTCGCGCAGAAGGCCAGGTTCAGCGCATTCGTCAAGAAGCTGAGGGTTATCGTTCTCAAGTTGTATTAAAGGCTCAGGGTGAGGTTGCTCGATTTGAAGAGGTATTACCTGAGTATTTAGCTGCTCCTGAGATTACTAGAAAGCGTATTTATCTTGAAACAATGCAGGATGTATTAAGTAATTCACGTAAGGTAATTATTGATACTAAAGATGGTTCATCTCCTATGTTCTATATGCCTTTCCCTCAAGAGCAATTACAAGCTCCTAAAGAAACTGATCAGAAGGTTTTTGAGGATAGTGGCAGCAATAACAGTGAATCTATACCTGTTAACGTGAATGAAAGCACAAATACAGTTTATCCACCCCTTAATCAAGCTCCGGTAAGAGGCAGAAGATAATGCGTAAAATAAATTTTAATCTTTTGTTAAGTCTTTTACTTTTAGTAGTTTTTATAGCTTTTAATAGTTGCTATATTATCTCTGAGGGTAGTAAGGGCATTGTCACTCGCTTTGGTAAGGTCGTTCGTGATAGTGAGTCAGCTTTAAAAATTGTAGATCCTGGTCTTCACTTTAAGATCCCTTTTATAGATAAAGTAAAGCCTATGGACGTGCGAATCCAGACTATAAGCTCAAGTGCTGATCGTTTCGTAACCTCTGAGAAAAAAGACGTAATTATTGATTCTTATGTCAAATGGCAAATTGAAGATGCTGCAACTTATTACCTGACTACGGCAGGTGGAAATAAAATGCAAGCAGAGGAATTATTACGTCGTCGTATCAATAACTCTTTGCGTTCTCAAATTGGACGCCTTACTATTCACGAGTTAGTATCAGGTGCAAATAGCGAGCAGTCTGAAAATGAGTTTGACTCAGTAGATTCTTTAAGTGAGGATCCTATTGCAAGTTCAAAGCGCGATCAGGTAATGCAAAAAGCCTTGCGTGATATAGGCTCTTCAGCTAAAGCCTTAGGAATAAAAATTGTTGATGTCCGTATGAAGCAAATTAATCTTCCTCCGGAGGTTTCAAACTCAATTTACCAGCGTATGCGCGCAGAGCGTGATGCAGTAGCAAAACTTCATCGTTCAGAAGGACGTCGTGAGGCTGAGGCTATTAAAGCTCAAGCAGATCGAGAGGTAGTTGTTAAGATTGCTGAGGCTGAGCGAAGTGCTCGCAAGCTACGCGGTGAGGGTGATGCAGAGGCTACTCGTATTTATGCTGATGCTTATAATCGTTCACCTGAGCTTTATGAATTTTTGCGTTCCATGGAGGCTTATAAGAAATCTATTCAAAGTGGCAATGACGTTTTAGTCTTAAAACCTGATAGTGAGTTCTTTAAGTTCTTTAATAATGCTTTTGGCAAGCAAAAATAATAAAAAGATTGTAAAATTATAATAGTGGGATCCGTCTTAAGACGGATCTTCTTTTGTTTAAAGATTTTTAGTAGTAATTAATACCCCGGGATCCCGGGACGAGGAAGAAAATGAACAATGTGATTGTGCTAGGCACACAGTGGGGCGATGAAGGTAAAGGTAAAGTCGCTGATCTTCTGACTGCAAAGGCAAATCTGGTCGTACGCAGTCAAGGCGGCAATAACGCCGGTCACACCCTTGTGGTTGGGGATAAGAAGGTCGTCGTACGTCTCGTTCCGTCGGGAATTTTACATAAAGACTGCTTGTGCTTGATTGGCTCTGGTGTAGTTGTAAATCCTCAGGCTTTATTTGAGGAAATTGCTGAGTTAGATAAAGCCGGCGTAGTTGATGTTGAAAAACGCATTAAAGTTTCAGGTGCTAGTGCTTTACTTCTTCCAATTCATCCGGCAATAGATCGTGGTGCGGAGAAACTGCGCGGTAAGAATGCAATTGGTACTACAGGTCGTGGTATTGGACCTTGTTATGAGGATAAGGTCGCCCGCCGAGGCTTACGCATAGGCGATCTTAAAGACATGGAGAATTTTAAAGTAAAGCTTAAGACTCTCTTAGATTATCGTAATTTCATGCTTAAGAATTATTACGATGAGCCTGAGATAAGCTTTGATTCTGTAATGGCTATGATTGAGCCATTAAGAGATCGTCTCTTAGCTATGATTGCTGATATCTCTGAGATTTTAGCCGAAGGCCGTAAAGCTAAAAAGAAGATCCTTTTTGAAGGCGCTCAGGGTACATTCCTTGATATCGATCATGGTACATATCCTTATGTAACCTCCTCTAATACTGTAGCAGGTGGTTGTGTAACAGGTTCTGGTGCAGGACCTTTAGATATAGAATATGTTTTAGGTATTGCTAAGGTTTATACCACTCGCGTAGGCGGAGGTCCTTACCCTACAGAGTTAAACGATGAGATAGGTGAGGAGATTAGAAAGCGTGGTCGCGAGTTTGGTGCTGTAACAGGACGCCCTCGTCGTACTGGCTGGTACGATGCAGTTGCGATGCGTAGAGCTGTAACTATTAACTCTATTTCAGGCCTGGCCTTAATGAAGCTAGATGTCCTAGATGGTATGGATGAGCTTAAGATTTGTACCGCTTATAAGATGGCTGATGGTTCTATTTGTAACCTCCCCCCATTAGCAGCTTCCGAATATGAGGGAATTACACCAATTTATGAAACTTTACCAGGTTGGAGTGAGTCTACCTTTGGCGTGACAGCTTGGGAAGATCTTCCTGTTAATGCTCAGAAGTATATCAAGCGCTTAGAGGAATTATCTGGTGCTAAGGTTGCTATTTTGTCTACAGGTCCTGAGCGTAATCAGACTATTACCTTAGAAGATCCTTTTGCAGATAGATAAGGACTAAAGGTGGATTTAATCCCTCCTTTATCTATAAGGCGTCTTAAATTTTTGGGTGCTTACCTAAGATTTTGGGCGCCTATATTTTTTATTGTATAGATTTTTCTTAAACTTGTCTGTACAAAGTGATACAACATGAGCATATATAAAAGTTGTGATATCTTAAAGGTCAAATCTACTATTTTATAAATAGCTTAATTTAAAAGGTAAAAAGATACCTTGCATTTATTGTGGGCACAACAATAAATGCGAAGGTTATGCTAATTTGTGCGTTCAATGGCTTTGTAAGCGAAGCTTTCAAGCAATTCTCTGTAACTTGAAGGAGGAAGAACCTTTAGTGCTAAAATCGCCTCTTGAGCGGCTTTTCTTGCAAAATTATGGCATCTCTCTTGCGCATTAGTTTTATCTAAAAACTCTAAAACTTTTTTTAGATCGCAGTTTTCTACGGAGTTTTTAAAGTTTTCAAGATCTGTACCTTTTAGCTCGTCTCGGCAAAAGATTAAAGGTAAGGTAATCCTTCCGTCAGTAAGATCCTCTCCTACGGTTTTCCCAAGATGATGTGAATCTGAGGTGTAGTCTAAAATGTCATCTACAACCTGAAAACCTATCCCAAGTTTGGTACCATAAATCTTTAATGCATCAATAATTTGGGGATCTTGCTTTGTATGAATGGCAATACCTGTGGTTGCAAGAACAAACAAAGCACCTGTTTTGCAATATATTGTTTGTTCATAGTCGGCAATTGATAAGTTTAGATCACCTACTTTTTCAAGCTGCGCAAGCTCACCTGAGACCAAAGCTGTTACAGCCTCACTTGAAATTTTAAATAAATCGGGGAGGTTTTGAAGCGCAAAGAAACAACGTGTGAACATATAGTCACCAGCTAAAACAGCTGCATGATTTCCGTCAGTTGCATTTAATGTAGGATTTCCTCGCCTTACATCAGCTACATCAATTACGTCATCGTGAATTAGGGTTGCAGTATGAAGCAGTTCTGTTGCAGCTGCAAACTTTATTATATCCTCCTCTGCAATAGATAAATTACCAAGCGCATAAGCTGCAGCTAAAGCAAGGCTTGGGCGTAAACGCTTGCCTCCGGCGCGAACTACATGCATGCACATTGCATTTACGTGAGCTTCTATTCCTTGTGAGCTTAAAGTCTGAAATAGGTACTCCTCAACCTTAGAAAGTTGAGCCCCAATTGCAGAGTTAACAAGTTTACATTGTTTTTCCATAAGCGGTCCTTAATTTAATCTGCAATATTTTATCATTATGTGTTAGAAATTTCTTGAAATAAGAACAATAAGCAATTAAAATTCATCTGTTTTAGAAGTGGAATTAATTCGTCGCGATGACGTATTAGTTAAAAAGCCTTATATAGATAAATTTACTGATGTAAGTCCGTTTAGGACTTGCAAATTAATGAATTTGTCTGTAAAATGCTGTCCCACTATCGCCCGTAGAGGGCACTCATTTTTTTTACATGGATAGCGGGAGCAGAACTCCTGCATTTACCCGGAGTTTGAGCATGTACGCAGTTATTTTTTGCGGCGGCAAGCAGCACAAGGTCTCCGAGGGCGACGTGCTTAGCGTTGAGCTCCTCGATGCCCAAGCTGATAGCGAAATCACCCTTGATAAGGTCCTTTTAGTTTCCGATGGCACCAACATTAAAGTTGGTACTCCATATATTGACGGAGCTAAAGTTAGCGCCAAGGTTTTAGGCGTTCACGGTGGCGAGAAGGTAAAGATCGTTAAATTCCGTCGTCGTAAGCATCACCAGAAAGTGACCGGTCACCGTCAGTGGTACACTGACTTGCAGATTACCGGTATCACCGCGTAATTTAGGAGATAGGAATAAATGGCACACAAGAAAGCTGGCGGTTCCGTTCGTAACGGCCGTGATTCCCAAGGTCAGCGTTTAGGCGTTAAGGCTTATGCCGGTGAGACTGTTACCGCAGGTAGCATCATCGTGCGTCAGCGTGGTACTCACTTCCACGCAGGTGCTAACGTTGGTTTAGGCAAAGATGACACCTTATTTGCAAAGCAAGATGGTGTTGTTTCTTTCGTAACCCGTGGCAAGAACAATCGTAAGTTCGTTGAGATTGTTGCCTCTGAGCAGTAATCTTAATTAAACTTATTTATGAAGCCCTGCACCTATGCGGGGCTTTTTAGTATATAGCTTTGGCAGTCAGAGCTGTCGTTAACTGACTTACGGAGAAGATTATGAAATTTGTCGATGAGGCCGTGATCCGTGTTGAAGCCGGTGACGGCGGCAATGGTTGTGTAAGTTTTAGACGTGAAAAATATGTCCCTCGTGGAGGCCCAAATGGTGGCGATGGAGGCGATGGTGGACATGTTTATCTTGTTGCAGACAATAACTTAAATACCCTAGTTGATTATCGTTTTACTCGTTTTTATCAGGCAGGTCGTGGTCAGAATGGTATGAGTTCTGATTGTACTGGTGCACGTGGTGCGGACAAGATCCTAATGGTTCCTGTTGGAACACGTGTTACAGATATGGAAACAGGCGAGGTTATGGGGGATCTTAAAGAGAATGGCCAAAAACTTTGCGTAGCACGCGGTGGACGTCATGGCTATGGTAATACTCATTTTAAGAGCGCAACAAACCAAGCTCCTCGTCAGCGTACAATGGGAACTAAGGGAGAGCGCCATCAGTTAAAGCTGGAAATGCTTTTGGTTTCAGATGTCGGTTTAGTTGGCTTACCAAATGCAGGTAAGTCCACTTTAGTTCGTACAGTTTCCGCAGCTAAACCTAAAGTCGCAGATTATCCTTTTACTACTATTACCCCATCGTTGGGTGTTGTAAAAACAGGAAATGGCAGAAGCTTTGTAATTGAGGATATACCAGGACTTATTGAAGGTGCATCTTATGGTGCAGGTTTAGGTATGCGTTTTTTAAAGCATCTTGAGCGTTGCCGTGTTTTAGTCCATTTAGTTGATTGTGAGCCAATTGATGGCAGTGATCCTGTAAACAATGCTGTTATCATTGAAAATGAGCTTAAACAGTATGCTCATGACCTGTTTGAAAAACCTAGATTTTTAGTTTTAAATCAAATCGATAAGATTGAGGATGAGGCTAAATTACATGAGATTTTGGAAAAGGTTGCCCAAGCCTTACCAAAAAAACCACAAAAGGTCTTTATGATTTCAGGTCTTCTGGAGATAGGGGTTAAAGAGCTTACCTTTGCGCTTCAGGATTTAGTTGATGAAGTGCATAAGATTGAGAATGAGGAAAGTTCTGAGGTCAAAGAATTTATTTGGACTGAACCTGAGAGCTTTGATAAAGATATTGAAGAAGAGCCTTTCGAAGACGAAGGACCAGAGTTTATCTATAGGAATTAATTTATGCCTCATGTTGAAATAATTGCAGCTCTTGCAACGAATCGTGTCATAGGCATTGACGGACATATGCCTTGGCATTTACCTGCTGATTTAAAGCATTTTAAAGATTTAACAGTAGGTAAAACAGTTGTTATGGGACGTAGAACTTTTGAGTCTATAGGTAAAGTTTTACCTAATCGTCGCAATATATTAGTTTCTAACACCTTTGATAAGGAAGTACCAAATCTTGAGGTAGTTTCATCTTTAGAGGAAGCTTTCTTAAAGGTCAAAGATGGCCCTCTTGTTATTATAGGTGGTGCGGGCCTTTATCGAGAGGCTTTGCCGTTTGCACAAGTGCTATATTTAACCCATATTGATGCATCTTTTGAAGGTGATACTTTTTTCCCTGATTTTGAGAAGAATTCTTTTGTCTGCGTTGAAAGTGAAGATTTTTATGACGAAAACTTGGCTCTAAATTATTCTTTTAAAACTTGGAAAAAACAGTCATAATTATTTTTTAGCGGTGGAAGTTTGCCTTGATTTTACGGTAAAGACTTCACCGCTTTGTACACATATGCCACATAGTTTATCCCCCCAAATGCAGCCTAGATCTAAGGCATGAATATTTGGCCTAAAGCAAGCTCCGCGTAAAGCTGCCCAGTGTCCAAAATAAAGCTCATATTGCTCTTCATCAAATCGTGAAGGATGTCCATAGTTAAACCAAGGAAAAATACTTAATTTTTTGGCATCTTGAGCATTTAATGTTTTGTGCTTAAAGTCTAAATTATGATTTTTATCGCAAAGTCGCATACGAGTGAAAGAATTTATAATAAATCTCCAGCGACTTAGATCACATTTAAGATCACTATCGTTGACAGGATTGTCTGCATACATATTTCTAAGAAGTAAAATTCTTTTTATGGGATCGTTTAGTAGTGTTTGGATCTCATCTGAGTAAAGTTTTGCTCTTTTGAGTCCCCAGTGAGGATATATTCCTGCGTGACATACTGCGAATTTTAATTTTGTATCAAGATAGAGTAGGGGAAGAGATGACAAAAAGGTTACTATTTTGTCTACATTAGAACTTTGTAGTAAGCTTTCTAGCTTATTTGAAGGGGTGTTTTCTCGGACTTTATAATATATTGCTAGAAAATTTAGGTCATGATTACCTAAAACGGCATCTGCGCATTTATCGACTAAAGATAAATGCATAATATAGTTTAATGTTTCAAGTGAATAAGGACCTCGGCCTAATAGATCACCTGTTAATATAAGGTGATCTTTATCTGGGTTAAACCTCATTTTTTCAAGAAGCATTAAAAATTCAACAAAGCAGCCGTGAATATCGCCTATAACATAGGTTGCCATAATTTTTAATGAACCTCAAGATGACCATCTGAGGGGACAGATATGAGCTCTTTTGTAGCAAGATCTATTGCCGTAAGCTTACCTCCCCAAAGACATCCTGTGTCTAATGCTTTGATATTATCTATATTGCATTGCCCTTGAAGCGCAGCCCAATGACCAAAAATTTGAGTAAAATTTTTTGTTGATAGGTCTTGTGATTTTTCAAACCAAGGATAAAGTCCGAGGGGGCGAACCTCATCTATGGTATTTGAACTATACCCGTAGTTTAGAACACAATTGTCATCACAAAAACGCATTCTTGTAAAAGCATTTAAAGAGAATTTCAATCGGTTTAAGTCGCTGTCATTGTTCTTGTCATAAAAGACATCATCCCCATAATTATTTCTTATTATGAGTTTTAAGTGGCTTTTATCTAAAGTAAAAAAATTGTGAAGTTCAGATGCTCGCTCTTGAGCCTTTTTTAAGTCCCATTTAGGATATATACCGGCATGTGAGATTAAAAAATTGAGTTCCTTGTTTAAAATTAAAAATGGTCGATTAACAATGAAGTTATAAAACTCATTTTTTCTTTTACTATTTAATAAAGAACTTATGGCCGCTTTTTTCTTATCCTGAAAAATTCCAAGAAATACAGCAAGATAGAACAATTCATGATTGCCCATAACAGAAAAAGCCACACCTTTATTTGATAAGTCAAGTATTAGATCTAAGGTTTCCTCGGCGTAAGGACCACGACCTATAAGATCTCCTGTGAAGTATAAAGTATCAACTGAGGCATTGAAGGCAATTTTGTTAAGTAAAGCTTTAAGTTCATGAAAACAGGAATGAACATCACCAATTGCGTAGGTTGCCATTTATATCTTCCTTAAATTTTTCTGCATTACATAATATGCAAGAGACACTTCTTGTCTCATCTCTTGCTCTTTTGATATGGTTTTATAACCATGATTTAAAAAAATTTTAAATGCTGTTAGAGATGTTTGTACTTAAATTAAGTTCCCTAAATAGGATTTTTCAGCAATTCTTAAAAGTTTAGATTCTAAGCCTTGACGTTGATATTCTGGCAAGACAAATAATCTATCAAAATAACCAATACTACTAATATCACAAAATGCAATTATTTTATTGTTTGGATTTGCTAAAAGAAAAGAATTATTATTTTGTAGGGATTTATTAAATATATCAGCAAGATTTACACTTAAGCTCCAAGCTTTAAGCATAGCTAAACTATATTCTTTGTTACAAATTAAGAAAATTGTTTTTGCAAAAAGTTCTAATATTTCACATAAAGCGGATGACTGATATTTTCTTACTTTCATTTTAAAATTATCTTTTAAAAAGCAAAACCTTAATAAGTTTCAGTTAAGGTATGCTTAAAATAAAAAAATAAAGCCTTTAAATTGTGATATTTTACCATATGAAATACCTTAAGAAATTCTTGAAAAGCCTAATTAACTTAAGCTTCCTCTTTAGGGTGAGCGTACTGCAAATTTAATAATACTTAAGGATTTTAAGATTATTTCTGAAGATTATAGGTATGATATTTTAAGGATAAAAGGCTATTTCTAAATTATTGAAGGAGACAATATGCCACGTATTAGTAATAGTTTTATCATTGACCGCTTAATTCCAGCGTTGTCTATTGAAAAGCTTATTGGCCAATTTGTTTCACTTAAAAAAAGTGGGAGCAATTATACTTGTTGTTGCCCTTTTCATCATGAAAAAACTCCTTCATTTGTTATAACACCATCAAAGCAAATGTATTATTGTTTTGGTTGTAAGGAACACGGCAATGCCTTAGATTTTTTAATGAAGTATAAAAATCTAAGTTTTGTAGAGGCCGTTGAGGAGGCCTCACAATTTGCAGGTTTAACCGTAGAATATGAGGCTGGACGATCCCCTGAAAATTATGACCGCTATAAGCAATATTACGAACTTATGGATAGGGTTGCACGGTTGTACACCTCAACTTTGTTTTCAAAGGCAGGTGAGAGAGGACTTGATTACTTTGAAAATAAAAGAGGGTTGTCTAAAAATACCATTATAAATTGCCGTTTAGGTTATGCTCCTGATGGGTGGCAGTTTTTGCAAGATCAAGTCTGTAAAAATCAGAATGAGGTGGATAAGTTAGTAGATCTGGGCATGCTGGTACGTCAGGATTCAGGCCGAATTTTTTCTATGTATAGAAACCGTGTCATGATTCCTATATTTGATAAAAAAGGTCGCATTATAAGCTTTGGAGGGCGAACCTTAGGTGATGATAAGCCTAAGTATATGAACACTAAGGAAACTCCAATTTATCGTAAGCGTAACGAATTATTTGGCCTTTTTGAGGCTTTGCGAGATAACAAAAATCGTCCAGATCGTTTGGTGGTTGTAGAGGGCTATTTAGATGTAATTTCTGTAAGACAGGCCGGTTGTAGCGTAGCTGTCGCTTCATTAGGTACCGCTACAACACCAGAACAATTTCGTACAATGTATCGATATACAAAAAAAATTGTTTGTTGTTATGACGGAGATGAGGCTGGAAGGAAGGCTGCCTGGCATGCTTTAAATACCGTAACTGAGGTATTAGAGAGTGATTGTGAGATAAGATTTGCTTTTTTGCCAAAAGAGCATGACCCCGATTCCCTCGTAAGGTCAGAGGGATTAGGTGCTTTTACTCGTTTCTTAGATAATGCTATGAGTTATCCTGAGTTTCTTATTTCACATATTGCAAAACAATATGATTTGGAAGACCCAGGTCAGGTTAGTATATTTATTAATGACTCCTTAACTCAAATAAAAAAAATAAGGCAAGCTCCGTTGCAATCGGTAGCTTTAAATCTTTTAGCACAAAGTAGTGGTATTGACGAAAGACAGCTTTACGATATGCTAAAAAGTCTAAATGTCGAGACTTTCAGACGGCAGATAGTACAAAATAAAAACAACGATATTTCTAGTGTAGATGATAGTGTAGAAGAGCAAAATGAAGCATCATCGTCAAATATTTTAAATACTCCTATGCGTCGATTGATGGCTTTTATTTTTCAGCAAGTATCTTTAGTTTCATCACAGTACCAAAACTTAGCTCTTAAGACTTTTGGTAATTTATGTACCACTTTAAAGGTTCGTGGCGCATCTGAATTAAATTATGTTCTCTCGGAAATAGAAAAAAATCCGGGAATAACAACTGCTACATTTATCGAAAAATTTAGAGGGACAAATCGTGAAATTTATATTAAAAGCCTTATAAATGCTCCTTTAGGTCTTAGCTTACCTTCGGGGGAGGAGTTAGGTGTTGGGCCTCGTCTTGAGTATTTTGCAAGGCTTTTGGCTTTAGTTTTATTGGAGCCGCTACAAAATAGGGCAAAATACTTGGAATTAAATGCCGAACATTTAAGTAAAGAGGAATTTTCAGAGCATAATTTTTTAAAAAAGCAACTTTATGAGGCAGAAAATATTCAATCAAAAACAGCTATTGACGAAACATAGTATTTTGGGTGTATAATATACACCGTTTTGAGGCCCATTAGCTCAGTTGGTCAGAGCAGACGACTCATAATCGTTTGGTCTCCTGTTCAAGTCAGGAATGGGCCACC
>CALFLJ010000141.1 GCA_937880335.1 uncultured Succinatimonas sp.
CGTTTACCAGTACCTGCATTGGCAACCTTACGTGAAATAGGTATTACTTTATTCCTTACCATTGTTGGTATAAGTGCCGGTGCTAACGGCTTCTTCAATACCTTAACTCATGGTGATGGTTTACACTGGATGGCTTGGGCAACTCTCATTTCCTTCATTCCGATTGCAATTGTAGGTTTTGTTGCATTCAAGGTCTTCAAGGTTAATTATCTAGTTCTCTCTGGTATGATTGCCGGTAGTTATACAGATCCGCCAGCCTTAGCTTATGCAAATGGTATCTATAAGGATTCTGAGGCATCTTCAATTGGTTATGCCACTGTTTATCCTTTCACCATGTTCCTGCGTATTTTATCGCCACAGATCATGCTAATTATTATTGCTTCAACGCTTTAATATAATAAGTGAATAAATTAAAACGGATCGTCTTTTTCAATATAAAATAGGCGATCCGTTTTTAGTTTTATATTATTACTTATTCTCTCAGATCTAAAACAACTGAAATTACTTTTGCATTCATTTTTAGGTTAAATAGATAAATGGAAGAAAAACAAACTTCAGATAAGATACAATCTTGTGGTGTAGGTGGTGTGATTTTCTCTTTGATTACTGGCTTAACCGGCTTTAACAAGAATTTACTAAATTGCTATATATTTCCTTTTTTAGCGCCTTTTACTGTATTCTTATTTTTCATATATCCTCCCTTAGCTTGTATGTGGATTTATAATGCGATTAAACGAAAAGGGGATATGCGTAGATGGTTTTTTCTAAACTTTAAAGCACAGCTTGTAATTGAACTTATTTGGATTTTGTTGCTTGTAATTATTTATGAATTAATTAGTTTAAGAGCTGATTATCTATTTGAAATATATAAAGCTCAAGCTATGCAAAATAAGACTTTGCAGATCGCTACCCCTGAGCAAATGCAATATTCTCAAGGACTTCTTCAAGCTTATGCTCTATCTGCAGCAGCTCTTATTATAGGATTTATTTATCTTGTAAGTTACGGCTTTGCAAACATAGACAATCGTTTAAAACCATTTAAGCAGGCATTAATCTTCCTGGCTATCTTTTGATTATTGTCATCTCTATTACAGTTTTTACTATAATAGAAAGGTATTTTGCTATCTTAAAACTTAGATATCTTGAAGGTTATATCCTAAATAAAGAAGTTTTTGATCCACATCTTCTGTTTATTGTTTTACGTCTTTATGTACTTCAGGCCCTTTTTACAGCTTATCTGTTATTAAGTGCATCTTCTTTTTGTTTAATTGATCTTTTTACAAAACGAAAAAAGACACGATAAAAAAAATATAAGATTATTTATAAAAATATGACAGATAGGATCTATGGCCTTGAGCCTTTTATACCTTGTGACGCTACTATTCTTGTTTTAGGTTCAATGCCTTCCGTAGCATCTTTAAGAGAACAGTTCTATTATGCTCATAAACAAAACAGATTTTTTAAAATTATCTCATACTTAGTTCAACGAGATTTAAATACTATTGATGAAAAAAAATCTGCTTTAAGTGTGCTTAAGATAGGGCTTTACGATGTTATTCATTCCTGTATAAGAGAAGGGAGTCTTGATTCAAAAATAAAGGATGTTGAGCCTTCCGATCTTGAGGAATTATTAAAGAAATACCCATCTATAAAAGTTTTAATTACTAATGGATCTCTTTCAAAAAAACTGTTTATAAAATACTCATCTCATTTATTGAATAAACCTCATCTTAAAGTAATACATTTGCCCTCAACAAGCCCAGCTAATGCTATGATGAGTCTGGAAAAATTAATTGAAGTTTACAAAGGAGCTTTTAGTCAAGCATTATGAAAAAAACTTTTTTGTCTCTCATTATGATTTTCTTGATTTGTGGTAGTGTTAATGCTCAAGAATATGTTTTAGAACGTAGTTATTCAACTTCTTATATAAATACTAATAAGCAATGCGAACTTGATAAATATAAAGCTTTTTGTCATGGCTATATGAACTTTTTAGTCAGTCGCTTTGAAAACGAACAACTGCAAAAATTTAATGCTTCAGTTGATTATAACGACCTGTTATCAGATTTTGTTTTGCCCCATTCTACACAAAAAGTTTTTATTGATTTTATTCCTATAACTTCAATTAATTTAATCACGATCGTAACCCATGTATCAATAAAAACAGAAGAGGGAGATGACAGCTATATTGAAACAGCTAATCTTAATGCTACTACAGGTCATTTATTAGGATTTAAGGATCTTTTT
>CALFLJ010000142.1 GCA_937880335.1 uncultured Succinatimonas sp.
GCTTTCCTGTATTCTCACAGTCTCATTTCACTCAAATCGTTAGATCATTTTAAGATCTGATATAATCAACGAAGTTTTTAATTATTTCTTACCAATTGGTGGTTATAAAATTACTTTATAAAAGTAATTTATGATAACTGCTTATTTCAAATTGTTTTCGATTTGCTGTAAGTTTTGTTTAGATAACTTGTTTATATTAAACAGCGTTTATATAAGAACACAGACAGCAAAATTTAGATGAGCCTTAAAGATGTTTGATAATCTTACCCAAAGACTTAACCGTACTTTAAAGAATATTAGCGGTAAAGGTCGTATTACCGAAGATAATATTAAAGACACCTTACGTGATGTCAGAACAGCGCTGTTAGAAGCTGACGTTGCACTGCCTGTAGTTAAATCATTTACAGCAAGAGTAAAAGAAAGAGCTTTAGGTCAAGAAGTTGCAATGAGCTTAACTCCTGGTCAGGAGTTTATTAAAGCAGTTCATGCTGAACTTGTTGCTACCATGGGCGGTGAGACCTCTGAAATCAATTTAGCTCATCAGCCTCCTGCTGTGATCTTATTAGCAGGTCTGCAAGGTGCTGGTAAGACTACATCTGCTGCAAAACTGGCTCTTTACTTAAAAGAGAGAATGAATAAAAAGGTACTGTTAGTATCAGTTGATACTTACAGACCAGCAGCTATGGATCAGTTAAAGACCTTAGCTCAAGAAATTTCTGTTGATTGCTATCCTTCAGATCCAAAGGATAAGCCTGAGAGCATCGCACAGGCAGCTTTAAAAGAAGCAAAACTTCGAGCATATGACGTCATGATCTTAGATACAGCAGGTCGTTTAGCTGTAGATGAGGAAATGATGAACGAGGTAAAGCGTCTACATGATTTGACAGATCCTATCGAGACCTACTTCGTAGTTGATGCGATGACCGGTCAGGATGCAGCTAATACAGCCAAAGCCTTTAATGACGCTTTAGAGTTAACTGGTGTCATCTTAACAAAGGCTGATGGTGATGCTAGAGGTGGTGCTGCATTATCTGTAAGAGAAATTACTGGTAAGCCAATTAAGTTTATCGGTATTGGCGAAAAGATTGCTGCTTTAGAGCCATTCCATCCAGACAGAATTGCATCCCGTATCCTTGATATGGGTGATATCTTATCTTTAATCGAAGATCTGCAACGAAATACTGATCTTGATAAAGCTAAGAAGATGGCTGAAAAGATTAAGTCAGGTGCGGGCTTTACTTTTGAAGACTTTAGAGATCAAATTGCTCAGATGAAGAAAATGGGCGGTATGACCGGTCTTTTAGATAAATTACCTGGCATGGGTAATTTATCTGACAAGATTAAAGATAAAGTTAACGACAAGCAGATAGATCATATGGAAGCTATCATCAATTCCATGACTAAAAAAGAAAGACTTCATCCTGAGATCATTAAAGGTTCCCGTAAAAAGAGAATTGCTATGGGCGCAGGTGTTGAGATCCATGAGGTTAATGTCCTCTTACGTCAGTTTGATATGACACAAAAGATGATGAAAAAGATGGGTAAAGGTGGTGTTCGTAAGATGGCAGGTGCTATGCGTGGCATGATGGGAGCTATGGGTGGCATGGGCGGAATGGGAGGTATGGGTAACTTCTTCCGCCGTTAAGATTTTTATTAAAGAGAAAAGCCTTAGTATGCTTTAACTTTTTGATAACTTAAGTTAACAGTTGCATAAATTTTTTACTCTTGATTTTTTGAAATTAAAGTGTAAAATAATGCAACTGTTTTTGTATGTTGACAATTTTTTTAGATTGTCAGATTTTTTTAACTAATATAGGTACTAGCGAAATGGTAGTCATTCGTTTACGTCGTTTAGGCGCAAAAAAACGTCCTTTCTATCACGTTATTGTTGCAGACAAGCGTTTTGCTGCATCAGGCCGTTTCATTGAGCAGGTTGGTATTTACAACCCTATCGCTCAGGGCAAGGAAATCCGTCTACGTTTAGATTTAGAAAGCATCAATGCATGGATTGCAAAGGGTGCACAGCCATCAGATCGTGTAAAGCGTCTTTTATGGGAAGCTGAGCAGGGTGAAGAGGCTGTTTTAAAGGCTAAGGCTGATAAGCACGAGAAAGCTGTTGCTGCTCGTAAAGCTGCTGCTGAAGCAAAGGCTAAGGCTGAAGCTGAGGCTGCTGAGTCTTCAGAGGCTGCAGAGGCTTAATAGCTGCTTATGGCAGATACACCGCGTCCAATGGGAGCTTTAGGCTCATCATTTGGAGTAAAGGGATGGATGAAGGTCCGTTCTTTTGCGAGCCAACCTGAGAACCTTTTTGACTACTCGCCATGGTTTATACGTCAGCGCGGGGCGGAATGGCGCGAGGTTCAGGTTGAAGAATACAGACCACATGGTAACGACTTTGTCGTTAAATTAAATGTGGCCTCAACTCCTGAGGAAGCAAAAGCTTATGCAGGAGCTGAGATTGGGATCAGGCGCTCAAGCCTGCCTCCTGTACCTGAAGGTACATATTATTTGTGCGATCTTGAAGGTTGTACAGTAATTGGACTTGAAGGTGTAATGCTCGGCAAAGTGTCGAGAATTAGGGATTATGGAGCCACTCCTATTTTAGAGGTGTCTCCCTCTGACCACCTGGCTAAGGAACGTACAGAAGATTTTCTTATTCCTTATGTCGTGGGCCCAATTGTTAAAGCAGTTGATCTCGAAGCTAAGACGATTGAGGTTGAGTGGGGCGTAGATTATTAACCATGTACTTTGGTGTTGTTACGCTCTTTCCTGAGATGTTTGATGCTGTGACCAAATCTGGGGTTACAAGAAGAGCCTGTGAAAACGGGCTGATTAAAGTTGAATGCTTTAATCCTCGTACTTATACCTTAGATAAGTTTCACAACGTGGATGACAAGCCATACGGTGGCGGTCCAGGTATGTTGATGCAGGTTCAGCCATTGCGTGATGCAATTCATGCAGCTAAAGAAGCAGCACCTCAAGGAACTAAAGTAGTTTGTTTATCTCCTCAAGGTAAACAACTAGATCACTCTCTGGTCACCAAATTCCACAGCTGGGGCTCAATGATTCTTGTAGCAGGTCGCTATGAGGGTATTGACGAGCGTGTCCTTCAGACTGAAGTCGATCTGGAGGTTTCAATCGGTGACTACGTCCTGTCAGGGGGTGAACTTCCTGCCATGTGTATCATCGACGCAGTTTCCAGAATGGTGCCTGGTGTTTTAGGCAACATCCAGAACGCACAAGAAGATACTTTCGCAAAAGGTCTCTTACATTTTCCTCAGTACACACGTCCTGAGGTCATCGATGGACTTAAGGTTCCTGAGATTTTAATGAGTGGCAATCACGAAAAGATCCGAGCTTGGCGTTTAAAGCAGTGTCTTGGCCGTACTTATGAACGTCGCCCTGATTTACTGCAGAACCGTGAACTGACTAAAGAAGAGAGTAAATTACTTTCTGAGTACTTAGAAGAACACGGCTTGAACTAAGATTTTTTGTTTTTACTTAATGGTAGGTACATTAAAATGGCTAGCAACCCAATTATTGATCAGCTAGAGAAAGAGCAAATCCGTACTGACATCCCTGAGTTCAACCCAGGTGATACTGTACGTGTTGAGGTTAAGGTTGTTGAAGGCGACAAGAGCCGTTTACAGGCTTTTGAGGGCAACGTTATCGCTAAGCGTAACCGTGGCTTAAACTCATCATTCACCGTTCGTAAGATTTCTTCAGGTGAAGGTGTTGAGCGTGTATTCCAGACCAACTCACCACTTATTGCTTCAGTTAAAGTAACTCGTCGTGGTGACGTTCGTCGTGCTAAGCTTTACTACTTACGTGACCGTGCTGGTAAGTCAGCTCGTATTCGTGAGAAGATCAACTAATCAGTACTCTACTGATAAGTTAAAACGCCCAGTTTATGCTGGGCGTTATCGTATGAATTCTAATTTATAGCAAGATAGCTATTCAGGTCTGAGTTAGAATCATCATCTACGTAATACTTCTCACCCCATTTACTTATCATCTCAAAAATATGAATAATCGATCTGCCTTTTTCAGACAGCGAATATTCGATTTTCGGCGGAATTTCATCATAAGATTGACGAACAATCATTTGACTTGAAATTGGCACCTTTAGTGAGGCAGCTAATACTGCATCAGTAATGTTGTCTATTCTGCTTTTTATCTCGCCATACCTTAGATTATCAGCGTTTGCTAATACTGACAGTATGCGTGAATTCCATTTGCCACTAAACAAATCGAGGCTATACTCGAGTGGATTACGGATATCTTTTTTTAGTTTGCACTTTTTCATTACTCAAATCACATCTTACTTTTTAACCCATCAGTTATTCTTTTTGCTACAGTGTTTCTATCAAGTTAATAGGATTGCAGACGTCAAAAATGTGTTATAAATCAAGTTATACGAACAATAAGGAATAAATTTGTAGAGGAATAAGAGAAATTTAGATTAGGAGCTGAATTGAAGCTTTTTTACAAAATAAAAGGCCACAACCCTACGCTTCGACCTGCAAGTTGTGGCCCTGACTCAATAGTCATGTTCATTTTTCATACCAATTGTTCTATGTAGAGTACCATAAAGACGGTTTCCCAAAATTTGTACTGTCACCGACGATTTTTATATGGTTAGCGATAATATTAGGCACAACAAATATAAGAATTCACGGTTACATAAAAAGACAAATCAAGCAGATAGGAACAGAGCCCAAGCTCATACTAATACCAAGAATAATCTGCACATTTGAAGACAAAAGCAAAAGAACCCATAATTTACTTCCAGACTTTGTCTTGCCATATTGTAATTACACAGTAAAGAGCCTAGCCTGCGTTTTTAGTGCTTATATTCCCACACAAACAGCCATCCGATTTAAGTTATCTGATTGGGACAGACTATCCACAGAAGCCTTTAGCAACAGAAATAAGCATACTAGTTCTTATATAAAGCAAAGAGGCTCAAAGCTATTCTATCGATATGGAATCATATCAAAAATGATAGTTCTCTTTAGGCAAGCTGAAGAACGTAAATTATATTATGCGTGGAAGAGCTTCTTTAAATATTATTTTTTTCGATAACAATTCAATATGCATCAATGTGTTATCCTACCTTGAACACACGATTTCTATAACTCATGTTTCATCGGAGCACGTGGAATATCATTCCTGATTCAGTATTTGCAGAAGGCACCGTAAGATCATTTTCAGCTGTAGCACGTTCTATAATCATTGAGAAAAATGACGCAGTTAAAGACTGTCTTAGAGATTGAAGGCTATAAGATAGAATTCGCTTTATCAAAGGCTGTCCTGCTACAAATAATGATCTTAAATTATCTGAGCTTATTAAAGAAGAAGCTACTAAGTTAGGTTTGACAGTATTCTCCTCAAAGAGCAAATCTTGGAGGGGAGGATTTCTCGTGTTTCCAGGAGCATATCAAAGGTGCAATGTTTAAACTAGGAACAGGCATCGGATCTAGCTTACATAATGGAGAATTTAAAGTAGATCCTGATGCTTTATAATAGGTCTTAATGTCTATAGCCGTATTCTAAAAAGATTGGTTAGTGTCTAGAAATGTAGCCATAACAGACGTTATGACTACAAAGATCTCAGTTATTTCTTCTCCTCAGGAAAAAGCCTTTTATAGATCTGCTCGTATGCCATTCCAAGCAAAGACACAGGAGAATGATCGTAAAGGCTATCTAGCAGTCGTTTAGAGTCTTTGATGTGAATTCGATTCTCTTTGATTGGATTTAACTGTCTGCAACCAAAGAGGGCAATGATTTTGGGAATACCATCTTTTTGCCTATCACTAAATTTAGCTACGTTATGATTCTGCAACAGGATGGCATCAGTTGAGGTTCCATATTTAATTTCACTGATATCAAGACGCAGTATGTAAAGACACTCTAAGAAGTATTTAGGGTATTTACCATCTTCCATCTTTGGTTTTGTGATAACAATAAACTCCTGATCATCATGCTTTTTGATGTAGTTATTCCAAACATAAGAAACAGGATCTTGCTTAATCTCATCGATAGCCTTAGTGTATATTTCTTCAAAAGTCATTTAATTCTCCATATGTTTTTACATGCTTTATGAGCTGGCTTAAAAGGCAAATTAGATGTCCTAGGTAACTTGAACCTCAACCAGGACACTAATGGCCACGTTAGTGTCTAATGCACGAAGTAAACTGCTCTATACAAAATTGGATTAGAGGTATGCTCTTTTTTAAGCGCAACAACGAAAGTTACAATGCAGTTACAATCTTGGTTATAACTACATCATGCTTAGTTATTTTTGCGCCTCAGGAAAGAGGTGCTTATAGATTTGATCACAGCACATTCCCATTAAAGTTATGACAGAATGAGCATACATGCTGTCTAAAAGAAGTTTTGATCCTTTGATGTGGATCCTTTTCTCTTTAATTGGATTTAATTGTCTGCAACCAAAATAGGCAATGATTTTCTGAATACCATCTTTTTGCTCATCAGTAAATTTAGCATTGTTATGATTCTGCAAAAGTATGGCGTCTGTTGAACTGCCGTATTTAATTTCACTGATATCAAAAAGCAGAAAGTAAAGGCATTCAATAAAGTATTTTGGGTACTTACCTTCTTTAGGATAAGTAATTACCATGAACTCCTGATCATCGTGTTTTTTAATGCAGTTATTCCAAACAAAAGAAACAGGATCTTGCTTAATCTTCTTTAGCTCCCGTGCGTATATTTCATCAAAAGTCATTTGATTCTCCATGTCTATTATTTTCAAATCTCATGAACATTAGCAGCAGATGCGCAGTTTAAGAGTTTTGTTAGGTGATATAAAGCTAAGAGCAAACAGTCACCATTAAGGCGACATTCACCTATATATCTGGCTACTTACAGCCGAAAAGACTTGGACAGGAAATTCAAGATTAAGTGCCTAGCATTAAGATTTTTGAGTTGATTATTTAAGTAGTAACTAGGTACATTTTCATTATAGAATTGAATTTAAAAAATTCAATAAATATGGGATTAATATTTTTTAAAATAATATTAAGTATTTAATTCTTAAATAAATTAAGAGAAAAAAGATAAAAAGAGTTCGTGGTGCCTATAATCTTAATTTTTGCAACTAACAAGCAGAGATGTGAATTGACAAGAAAAAAAATTTGGACTCTAAAAACGAAAAAAGTTCGCTTTAGCGAACTTCTTGAATCTGGTTGCGGGGGCAGGATTTGAACCTACGACCTTCGGGTTATGAGCCCGACGAGCTACCAGACTGCTCCACCCCGCGTCAAATTGTGAGCATATGATATAGTTTGAACGCTCCAATGTCAAGCATTTTGTGAGCCAAATTCTATATTTTATAAAAATAAATTGTTTATTCAACTGTTGTTTGTGTAATAAATGTGATTTATATGCTGTTTGTATAATTTATTAAAAAAGATAAATTTCATAGGTTCTTCCCATTAATCGGTGTGATCTTTAGTATTGAAAATAAGAAAAAGAAAGG
>CALFLJ010000143.1 GCA_937880335.1 uncultured Succinatimonas sp.
AAGATTAGATAAAAATAATGCGTCTATACTTATCTATAAACGCACTTTATGGGTTACCGGTAATAGAGGCTTTTATTCTTCTATGATTTCTTTAAATATCCTTTAGCTTTAGAACAATATTTCTTTTATCCTTTATATTTGATTTGGTGGAAAAATAAATAATCATACGTTTTTTAAGGGTGAATTTAGTACGAGCAATAAGCTAAATAATTGTATAATAAAGAGGTTTTATTTTATAAGGAGGAAATAGTAATGACGATACTGATTGTTTTACCAATCTTAACCTTATTGATGTTTGAACTAGGGTTAAACCTAAGATTAAAAGATTTTGCTCTTATTTTAAAACGACCTAAGGCAGTCCTTATTGGACTTTTAGGCCAGTTAGTAATTCTTCCTGCAGTTGCAATCTATATTGTATCTTATTTAAATCTTCCAGAGGTTTTATTATTAGGTCTTATTTTAATTGCTTGCTGCCCAGGAGGAAGCTCATCAAATATATTCTCTCTCCTTTGTGGAGGAGATGTAGCTTTATCTGTTTCGTTAACTACTATAAGTACTGTAATTTCAATTTTTACTCTTCCTTTTGCCGTAAATTTTGCTTTGGATTTTGCAAAACTTTCAGAGGCAAATTTTGAGTTGCCAGTGTTAAAGCTTTTAATGCAGAACTTTGTTTTAATGATTGTTCCAATTAGTTTAGGTCTTATTTTAAAAGCTTTAAGAGAAAACTTAGCAAAGAGAATACATCTTTTCCTATCTAAAATTGCTTTCCCTTGTCTGGTGCTTTTAGCCTCTGTTTTCTTTATTGAGCATCGTACAGATATTTTGGATAATTTTGAGAATTTAGGATTAGCGGTAACAGCTCTTATTATTTTATCAATTTCAGTATCATCGATATTATCAAGAGTTGTGCATTTGAGATCTGAGGAAAGACGAACTATTGTAGTTGAAGTCGGTATGCAAAACGCAGCAATTGCAATTGCAGCAAGTCCTCTTATCTTCAACAATCCTACCTTAGCAATTCCTGCCATTATATATGCACTATTAATGAACATTATTTTGCTAATTTATGTAGCAGTATATCGTTATTACTTTGGATTTGGCTTAAAAACGGCATAGCTTTCCAATAAACTAGAATTCAATGATCAAAAAATGGGAGTCAATTTAAAAATAGATAGACAATTAAATCTCCTACTGTAAAATTCTAGCCATAAATTTTGTTGATGATAGGAATAAGATTTGGGGATAAAATCATGACTACAAGAGTTGGTATTTTAGGTTACGGTAATTTAGGTCGTGGAATAGAGTGTGCTGTTAATGCATCTGAAGATGTAGAATTAGTTGCAGTTTTCACTCGTCGCGATCCCTCAAAAGTACAGGTAAAAACTGAAGGCGTTCAGGTTTGCCATGTTGATGCGTTGAAAGATTTTGTAGGTAAGATTGATGTTCTACTTTTAGCCTCAGGCAGTGCCACAGATTTACCAGAGCAAACCCCTTTATATGCTAAATTGTTCAATGTAGTTGATAGTTTTGATACCCATGCCAAGATCCCAGAGCATTTTGCCAATGTTGATTCAAGTGCTAGAAGTGCCGGTAAATTAGCCTTAATTTCTTGCGGTTGGGATCCTGGTATGTTCTCCTTAAATCGCTTATACGCTAATGCTATTTTGCCACAAGGTCAGGATTATACATTCTGGGGTAAGGGTGTAAGTCAGGGACATTCTGACGCAATCCGTCGTATTCCAGGGGTTAAGGATGCTCGTCAGTACACCTGTCCAATTCCAGAGGCTCTAGAAGAGGTTAGATCTGGTTCAAATCCTCAGTTAAGCACTCGTCAAAAGCACACCCGTGAATGCTTTGTGGTATTAGAGGATGGAGCTGATGCAAAATTTGTTGAGCACGAGATTAAGACTATGCCTAACTATTTTGCTGATTATGACACTACAGTTCACTTTATAAGTGAGGACGAGCTCCTGGCAAAACACAAGGGCTTACCTCATGGAGGATTTGTTATTAGATCAGGTCATACAGGCTTTAACAATGAGCATAATCATGTTATTGAGTATAGCCTGAAATTAGATTCAAATCCTGAATTTACAGGAGCTGTTTTAACATGTTATGCCCGTGCTGTTGCTCGCTTAGCAAAAGAGGGGAAGACTGGCTGTATCACAGTGTTTGATGTAGCCCCAGCTTATTTAACCTCATTAAGTGCTGAAGAAATAAGAAGCCACATGCTTTAGTTTATAGGCATTAAAATAAATTGGCATTAAGCGACAAGTGTAAATTTATCATAAACAATTTACGCTGATTTTAAGGTCAAACTTTTAATCTCGCATTTTCATATTTTATGTTAATTGAATAAGTCCAAGACTATAGCCCCCACTAGTTGGGGGCTATGTGTTTGGTGTGTTTAGCATGAGTTCTCCCTAGAAGGATAAGTCCTAAATCTGCCTGTTCAACCCATAAAGTGCTCCATTTTACTGATCTATAATGGAGCTTTTATGGAAAAGGT
>CALFLJ010000144.1 GCA_937880335.1 uncultured Succinatimonas sp.
TAAGGGCTTTTTGAAAATAGCAGGACTTTTAGATAAGGCTCATGAGTCCTTTAAAAACTTGTCTTTTGGGCAGCAACGTATGCTTTTAATTATAAGAGCTCTTGTTAAAAATCCCCCTCTTTTAATATTAGATGAACCTCTACAGGGCTTAGATGGATATGCAAGAACATTAGTAAAATCTTTCATAAGTTATATTATGAAAAATGGTAATACATCCGTACTCTTTGTTTCACATCATGATGAGGATACTCCTGACGGATTTACTAATCGTCTTAGCTTTATTAGGATAGGACAAGGTGAAAACTTTAAAGTTTGTCAAGAAAAGCTCTAAAAAAATAAAGCTCAAGTTTATATAACTTAAGCTTAATAACTGTCCTTAAAGCTCACTTTAATTAAAGTGAGCTTTTATTTATGCAAAAACTAATCTCTTATAAGATAATCACCAGATCCTACATACTGAGTAGTTGTAAGCTCCTCTAAAGCCATAGGTCCTCGAGCATGTAGTTTTTGAGTAGAGATTGCCACCTCAGCACCAAGACCAAACTGACCTCCATCTGTAAAACGTGTAGAGGCATTAACATATACACAGGCACTTGGAGCTGATAACACAAAACGTTGTGCATTTTCATAAGAGTCAGTCAAAATTGAGTCAGAATGTGAGGCTCTATGTTTCTTTAAATGCAAACAGGCACTGTTTATGTCATCAACAATTGCTATATTCATAGTTAAAGACAGGAACTCTTTATCAAAAGAGGACTCATCACCTAAAGTAACATATGGATATGAGAATTCCTTTATTTTTTCATAAAGACCGTTATGGGCAATTAATGAAACTTTATAAGGCTCTAAAGCTTTAAGTAATGGTCCTAAAATATCATTTACTTTATTCTTATGAATTAGCAAAGTATCTAATGCATTGCAAGCTGAAGGTTTTTGTACCTTGGCATTAACAATCAAAGGCACTGATTTTTGTGAATCACAGCTTTCATCGACAAATATATGACTTATACCAAAGCCACCTGTAATTACAGGTATGGAAGACTCCTGACGGCAACGACGCTGTAAGGCTTCTCCACCTCGAGGGATAATTACATCTATATAATCATCAAGCTTTAACATTTGACCTACTAAATTTCTATCAGGATCAGATATTAAAGCTATACCATCTTTAGATATCCCCACAGTATCTAAAGCATCGCATAAGATCTTATATAAAATAATATTTGTATTTAGAGCCTCAGATCCTCCGCGTAAAACACATGCATTACCAGACTTCAAACACAACGCGGCAATATCAATGGTCACATTAGGACGGGCCTCATAAATTACCCCAATAACACCTAAAGGGACTCTCTTTTTATAAAGCTTCAAGCCATTTTCTAAATCACGTCCTGATAAAATTTTTCCTACAGGATCTTCTAATGATGCTACCTTTAAAACGCCTGCAACCATCTCCTCAAAGCGAGATTCATTTAAAGTCAATCTATCAACTAAAGCTTGATTAAGACCTTTGTCTTTGGCCTTTTTTACATCCTCTAAATTGTGCTTTAAAATTTCCTCTTTTCTTTCACAGAGTAATTGCGCTATTTTCTTTAAGGCAGCATTTTTCTCCTTAGTATTTAATATGGCATAACAATAAGAAGCATCTTGGGCATTTTTTACTACTGACAATAAATCCATATAAATAAAGCTAAAGGCTTTCCTCTTTATTTGCTAAAACTACCAGATCGTCTCGGTGGATTGCTACATCACCATGTGTATAACCTAAAATCTCTTCAAAATCACAAGAACGGTGGCCTTTTATCAAGTTTAAATCATTATCATTATAACGAACTAAGCCTCTTGCAAAACACCTACCGTCCTTAAGCTTAATCTCAACACAACCACCTCGATCAAAATGCCCTATTATGGACAAAATTCCACCTGGCAGAAGGCTTGATCCCCGTTCTATCACTGCTTTATAAGCCCCTTCATCAACCACAAGCTCCCCCTCTTTGCGTAAAGCTGAACCAATCCAGGATTTGCGGGCTAAGACAGGGTGGGTTGATGGTGTAAAGAAAGTTCCCTCTCCCTTCCCTTCAACAAGTTTTAAAACAATACTAGGATCCTGTCCTGATGCTATAATTAAGGAAACTCCTGCACTTGTGGCAGTTTTAGCAGCCTTAATCTTAGTGGCCATGCCACCTGTACCTTGTAAACTTCCAGCTCCACCTGCAAGGGATACTATCTTATCGTCAATCTCATCTACCTTAAAGATAAGTTTCGCGTCTTTATTTTCTCTAGGATCTGCTGTGTACAAACCTTTTTGATCTGTAAGCAAAATCACGCAATCAGCATCAGCTAAAACGGCAGATAAAGCAGCAAGGTTATCATTGTCTCCCACTTTTATCTCAGAGATTGAAACTGCATCATTCTCGTTAATAATTGGGACTATTTTAGCCTTAAACAAGGCTTCTAATGTATCTTTAGCATTAAGGTAGCGCTCACGGGTTTGCAGATCCGCGCGAGTTAATAACAACTGCCCAACTTTTAAATTAAAAATATCAAAAAGATCAGTCCATAACTTAATTAAATGCACCTGTCCTACTGATGCTAAAAGCTGCTTTGAGCTAATCTCAGGGGGAAGATTAGGATAGTTTAAGGCCTCTCTACCTGCTGCTATAGCACCTGAGGATACTAAACCTACCTCATATCCTTTTTCAAATAGTAAATGTACAGTACGGGCGATTTCCAACATCACAGCCTTATTTAAGCATTTACTTTTTGCAGTTAATGTAGAGGTTCCAAGTTTGATAAATATACGATGTTTTTTCATAGAAAAGCGGCACTAGAACTTCTATCTTAAACAAAATGCTGTGCCGTCCTCCTTTTTAATAAAAAAAATTTAAATAGAAGATTTAAGCCATCTATTCTAATAGGTACTTTTGCAGGAAATTGGCTGCTTCATTTAATGATTTTAAAAGGAATTCTGAATATCCATTATCATCTTGCATATCAATTTGACAAGTACGGAAATTTCCTTCTAAAAGCTTAATATCATCTGCTGTGGTAAAGGAATTACGCACTGCATTTACATGGCATGGAACAGAACAGCGCCCAGATGATGATAAAAGACCTTGAGTTTTTAAAGATAACGCTCTAAGTTGCGGAATAATAGTGTCCCAATTAGCTGCATTTAAATTTAAACGATTAGCGTAAATAGAGCGCAAGCATAGAGGGAATGAATTTAAAAGTTTCTGATCATTAAATAAAGCATTTACAATAGGAGAAATTACTGAAATAGCCTTTATCTTATTAGGATTTAAAATTGCCTCACGAATACAAGCTGCACCTGAGAGGCGAAAACCAATTAAACCTATGTGAGTTGAATCTACGTTTTTTATCCCCTGCAAATGCTCTAATGCTGCATCAATGATACAGGAAAAGTCATCGTCTAACACAATTTTAGAACTAAGACCAAAACCTGGCATGTCAATTACAAATACAGCTATTCCGCGAGGTCTTAAAAATTCATTATAGTAACGATAAAAATCACTTACATTCTGCTCATAACTTCCGGACAAAATTACACAGGGATGGACATCAGTTGAATTTGGTAAATGTAAAAAACCTGTTACCTTTTCTTTTCTAACTGTAAAGGTTTCCTCTTGAATTACCCCGTTGGTAGGATCAAGATCTATCATCTGTTTGTAGATTCGTCGCGAGCGAATTTGAGCCTCTGATGCTAAAACATCTCCTTTTAAAAAAGGATAGGCTGCAATTGAATAATATCGGGATGCCATACGATACTGATGGCTGGCCTTTAAAATCTCGCCTTTTATCTCAAAATCTTTTCCAAGATTTTCTCGTCTTTGAGCTATTGAATTAAACTCATATATCCAGTTTCCAGGACCATACTCTTTTACTGTATCTAAACACGTAGTGCGAGTTCTCTCTTGCTTTGATGTAGAAATATTAGCAAGAGCCTCATCGATATCTAAAAGATTACCTCCACTAAAGACCCATAAGAAGCTTCTTACAGGGCGGTAAAAATCCGGGGCAAAACCTAAGGAACGATCATGGTGATCAAGTTTTGGTAACTCACAACCTCCATTTGATATTATCGATGTTTCCTCATAGTTAAAACGAGGTTTAAACAAAACCTCACTTAAATTCTGACCATCTAAAGGCACAGACATGTCAAAGACTCCCCCAAACTTAAACGCAATCTAACATTGTTCTAGTTTAACTAATTTTTTTTTATTTGACATCAATATCATATATGTAACTAAAACACTAAGCTTTCACATAAATTTAAGAGTTTATTAAATAAAACAGTGGGAAAATTTTTAACTCCATAAATTTTGTCCTAGTACGTATTAAATCTAAGTGGGTTTCCCACAGGCAAAACGGCTTTTTTAACTATTTCCTCCTTCTTAACTGTGGAAAACTTTTTTAAGTTTTATTATATATTTCAATATGATAAATATAATATCCACCGACTTTTAAAATTCCCCACATACTTTCCCACAACTTAATTAAAAATTTCCCACACACTTTCCCACAGGCAGTTGGTTTTTATAAAAAAAATTTGACAAATTACCTAAAGATGTGATCCAAATATATTTTTTAATTCCTGTAACCATTTGATTTTTAACTAATTTTATTTTTTAATATCTTTTGGATGGAAATTTTAATTTAATTAAAAAAACATTTTATTAACTTAAAATAAAGAAAACCGCGCCCTGTAGCCAAATTAGAGATAACATATTGAATATTAGCTATTTTTTATTTTGCAAGCTTTACTATTTTTAGTTTCCGACAACTCAAAAAAGGCTTTTATAAGCGATTTTCCCACAAAAAAACAACTAATCCACATACTTTCCCACAAGTAAAAAAATATTTATTTTTTTTAATCTTTAA
This sequence comes from uncultured Succinatimonas sp., assembly GCA_937880335.1. Taxonomy (GTDB): domain Bacteria; phylum Pseudomonadota; class Gammaproteobacteria; order Enterobacterales; family Succinivibrionaceae; genus Succinivibrio. The sequence goes on from CALFLJ010000144.1 coordinate 4,903, forward strand.
AAAAAAACTTAATTATGCTAGGTCTCAAATAAATTCAACAAAACTTTTAATTAAAAAAAAGAAGAACAAAATTAAGATAAAAATAGCAATTGTCAAATAACAGCAGTTTAATTTTGAATGTTCGTCATAACTTTTTGAAAGGCTTGAGATTTAATAAAATGTACTTCACAAAGTTTACCTAAATTTTATAAAGCTTAAAAACTC
>CALFLJ010000145.1 GCA_937880335.1 uncultured Succinatimonas sp.
AAGAATGGCCGCTGGTTAGATGTTAACCTGCTTGAACGTACAATTGGTGATGATGATTCTGAGCCTAAGCCATTTATTCCTATGAGTAAGGTAAATCGCGAACAGCTACAGGTAATCTTAGATAAATATAATTCCAAACTTTAATAAATAATTGCGGGGCTTTAAGCCCCGCATTGATTAGATAAGCTAAATAATTTAAAATTTCATCGTTTGAATTTATTTAGGAGAAAGTTGTCATGTTCAACATGGGCAATATGATGAAGCAGGCTCAAATGATGCAAGAGCGTCTGCAAAAGGCACAGGATGAAATCGCCAAGATGGAAGTTGTAGGCGAATCTGGTGCAGGTTTAGTCAAGATCACCATTACAGGATCTCACGAAGTTCGTCGTGTTGAAATTGATGATTCAATTTTTAAAGACGATAAAGAGATTGTTGAGGATCTTTTAGCTGCAGCCTATAACGACGCTCATCGTCGTATTGAAGAGGCCTCAAAAGAGAAGATGGGTTCTGTTACTGCAGGTATGCAATTACCTCCAGGCGTCAAATTACCTTTCTAAAATGTCCTCAAGTGCTCTGCTCGATAAACTTATCAAGTCTCTTCAGGTTATGCCTGGAGTAGGTCCTGTTACGGCTAATCGTATTGCGTTCTCGCTTCTTGATAGAAGACGGGAGTCTGGCCTTTTAATGGCTAAAGTCATCGAGCAGGCATTAACTAATATTTCGCAATGTCCAAACTGTCATAACTATTGTGACAAAGAGGGGGATATGTGTGAAATATGTAAATCTGCAAGAAGACGAGAAAATCGTATTTTATGTGTTGTTGAAAGCCCTCTTGATGTTTCTATAATTGAGGAAAGTGGTAGTTTTAATGGCACTTATTATGTCCTCCATGGACATCTCTCTCCTATTGATGGTATAGGTCCTGATGAATTAGGGCTTCATACCCTTGCCTTAAAGATAAAAAATGAAGGATATACCGAGGTTATATTAGCTTTATCGCAGACAGTTGAAGGAAATGCCACTGCCGCTTATATAAGAGCTATGTGTAAAAAATCCTCAGTAAAACTATCTACTATTGCCTCAGGCGTCCCTATAGGCGGAGATCTTGAGAGTGTAGATAAGAATACCTTAAAGACATCTTTTGATTACCGCAGAGAGCTGTAAAAATACATCTCATTGTCAAAAAGTATCTGTATTTTTTTATTTTTACCCTTGAATTATTAAAGTTGTATCCCTATTTATAACCACAGTTATGTTTAGGTGCAATGCATCAAAATTTGGAGAATAACTTTAAAATGACTGCACAAGTGCATGGTTTTCAGACTCAGGTTAATAAACTTTTAAACCTTTTGGCAAATTCTCTTTATTCAAATAAAGAGGTTTTCTTACGTGAGCTTATCTCAAATGCATCTGATGCCATAGATAAATTACATTTCATGGCATTAACTAATCCTGATCTAATAAAGGATGATGCTGATTTCAAAATCCGCATCCGTGCTGATAAAGAATTAAATACTCTTACTATCTCAGATAATGGCCTTGGCATGACCGAGGATGAGGCTATAAGTCATTTAGGTACTATTGCAGAGTCTGGTACCGAAGCCTTTATGAAGAAATTGACAGGCAATGAGGCAAAGGATTCTCAGTTAATAGGTCAGTTTGGTGTAGGTTTTTATTCTGCTTTTATTGTAGCTGATAAAGTAACAGTTTTATCTCGCAGTGTTAATGCCCCAGAATCTGAGGGTGTGCGCTGGGAATCTGATGGTAATGGAACCTTTACCTCAGAGAAAATTGAACACAAAGCTCGTGGTACTGAAATTGTTTTACATCTAAAAGATGATGCAAAAGAATTTTTAGAGACCTGGACTTTACGTGATGCAATTACAAAGTATTCTGATCATATTTCCACAAAAGTTGAGCTTTATGAGGAAAAATATGAGGCTCCAAAAGAGGGAGAAGAGGAGTCCTCAAATAAAGAGCCTAAGTTTGAGTACGTACAGGTAAATGATGCTAAGGCCTTATGGACTCGTAGTCCTAAGGATGTAAAGGACGAGGAGTATAAGGAGTTTTATAAACATATCTCCCATGATTACCAAGAGCCTCTTACATGGGCACACAATAAGGTTGAAGGTGATCTTGAGTACACCTCATTACTTTATGTTCCAAAGACAGCTCCTTGGGATTTATTTACCCGCCAGCAGGAGCATGGCCTAAAGCTTTACGTTCAGCGTGTCTTTATCATGGATAAGGCTGAGGCTTTCCAACCTAATTATCTGCGTTTTATCAAGGGTCTTGTAGATACTAATTCTTTACCGCTTAACGTTTCCCGTGAACTTTTACAAGACAGTGTTGTTACCCGCAGATTAAAGAAAGCTTTAACAAAGCGTTCTTTAGGTATGATTGAAAAATTAGCAAAGGATGAGGAGCAATACAATAAGTTCTGGACTCAGTTTGGCATGGTCTTAAAAGAGGGCCCTGTTGAGGATTATGACAATCGCAATGCTATCCTGAAGCTTTTACGCTATGCCTCAACTAAGAACGACTCTGATATCCAGAATGTAAGTTTAGACACTTATATCTCCCGCATGGTTGAAGGTCAGGATAAGATCTACTACCTGACAGCTGAGAGCTATGATGCTGCTAAAAACTCTCCTTATCTTGAGAACCTAAAGAGTAAGGGTATTGAGGTGCTCCTCATGTGGGATCGCATTGATGAGTGGCTCATGGGTAATCTTTCAGATTACGAGGGCAAGGAATTTGTCTGCGCTAATGCCTCTGATCTTAAGTTAGATAATATACAAGGAGAGGAGGAGAAGAAGAAGCAAGAAGAGGTAGCAAATAAGTATAAAGACTTAGTATCTCGCTTTAAGAGTGCTTTAGGAGATAAGGTTAAGGATGTAGTTGTTTCTAACCGTTTAATTGATTCTCCTTCATGTGTAGTATCAGACGGTAATCGTATGATGACCTCTCAGATGCGTCGCTTAATGGAAGCCTCAGGCCAGAAATTACCTGATGAAAGCTATACCTTGGAGATAAATCCTGAGCATGTTCTAGTCCAAAAGGCATACAATGAGCCTGAGGAAGGACGTTTTGCAACATGGGCATCATTAATTTTAGATCAGGCTTTATTAGCCGATCAGGGTGCATTAAAAGATCCAAGTTCTTTTGTTAAGAACATGAATATGCTCTTAGTTGACTAAAACTCAGTGCAAAATAAAGCCACGAAAGTGGCTTTATTTATGAAAACGCATAGTCTATACAAAAGATAAATCATATTTTAGTGTGTTATAATTTTTTATAAATAAAAATGCGGCATGGGGCCGCCTTAATTAAGGAATAAAAATGCGTATTATCCTCTTAGGACCTCCGGGTGCAGGTAAAGGTACTCAAGCTCAGACTTTGACTAAGGAATTCAACATTCCTCAGATCTCAACTGGTGATATGTTACGTGCTGCAATCAAGGCAGGTACTGAGTTAGGCATGAAGGCAAAGGCTGTAATG
>CALFLJ010000146.1 GCA_937880335.1 uncultured Succinatimonas sp.
CCATCTCATTTTTTTGCAAAATTAATATTGAATTAATTTTGTCTTAATACTGCTTTAATCTATCTTATTGTTATATATGGATTATTACTTTTAAAGAGTAATTTAAGAAACCTTGAATACAAAATAAATCTTGATTTTTATACATAAAACAAAAATCATAAATTTATTTTAAAGACCTATATCTTATAATATATATCTAAGAATTAAACTTAGTAGCTACAATTTAAATTTTATAAGATTTTATTGCTTAAAGATAATTAACTGCATTTATGGCAAATGTTTGAGTGATCAGATCTCTTTTTTACTTATTTCTTTAAAAAAGCATTTAACTGCTCAATCGCTTGCCAATAATACTGAGCATCAAATTCTTGACTTTCTGTCTTACGATAACAATGATCTCGAATAGTTAAAAAACCTAAGGTATCAACCACTGCTATTTTGTCATTTAAAACCAAAGCATTTTCATTGTAGGAACTTACCCAATAATAAGGTCTTTCACTTAAAGACAACAGATCTTGCCCTACGCTGAAATCATCTATATTGTTTTTTACCCCAAACACATGTTTTAACAGTGTTGGACTTACATCATAGTGAAGACTTAAACTTTCATATTCTTGAGGTTTTATATTTGGAATATATAAAACCAAAGGTACATGGGTTTGGGCTCTTGTAAAATTGCTATTGTGTCCCCAAAAGTTTAAACCATTATCGTTAAACTCATCCCCATGATCTCCTGTTACTATAACTACAGTATTTTCTAAAAGCTTTTTATCATCAAGTAAAGTAAAGAGCTTTCCTAAAGTTGTATCTGCAGTATATGAAGCGTTCTTACATAAATTTATATAGGGGCCTAGCTCTGTTTTAGGCGAAAGTTCTAGATAATTAAAAGCAGGCTCTGTCGGAGTAAACAATTTCTTCTGATCTTTTTTAAATTGATACTCATGCAAACTATCAAAGAAAATAAAGCTTAAAAATTTCTTGTTGGGATCTTTTGTATCTAGATAGTTCTTAAAATCATTTAAACTATCAAGATCACGAGAAAGCGGAGAATCTCCTACAGAAGTCATGCGAAGACCATCAACTCCGGCAAAAACAGTTTGATGAAACTCAGGCTTATACAAAGGAGCTGAGGTAAAAGTTTTAATATCGTAGTTAAAGTCAAGGCAAGCTTTAACTAAAGCTGATGGAGTAGCTGAATTTCTAGCTACATTCCAATAAGTGCCAGGTACGCCATAAAATAAAGAAAATATTCCAAAGCGAGTACAATTGCCTCCTGACTGATGATTTTTATAATTTAAACTCTTTTGAGCAAATTGATAAAGGTTTGGCATAACCTCATCTGTAAGCATATCTGCACGTAAGCAATCAACAGCCACAATTAATATATTAAGTTTAGATTCTACCTCTCCATAGCTTAGGGGATGCTTGGGATAAGCAAAAAGGCCTGAATTTTTATAGTCAATTTTTTTTACTAGCATATCCTCTTCTTTAATGAATCCGTGCCTTAATAAAAAGGTATTTGCTGTTAGAGGGTAGTAAAGCGGAATGCGTGATGCTATAGAGGTAATTTGGGTTTGTGAGGTGGCCTGAGCATAAGTGTGGCAGAGATTTGCAGCAATAAAGCAGATACATAAAGGAATTAAAGTAAAACGAAACTTTAAATTACGCTTTCTTTGTGCGATAAAGGCAACTAATGATACAAAAAGTACAAGAGTAAATAAGATTACGACCTCAAGCACAATTGAAACTATCATCCCAAAAGAAAAGGTAATAATCTGCCCGTTTCCATTAAAAAATAAATCCAGCATTGCCAAATTTAAATGGAAGCGATACAGATAAAAGACATGTGCATCTACAGCTAAAATTAGTATAGGTATAATTAAAAAAATAAAACCTAAAAAAACTTTTACTATATTTAAAGTATTACGGCAAAGTCTTAATAAAGGAGCTAAAAATACCAGAAGAAAAAATAATAAATATAAAGGCAATACCGAAAAGGCTACTAAATAAAAAAGTGCGATTTCCTTAAAACTTGAATCTAATGATGCGGGAGCATAAAAGCTTGCATAATAAATTAATAACGGAATTGCCCCTAATCCTAGGTACAGGCAAAAACTTAAAATGCTTTTCATAATTACCCCAAGTCACCTAATAGCTAAAGCGAAGGCTAATTTTGAAAAGATCAACTTATTATAAAAAAAGCCTTAAATTATTGTGCGCTATTATAACACTGCACAATTATTTACCTAATCTTTTATGTCACAAAGAAAACGCAAATTTTATCTGTTTTTAACAAATTTAAAACAATAACCACCTAAAACATAAATTTCAAATAAAAACTTTACATAGTTTTAACATTTAAACAAATTAGCCTTTACATTACTTCTCTATTATGGCGCTAAATTTTATTTAGCTTCTGAGAAGAATTTTATGATTGAATCTCTTTATCTTGTAGTCGTTGTACTTTTATTAGTTTTAGCGGCATTAGATCTCTTTGTAGGCGTCAGTAATGACGCTGTTAACTTTTTAAACTCTGCTGTTGGAACTCGCATTGCACCATTAACAGTGGTGCTATTAGTTGCATCTGCAGGTGTTCTGTTAGGTTCTACTTTCTCATCTGGTATGATGGAAGTTGCGCGCTCTGGCATGTTCCACCCTGAATTATTCAACTTCCATGAGATTATTATAATCTTCTCTGCCGTCATGATTGCAGATATCCTTCTTCTAAGTATCTTCAATTCACTTGGCATGCCAACATCAACTACAGTTTCAATTATCTTTGAATTATTAGGTGCCGCTGTTATAGCAGCTGCATATAAACTCAATGAGCAAGGATTAAGTTTTCAGGAAATAATAAACTATATTAAGCTTGATAAGACTGCAACTATAGTATCAGCAATCTTGCTTTCAGTTGTGATCTCCTTTATAGGCGGTATGTTGGTTCAATTTTTCTGCCGAATCTTATTCTCTTTTAAATTTAACAGCTCTGTTAAATACTTAGGTGGATTATTTACAGGATTATCTTTAACTGCAATTGCCTACTTCTTAATTATAAAAGGTGCAAAAGGCGCTTCTTTTATGAAGCCTGAATATATCAGTTTTATACATGAGCATCAGGCTTCTATACTGTGGGGCTTTTTTATAAGCTTCTTTATTTTAGGTCAGGTTATGGTAATGCTTAAACTTAATATCTTTAAGCTTATCATCCTATCTGGAACATTTGCCCTCGCCTTCTCCTTTGCAGGAAACGATCTTGTAAACTTTGTGGGTGTTCCTTTAGCAGCCTTAGATGCCTATAACCAATGGCAATCCTCAGGAATATCTGCAGATAGTTTAAATATGCAGAGTTTAACTGAAAGCTCTAAAGCAGGAACATTCTGGCTTGTCCTTTCTGGTATTATCATGTGCGTTACCTTGTGGATTTCTAAAAAGGCCCGCCGAGTAATACAAACTGCCATCAATCTTTCAAGTTCAAGGCAAGGCCAAAGAGAGCAGTTCGGCGCATCTACCATTGGAAGAGTTGTTACTCGTATGGGTCTTATGGTCTCTCGCACAGTTTACAAGACCACTCCTAAACCTATAACAAATTTAATTGGATCTCGTTATATTAAGCCTAAAGTTGCAAAAGATGAGATCCCTCTTCCATTTGATTATGTAAGAGCATGTATAAACCTAGTGGTTGCATCTGCATTAATTTCCTTTGCAACATCATTAAAACTCCCTCTCTCCACTACATACGTAACATTTATGGTGGCTATGGGAACTTCATTTGCTGACGGAGCATGGGATCGTGATAGTGCAGTTTACCGTATAAGTGGTGTTGTTGCTGTTATAAGTGGATGGTTTTTAACTGGATTTAGTGCTTTCGTTTTTGCCTTCATCACAGGTCTTATCCTATTTGTAGGTGGTCCTGTCGTCCTTTTAGGAGCCATCGTCCTTGTTTTAGGCATAATAATCTACTCAGACTTTATTAAAAAAGAGAAAGTTTCAACAGCCTCTACAATTTTAAATGCTACATCTGATAAAGAAATTTTAGATACAGTAGCAAAAGCGGTACCACTTTATTATGAACAAAACTTAGAATGCCTAAAGCGCACTATTGATAACTTCTTCTCCGACAATGAATTATCATTACGTCGTGCTCGTAATAAAGCTTTTAACGTTTTAGAGCAAGTATCTCAAGAAAGAAGTGCCTATTATGGTTTATCAATTGAAGCTTTTGATGATGATAAAACTTTAAAGGAAAAGTTATCAGGAAAAAGCATTGACTCAAAGTTCTTCTTCTACCATGTCTTCTCAAATCTTTGTGAAGCCTGTAAATCAGTTAAAACCCTATCTGACAGTGCAGTAAATCATATTTCAAATCGTCACGTCATATTTGAAGGTCAAATGAAAGAGAATATTTTAGGACTTTATTCAAAACTAAACTCAGTATCCTCTTACATGCAGTCTATTGCAAACGACCCTTCCACAGAAAATATAGAAGCTTTCCTAAAGCAGGTAAAGAAGGTTAATCGCCGTATCGACAAGTGCCAAAAGGAGCTGGTGTTCATCATAGCAAACAGTAATGTTTCTATGCATTCCTCTGAAATGTATTTGAATTTCCTACAACCTTTCCGCGATATAGCAAACCGCTACGCTGCTATGGCTATGCAAGCTAATGCTTTATCTGAAATTGTAAAAGGTAAAACTATTGAGAATTCAACTACATCTTTAGTTCAAACCTCAGTAATTCCGGCTTCTTTAAGTTCTAATAACGAGGATTTGGTAAATAAAATAGAAAACGAACATTTTGATAAAGATGAATTAGATTTTGAAAAAATAGATAATCCTACACCAGATGAAAATTCTTTAGACGACAATAATTTAAATAAAGAAGCATCCCCTATAGAAACTGAGCCTTGTTCTGCATTAAATAAAGGCGAAAACAAATAAGTTAGAAAAGCTTTAGGAGAGTAATTTATAAACGCCAGATTTTTAATCTGGCGTTTTTTTATTTATTTAAAAATAATGGATAGGATTTATATAGCTAATAAACAATATTACTGTAAAGTTAACTTAGGTCATTTCGTCTTTTGGATCTATTGTAAGTTAAGCGTGAGAGTTTTTTTTAGCTAAGTCCTAGCCTTATTTATTTGTTTTACGCAATATTTATAACTTTATTTGCATCAAACACTAACTTTACGCATTTAGAATTTTAAGATGCGTAAGGGTAAACTATTAAATTTTTCAAAAATCTAATGGCTTATATAAAATCCAAGATAAACGCAAAGCAAAATTATAATTAATCTGTTACGGAAAAAAATAGAACTTAAGGATTGTTTTGTGAAATATGAATTCTGAATATAATAAGTCTTGATAAAAGTCCTCCCCCTTAAAGCGAGGTGATTGGGATAAGTCAAAGGGGGGAGGATTTAAATTAGAATATTTTAGATATTATATATATCTAAATCATCAGCTACAGATGAATCCTTCCAAGCTTTATCAGCTTTAGCATCATCAGAGCGTTGCTTTGCAATCTTCTCAAAATAATCATGATCTGGTGGAACTACATACTCGCCGTTAAATACAGAGCAGTCAAAAGACTTAAGCTCTGGATTTTCTTCAGTTACAGAATCCTTTAGATCATCTAATGTTTGATAGATTAAAGCATCTGCCTTGATTTCTTTACAAATCTCCTCATTAGTACGACCGTAAGCTATGAGCTCCTCACTAGTTGGCATATCTATACCATAGATATTAGGATAACGAATCTCCGGAGATGCTGAGGCAAAATAAACCTCTTTAGCACCGGCCTCACGAGCCATTTCAACAATTTGCATGGAAGTGGTTCCACGTACAATTGAATCATCCACTAAAAGGACACGCTTGCCTGCAAACTCCTGAGGAATCGGGTTTAACTTGCGACGAACTGATTTAATACGCTCAGCCTGTCCTGGCATAATAAAAGTTCTACCTACGTAACGGTTCTTAACATATCCCTGACGATAAGGAACTCCTAGATGACGAGCAATCTGCACTGCAATATCTACAGATGTGTCCGGAATAGGGATTACAACATCAATCTTAAGATCTTTGTGGTCTCGCTCGATCTGTTGAGCTAGTTTAGTTCCCATACGAACACGAGTTGCATAAACGGAAGCTCCATTTATGACGCTGTCAGGTCGTGCAAAATAAACATACTCAAAAATACATGGACATAAAGAAGGATTTTTAGCACAGATACGAGAGTAAAGTTCACCATCTTTTGTAACTAAAATACATTCACCAGGCTTTACGTCACGCACAAGTTCAAATCCAGATACATCTAAAGCTACAGACTCTGATGCAACCATATACTCAATCTTACCATCCAAAGTCTTACGACTTCCTAAGACCATAGGACGAATACCGTTAGGATCACGGAAAGCAATTAAACCTACACCTAAAACTAATGAAACTACAGCATAGCCACCACGAATCTCTTCTATAACACCACTTACGGCATTGAATATATCATCAGGGGTTGGAACAAAGTTCTTAATATCTGTAATTTTCCAAGCAAGTATATTCAAGAGGATTTCTGAGTCAGACTGGGTATTGACATGACGACGAGCTTTAATGCACTTTTCTTTTAACTCAGCTGAATTTATGAGATTACCATTATGAGCTAAGGCTATACCATAAGGAGAATTAACATAAAAAGGCTGAGCCTCAGCTGCAGATGAAGATCCTGCTGTAGGATAACGGGTATGGGCAATACCAATATTGCCACGGAGCCGCATCATATGACGCTGGGCAAAAACCTCGGTCACCATACCGTTGGCCTTACGCTGATGGAAATTGTCCTCATCATCTACAGTTACAATTCCAGCGGCGTCCTGTCCACGGTGCTGTAACACCTGCAAAGAATTATAAAGCACCACATTGACCGGAGAAAATCCGACAACACCAACTACACCACACATATTAAGCTCCTACAGGCGTACCCATGTATATAAAGAACCAGTTAACAATTCTTTGTAATTCAGGAATAAAAACCGAGTTTTGCCACCAAGGCTCTGAACTTACAAAAGATAGAATATGTAATCTAAAGGCTATCTGCATTAAGGCTAAAATAGCACTTAATACCAAAACGCCTCGCAAAGCGCCAAATACTATTCCAAGTAAGCGATCAAAACCAGATAAGCCCGCTTTTTTTACTAAAGAGCAAATTGCTGCCCCCACAAATCCTACAACTACCAATGTAGAAATAAATAAACATAAGATAGATAAGATATTACGGGTTAGCTCGTCATCTGAAAAAGTAAAATAAGGAGCTACCTGAGGATAAAAGCGTCCTGCAATAATAAATGCTGCAACCCATGAGAGGATAGATGCGGCTTCTCTTATAAAGCCGCGTATAACTGATAGGAGGGCTGAAAAGCCCACCACAACTAGCATTCCCCAATCTAAAGCAGTTAGCATTACCTCGTCTCTGGGGTGATAATTTCAAGACCACCTAAGTACTTACGTAAAGCCTTAGGAACTGTAATTGAACCATCAGCATTCTGATAATTTTCCATTACAGCAACAAGAGTACGACCTACAGCTAAGCCCGATCCATTTAAAGTGTGAACAAGTTCAATTGAACCATCCTTACGACGGACACGTGCTTGCATACGGCGAGCTTGGAAATCAACGCAATTTGAGCAAGAAGAAATCTCACGGTAAGTATTCTGAGCTGGTAACCAAACCTCAATGTCATAGGTCTTAGCAGAACTAAAGCCCATATCACCTGTGCATAAGGCTACGACGCGGTAAGGGATCTCTAAGGCCTGCAGCACAGACTCAGCATCATTTGTTAAAGTCTCCAATGCCTGCCAGGAATCTTCTGGTTTTACAATCTGTACCATCTCAACCTTGTCAAACTGATGCATGCGGATAAGTCCACGAGTGTCTCGTCCTGCAGATCCTGCCTCAGATCTAAAGCAAGGAGTATGAGCGGTCACCTTGATTGGTAATTTATCCTCAGGGATGATCTCATCGCGCACCATATTAGTAAGTGGAACCTCAGCGGTTGGGATGAGGCAGAAATGACGGTTAACATCATCACCATCGGCATCACCATTTAAGCTGGTGTGGAAAAGATCTTCTGCAAACTTAGGCATCTGGCCTGTACCATAAAGAGAGTCTAAGTTTACCAAATAAGGGGTGTAAACCTCGGTGTAGCCCTGATCATGATGCAGATCAAGCATTAAATGAACTAATGCTCTGTGCAAAGCACATATAGGTCCTGTCATAAAGGAGAAACGAGCACCTGAAACTTTACGGGCACGCTCAAAGTCGAGCATACCTAAGCCTTCACCGATTGCAACATGATCCTTTACAGGAAACTCAAATTCTTTAGGAGTTCCCCATTTTCTAACCTCAACGTTAGCACTGTCATCAGGACCTAATGGGCAGGACTTATCGGGAAGATTTGGGATACGCAAAGCAATTTGACGAAGTTCTTCTAAAACCTCATCCTGACGCTTTTTAACCTCAGATAGTTCTGTACTTATAGCTGCTACCTCAGCCTTGATAGGAGTTGCATCACCCCCTGATTTTAAAACCTGGCCAATACTCTTTGACAAGGAATTACGTTTTGCCTGTAACTCCTGAGTACGTGTCATAGTCTCTTTGCGAACGGTTTCAAGTTCAGTGATCTTGTTTACATCAAGGGTGAAATTGCGGGTGGCAAGGCGCTCTTGAGCCTCTTTTATTTCACCGCGCAGGTATTTTGAATCTAGCATGTTTAAGTCCGTATTTAAGTTTTACTCAAAATAGGTAAAAAACTTTTTTAATCCGGCGCTTATTTTATCATAGTAGTAAGTAAAATCATCACAAACCTTATTTGAGCTTTGTTCATTCATCTAAATTAAAAACCTTAAATAAAAAATTCAACAAAAAAACCTGTCTTAAGTTCAAAACAGGTCTTTTTTACATAGTTTTTAAATTTTTCTCTAAAAATTTTATTGGTATCTAACTTTCTTTCCTTTAAATCCTTTTTTATAACGTGATTGTAATGACGCCTCATCTCTGTCTTTTAAGTACTGGATCTTGCGGCTAAAGCCTTCCTCCACTCCTCGATTAGAAGGATGATAGTAGACTGTTCCGCATAACTCCTCAGGAAAGAAACACTCTCCATCAGCATAAGCACCAGGAAAATCGTGTGCATAACGATAACCTTTTTTATAGCCTAAATCTTCCATAAGCTTCGTGGGCGCATTTCTAAGGTAAATTGGAACCTCTGATGAGCCTGTAAGTTTTGCATCCTCTTTTGCTTTATTAAATGCCTCATATAAAGCATTACTTTTAGGAGCTAAGGCAAGATACACCGTAGCCTCGGCTATAGCCCTTTCCCCTTCCATCTTTCCGACTCGTTCAAAAATATCCCAGGCGTTTAATGCTACGGTCATAGCTTTCGGATCGCATAGGCCCACATCTTCTGTGGCAATCGCTAATAATCGTCTTGCAACATAAAGAGGATCTCCACCTGCCTCTAAAATACGGGCATACCAATACAAGGCAGCGTCAGGTGCGCTTCCACGAACCGATTTATGAAAAGCGGAGATTAAATCATAAAAAGCATCCCCTCCTTTGTCATAATTTAATATACGACGACCTGCGACAGCACCTACCATTGTAAGGGTGATTATTTTCTTAGAATTCTTTAAAGGAGCAGCAAGCTCTGATGCCATCTCAAGCAAATTTAGGAGATGTCGCCCATCTCCCTGAGCTAAATCGATTAAAGCTAATTTTGCCTTTTCATCTAAAGTAATATTCTCGTCTAATAATCCTAAAGGAGAATTTAAAGCAAGTTCTAGTAAATTTGAAAGTTCATCATCTGAAAGCTTTTTTAAAACGTAAACACGTGCTCTTGATAATAAAGCTTGATTGACATTAAAAGATGGATTTTCTGTAGTTGCTCCTATAAAAGTAATAGTTCCATCCTCAATGTGAGGTAAAAATGCATCTTGTTGTGATTTATTAAATCTATGGACCTCATCAACAAAAAGTAAGGTACGTACCCCGTTTCTTCGACGCATTTGTGCTCGAGAGATGGCATCTCGGATATCCTTAATTCCAGATGTAACCGCAGGTATTTGTTCAAAAAATGCATCACAGGCCTTAGCAAAAAGCAAGGCTAATGTGGTTTTACCCACACCTGGAGGCCCCCACAAAATCATTGAATAACATTGCCCATGATCAAGAGCCTGTCGTAGAGGCATTCCTGATTGAAGAAGATGACTCTGACCTACATAATCAGACAGTGAATTAGGTCTTAAACGGGAGGCTAACGGAGCAAATTTATCTACCTTATTTTGCTCCTCTATTTTCTTT
>CALFLJ010000147.1 GCA_937880335.1 uncultured Succinatimonas sp.
ATGCTGTAATTGACATGATTGAGACTTGCCTAAACGTTTGGTCAGATTCCTGTGTAGCAGGTATTATTAATAAAGAGTTGAAAGGTAAACTAGATAACAAGGATACTTTATCTTAATTTTAAATTAAGAAAAAACTTCAGTTTAAGCCTTTATTACACACTATATGATATAAAGGCTTAATTTTAGATTTAAGTAATTTAGATTGTTTTATTATCGAAAAGCTTTTTTTTAAGGTAATAGAGGATCGTTATGTTGATCTCAACTAGAGGCCGATATGCATTGCGAGTCTTAATTGATCTTGCTGATAACTTAGATAATGGGCTTGTCCCTATGAAGGATATTGCTAAAAGACAGGATATATCCTTAAAGTACCTTGAGCGTATTATTCCTGTATTAACAAAACATAAGATTATAGAAGGTGTACAAGGTAAAGGGGGAGGATACAGACTTATTGTAAAACCTAAGGATCTGAAATTAGGCTATATCTTAAGACTTACTGAGGGAGACTTAGCTCCTGTTGCCTGTCTTGAATGCAACGCCAAACCTTGTGATAGATGTGCTCAATGTAAAACATATCCTATGTGGGTTGAGTTTTATCAGACTATAAATAATTTTTTTGACAATAAAACCTTAGCGGATATGTTAAAACCTCAGGTTTAATTTGTGTAGAACCAAATAAAATCTAAAGTTAGGCTCATTACCTTTTGAAAAATATAAAAATTATTTAAGACTTTTGAGAAATTTTATGGCTGTAAACTCAGATAAGGTCGCTCCCATTGATTTATTATTTTGTGACTAAATCAAATGATGGGCGACCTGTTTTTAATTATTGTTCATCAAAAACACCAAAGTGTTCCATAGAAAAAGCAACTCTTTGCTCAATACTAAGTCTCTGCTTCTTAGTTAAAGCTTCGATAAGTCTAAGTCGTGGTAGAAGTCCTGCATTATTACAAATTTGAATTGCCATGCCAGGACGGGCATTTAATTCAAGCAACATAGGACCTCTGTCTCTGTCTAAAACTATATCGGTACCGATATAACCTAAGCCTGACATATCGTAGCAGGATGAGGCTAACCTTAAAACCTCTATCCAGTGAGGAACTTTTAGTTCAGAAAGTTTCTTATCTGTGTCAGGATGAAACTCCAGCGGTTGATTGTGTTGCACCGCTCTTACAGCCCGTCCTGTGCGCATACATATGCCTACACCAACAGCTCCTTGGTGCAAGTTAGCCTTACCATCTGAGGCTTTAGTTGAAAGGCGCATCATACACATGACAGGAAAGCCTTGAAATACGATAACACGGGTATCAGGTACACCATCATAACTATAGCCTGAAAATACATTGTCAAAGTGGATAAGATCTTCAATTAAGGCTATATCCTGCTTTCCTCCTAATGAGAATAGGCCGGCTAAAATATTAGTTACATGTCGTTTAAGTTCATGTTTGGTGATGTCTTTTCCTGACGTTTTTACATAGTTTCCTGTTGCTCTATTGCGATCTTTTATAACTAAAATCCCCTTACCACCTGAGCCATGGGCTGGTTTTATGCAAAACTCGGTATGATCTCCTAATATATCTAATATTTCCTCTACTTGATGCTGATTTTCCACAGCACCAATTAGAGTTGGGGTTTTTACATTATGAGACAGACATATTCTTTTAGTTAAAAGCTTATTGTCCACTAATGGGAATAAAGAGCGTTTATTGTAGCGTCCTATGTAGCTTACATTACGCTGATTCATGCCCATAATACCGTCTGATGCCATGGTAAAAGGATTGGCATAACGTTTTTTTATGTCTAAAAGATTTTTAAGAAACCCCATAATCTAGTCCTTAAGATCTTTATTCTGCATTTCTTTTTCGTCCTGTTTTTGCAGACGTTCTTGAGCTTTTTTCTTCCAGGTGCGATAAACATTATGAGGATCGCTTTTTAGCTCTTTAAGCTCTTCTCTTAGACGAACGGATTCGTGAATTTTTTCATCTCCGTTCTTATACTCTGCGATCTGTTCAACTAAGGGTTTAAAGCGCTTTAACTCAGAGAGTCTAAAGCCTGTGTAATTACCCATGATAAGGACTAAGGCTAATAGAACCAGTTGCAGACCTAAGAAATTAAATGTCCAGTGCTGTACTAGTAAAGAGCTCATAGAAAGATAGGCGCATACTGCAACAAATAATGAGCCACCACCTTGTTTTAAGACCTCTTTATAGCCTTCCTCCTCCCACAAAATAGACATTCTCTCAATAGTCCAGGAAAGAATAATCATTGGGAAGAAAGTGATTTTAACGCCTTCTGTAAGACTTATATGGTAGGTGAAGAAAGAGGTAATACCAATAATGGCTATAACAGTAATAATAACCGCCGATATTCTTGCAACTAAAAGCAAGTTTAGATGCGATAGCCAGGATCGAACAACGAGTCCTACTCCTACAATTGAGACAAATCCGATTAAACCTACGATAAGAGAAGTCTCAAGGAAGGACATCGCAATTAAAACAGGCATAAAAGTACCAGAGGTTTTTATACCAATGATGATTCTTAAAAATACAACTATGATTACGCCAATTGGTAA
>CALFLJ010000148.1 GCA_937880335.1 uncultured Succinatimonas sp.
TTCTTCCAAGTTGAATTTAGTGAAACACCTCTGAAAGACTTTTTGGTGCTGCAATCTCGCAAACTTGTCTTTTCCCGCGACTTAGTTTGCCACTAATTCTTTTCGTTCTTACACTAAATTTATTGCTTTTACCAAAATAACCGAGTCCAATCTCGGAAGATACTATGATCAGTGTGTTAAGATGTGCGTTCACAGCGAAAGACTGCAAACGCCACCACCAATAAAACACTGGGGCTAGTATAGCAGTCTTTCAGGCTTTTGTTAAATTCTTCACTTGCGAGAAAAAACATGTCTGCAAAGATTACCACCTCCGCTCAGGACAATACCTGTCTTGACAATGCAACCCTTTCTACCAACTCCACCACTCCTGCTTCAAAAGTAGCAAAGACATCTAAAAAAGCATCATCTGCTAAGAAGACTTCCGCTAAGACTTCTACCACAACCTCATCAACCAAGAAGACTTCTGCTAAGACTTCTTCCTCAACCTCATCAACTAAGAAGACTTCTGCTAAGACTTCTTCCTCAACCTCATCAACTAAGAAGGCTACCTCTAAGAAAACAACTAAAGCCGCTCCATCTGAGAAAGTAATTGACTCAAAAGCCGCAGAAACTACTGTATCTACCAACGACGATGCTGCATTGTTGTTGCAGAAGTCAATTCAACTGGCTGCTCCAGAGATTTTACCTGCTCCTCCACTGATGTTTGATGCCAATGAGGTCTTATTCACTAAAACCAATGCAGAAGAGATCAAGCCAGCAGAATTCATTGAAGATCAGCTGTATTGCAACTACGGGGCAAACTCGCTTGTTGAGCTTGCCAATGCACGTAATGAGTCTATAAGCGGTAAAGCTCCAACAAAGATTACTTTGGCAAAGTTTAAGAAAGTCGCATCCAACATTTTTGTCTTGGCCTTAGATATCGCTAAGTTCGAATATAGCGGCTTCTTTGAGATTACCGATAATAATGGCGACAAGCCAGAGGTTGAAGGCTTTTATATTGCCTTTAAAGTCCATGATCTTGATGAGATCTTTTCCGCTCTTCCTCGTGGTTGCCATATAGTCTATGAAGCATGCAGCACATCAAATTGGTTAGGTGGCGAAGCTAGGAAATATGGTCTTTGTCCTCATGCCTACAATGCTTCTACAGTATCAGGCTTTCGTAATGCAGATAAGAACGATAATCACGATGCTCGTGCAATTTATCAAACATATCTGACATCTCTCATTTGTGGCCCAACTACAGATATCAAAGAGGTCGTTCTTAAAAATGAGGATGAAGCAGCTCTTGCCAGTCTTCTTACACTTAAAGAACAAAGCACAAAGAGCCTAACTATGGCAAATAATAGGCTTAAGGCGTACCTTAACGAAAGAGGTTACAAGGTAGCTCCGCAAGAAAGTCCAATAATGTATGCGAAGCATTTGATAGTAACTACGATTCTCGCATCTAACGCTAGAAACCTGCTTCTTAAAGATAATGAACAAGAGAATGATCTTCTTGAACATGAGTTTGACTCAAGAGTCCATAATCTAATCATAAAAGATCCAAGCTTTTTATCTCATATGCTTGAAGCAAAGATGAGCATTCACGACGTAGTAAAGATCAATACAACGCACATCTATTTAAAGGACTTATACAACTGTCTAAAGATTGACTCACAAGTGGATGCAGCGATTAAGCGATTCGCATTTTTTGACCTATTGGCCCATGATCTTATGGCTGTTAAAGGTATTGGACCTACACTTGCAACTGGAATACTTGCGCACGTCGCACCGCTTATTAATGCAGATCTTTCAAGAAAGGCTATTTTAAAGTATGTAGGCTGCGTTCCAAAACATACTGGTACTGGCGGTGTAACCGTTCAGCTAGGCATTAGTAAGAGAGGCTTGCCTGAGCTAAAAAGATGTCTTTACCAAGCTTCAATGAATATTTTAAATGTTCATTTGAAGGCATGGAAAAAGTCCAAAAAGGAAGGTTATGAAGTACGCTCATGGGTTATTGATAAGGTAATTCGTGGAATCCCTAATAAGAAGATTGCTGTGTCAATTTCTAATAGACTTTTACAGATAGCAATCATCATTCTTAAAGGTAACAAGTATGATCAGAACCTTGATAAACACCTTGTTGTAAGAGTGTTTAATGACAGCAAGCAAGAGTGGGTTCCTTTAGCTCCTCCTAAGGTAGTTCCGTCATATGTACCAGAAATGCATCATAGCTATGATGTGCCTTGGTATAAAGGTGATGATAGCTACATTAGATACGAAGCCAAAAACCCAGTACTTTTAAGCCTATCTCAATACAATCTATCATTAACATTAAAAGAGCGTGACAGCTTAATCAAAGAGCACAAAAAGAGAATGAAAACTGTGGAAGCCGGAGCCGCAATCTCAGGCGCAAAGTTAGAGGCTAATGCTAAGAGAAAGAAAGCAAAGGCCTCGGCTGCTGGAAAGACTATATCAGAGTTGAAGTCTGACGACCTGCCTGACCTTTAGTTCAGGCTGCCAGCGTATGCCGGCCCACACCCTTTGGCTCACTAAACTATAGGACACGACATACCGTGTAACCAGATTAAGCAAAGTATCGGTCGGCGGGTCCCTTTGTCGGCCCCGCCAACCCTTTCCCATTGTCACTGCTACATATCTATGTCAAGGCTACCCTACGGCGCAGCCTAAGCGGCTGCGGCCTTGACATAGATATGTAGCAGTTAACCGCCTCTTTCGGGAGGCCCCATAAACTGTTGCATAAGTCTCTTTTTTCGTATCGATCACCAGAACACTCGGAATTCACATTCTTAAAGTCAAATCTCGAGCGACTTAAGCTACAACCAGGGCTCATAAACGGACCAGTCGTTGACACAGATCCTTTAATTATTGTCAACAATAAAGACATACCATAGAGTCGTTCCGTAAGAGAACTTTCGCCGTCCCAAATGAGTCAGCAAAGATGAACTTATCAACCAAGCATGTATCAATAACAACTGTTTGCGAAAAGAAGAATAGCTAACACTAGACATTCATGAAGTCGGATCTTGTATTGGTACAGAAGGAATGTGCTATGGTTTAACCAGTCTTAGAAGCATATAACTAGAGCGCTAATTTGATCCTGGTGCATTAAGCGCCACAGGGATCGTGCGCCCAAAATTTGACCAAACTTAACTAAATCTAAGCCCTCATATGAGAGGCATTACATAGGTCATGTTGTTCTAAGACTAGGCTATGCCGACACAATAGCACATGGTTGAGAAGTTATTTTTTGCAGTAGTATTGTCGCCAATTTTTACGTTTAAAGACCCTATCACAGTACCCTACCAAAACCATTAAGCGGCCGTAATATTAGCCTGGCATCAGCCAGCGCTTCGCTTATATATGCGCATTTTGTATGAAGAGAGAATATCTGCAGGTACGCTCTCTCAACTTAAGCAGCACT
>CALFLJ010000149.1 GCA_937880335.1 uncultured Succinatimonas sp.
TCCTAGTACAGGAGAACTTTTTAATTTAGCCGCTCGTGTGGCTGCAACTGATGCAACAGTTATGATCACAGGACCATCAGGTTCAGGTAAAGAAGTGCTAGCTCGTTATGTCCATGATAAGTCTCCTCGTGCGCAAGGGCCTTTTGTTGCCATAAATTGTGCTGCTATTCCAGATACAATGCTTGAGGCTACATTGTTTGGTTATGAAAAAGGAGCCTTTACAGGAGCAGTTCAAGCCTGTCCTGGCAAGTTTGAGCAAGCTCAAAATGGAACTATTTTATTAGATGAAATTACAGAAATGGACTTAGGTCTACAGGCTAAGTTATTACGTGTCTTGCAAGAAAAGGAAGTTGAGCGTTTAGGAGCGCGCAAAAGTATTTCTTTAAATGTGCGTGTCTTAGCAACGTCTAATCGCGATTTAAAACAATTTGTAGAAGATGGGCGATTTAGAGAGGATCTTTATTTCCGTCTTAATGTTTTTCCTTTACGTTGGAAGCCTTTGTGTCAAAGACCTTTAGATATTTTGCCTTTAGCTGAATTTTTACTAGCAAAGCATGCAAAAGACAACGTTATGCCTGTTCCTTCTATTTCATCATCAGCACAAAAAGCCCTTATGGCCTATTCATATCCAGGAAATGTGCGAGAGCTTGATAATATTATGCAAAGAGCTCTTATTCTAGCCGGCAGTGGAAATATTGAGCCTGATTGCTTAATTTTTGACGAGGGTGGGGCTATGAATACTTCAGTAAAGAGTATAGATAGTAATATAGCAGCCCCTGTTTTGGAGGATAGAATAGAGAAAAAATCATCAGTTCTTGATGGTAACGTTAGGTCTCAGAAGATTCCATCTGACTTAGGAGGGGAGTTAAAGCAACAAGAATATCAAATTATTCTTGATGCATTAATTGAAAAGAGAGGAAATCGTCAGGAGGTTTCTGAGGCTTTAGGAATAAGTCCTAGAACATTGCGATATAAGATAGCTAAAATGCGCGAACTTGGAATGATTATTCCTGGATAGAGTATTGCCTTAAATATACCATGCCCTAAGTTTAATCATTTAGAGCAGTATGTGCCTTGCGAAATTGCGTCAGTTCCTGAAGATAAAGATGGGGTGGAGGCGATATATTTTGCAACCACTTAATTGGTCAATTATTTAAAAGCTCTTTACGCAAATCTTATTTGACAAATTCTGCTAATAGGCACACTAAATATAGGTTTTTGTGTGCCTAAATTTTGCAAAATTTATTAAAGCATTATGCTGTCAGTTATATCTTTAGCGCATTGTTTAACTTTTTCAACAATGTTAGGTAGTACATCTGTTGAAAATTTATTGATGGTTCCTACTATAGATATGGCTCCTAAAAGATTATGCTCACCATCAAAAACAGGAACTGCTATACAACGAATTTCAGCCTCACCCTCTGAGTTGTCAAAAGCCCATCCTTGTAACTGAATGTTTGCCAATTCCCTCCTTAAGGCCTCAGGAGAGGTTATTGATGTTGATGTGATAGGTGTATAGTCAAGGCTTGTTAAAATTCTTTCTCTAAGCTCACTATTTTGGAAAGCTAAAAGGCATTTACCTAATCCTGCGTGTAGTAAAGAAATCTGAGCTCCTTCGCGGGACATAATTCTGACACCAGCCTTAGGAGATGTTTTCTTGATTACGTAATAAGCTCTGTCACCATCCATAATTCCAAAGTGCACAGCCAAACAATCGATGTTTTGCAGAAGATATTCAAGGTGAGGACTTACAACCTCCTTTAAATCTAAGGATTCTGCTGCAGAATTACCTAAGGATATGAGTTTCATCCAAAGTTGCACGCTACTATCATGATTGCGTCGAATAAGGCCTAAACTTACCATTTCTTCAATAAGTACATAAACCGTACTGCGTGGCAGATTGGTTTCATTTAAGATCTCAGATACTGAGCAATGATGGTTTTTCTGCAAAACCTCAAGTATAGACATAGCTCGGTCTAAGGCTGGAACCCGGGATTTCTTGGTCATAAGACACCATAAATTTAGTTATATTTAATACTATATCTAGTATTTTAGATCAAAATCTAAAAAAATTTAAACTTCCCCAAATAAGAAAATAATAAAGAACATAAATAAGTTTAGGAAGCTTATATATTTCAAATACAGAACATTAAATTTTTATAAATATTTTTCACATTTCTTTTTGAATATTCTTTTGATTTAGTTTGCGAAAAACTTGTAAATTGACATAAACCACTAGATAAGTTAATTATAATCTATAGTATTAGATTTAGTGAACAAAATTATAGAAAAATAATTTTCTTAAAATCAAATATATAATAAAAAACACTTAATAGATCACGAAAAAAATTTACCTTATGTACTGAAATTTTTTGTAAAATAGTCTATTATTATGGCCAAGTCTTCCAAAATTATAGACAAAGTATCAACTCTAAACCTTAGATAAGGTTTAAAGTTTAAGTTTATGTTTTAGTTATTAAGGTCTTTTTAGTAATGCTTTTTTGTTTGTGGAGACAATAACGTGGACGCATTAAAGTTTATATCTGAGAATAGAATTGTTTCTATTTCCCGTCAGGTTTATGGTGAGAATTTATTAGAAGCTGCAAAGGCAATTGTTGATGGTGGTATTAAGCTTTTAGAAATTACCTTTGACCAAGCAGATCCAAATTGCTTAAAACTCACTGCAGATTCCATTTCTTTAGTTAAAAAGACATTAGGAGATGAGATCTGTGTTGGCGCTGGTACTGTTATGACTTTAGATCAGGCAAAGGCCGCCTGTGATGCTGGTGCAGACTTTGCACTAGCCCCTAATGTAGATATTAAGGTTATTCATGAGATGAAGAAACTTAATATGGTAGCTGTACCTGGAGCCTTAACTCCAAGTGAAATTGCAACAGCCTATCAAGAAGGCGCTGATATTGTAAAAGTATTCCCTGTTGCAAATTTAGGAGTTTCCTATCTAAAGGCCGTCCGAGGCCCGATAAATCACATCCCTCTTATGGCTGTAGGTGGGGTTAGTGTCGATAATATTAAATCTTTCTTAGATGCAGGTTGCTCAAGCGCAGGCATAGGTTCTAATATAATCAATAAAAAGCGTGCAGATGCTGGTAAATTTGATGAAATTCGCATGGCCGCAACAGAGTTTTTCAACGCAAT
This sequence comes from uncultured Succinatimonas sp., assembly GCA_937880335.1. Classification (GTDB taxonomy): domain Bacteria; phylum Pseudomonadota; class Gammaproteobacteria; order Enterobacterales; family Succinivibrionaceae; genus Succinivibrio. The sequence continues at coordinate 3,157 of CALFLJ010000149.1, forward strand.
ACGTTAGGAGATAAAAATGAGTGCTAAAAATTTTATAGTAATGGACTGGGGTTCAACTAATATCAGAGCTTTCCTGTATATTGATGATAAATTAGTTGAAACCAAAAAGTCCCCTAAGGGTGTCACTGTAGTACGCGGTGCAGCCTGTGAAGGTGTTTTTGACGAATTAACTGCAGATTGGTTTGCAAAATATGGTCCTATGCCTACTATTATGGCAGGTATGGTTGGTTCCATAAATGGTTGGGCTGATGCTCAGTATTTAGAATGCCCTGTTGATTTAGCTGAATTACCAAACCATTTAACCGAAGTAAAGCATTCTAAGGGCTACAAGATAAGAATTGTTCCAGGTCTTTGTGTTCGTGATAGCGATAACTATAACGTTATTCGCGGTGAGGAAACTCAATTAGTTGGTGCAATCAAAAAACAATCTTCAAAAGTTTTCCTAATGCCAGGCACTCATTGCAAGTGGGTATTAGCTGATAACTATAAGATTAATTCTTTCAGAACAGCAATGACTGGTGAAATGCATTCCATCATGATGAAGTATTCATTAGTTGGTTTAGGTGCAGGAGATCAAGAGGCCTCTGATGCTGATTTTGAAGCAGGTTTAGTACGTGGTTATGAAGAGAATAATATTCTCCCTCGATTATTTGAGATTCGTGGTGCTAATATCTT
>CALFLJ010000150.1 GCA_937880335.1 uncultured Succinatimonas sp.
ACCATCCTCAGGACCATAACCTATACGCATCTTCATAGCGGTAAAGCCCTGATCCAAATAGCCTTGAGCTTCTTTTAAAAACTCATCTAAGTTATCGTTGGCATAAAGCTTACTTGCATATGCCCAAAGAGTATCTTTTGTTTTACCGCCTAAAAGTTTGTAAACAGGTTTGTGTTCTTTTTTACCTTTAATATCCCAAAGAGCTATATCTAGAGCAGAAATTGCAGCCATTCCTATGCCTTTACGTCCCCAGGCAATAGTTGATCTATACATTTTCTGCCATAGATATTCATTGTCATAAGGATCCTCACCAATTATCTGTGGGGCTAAGTAAATGTCGATAATGTCTTTTGCAATACGAGGAGCTAGAGCACAGTTACCTAAGCCTACAATTCCTTCATCAGTTTCAACTTCTACAACTAACCAGCCATGAAATCTAAAGGAGGCCATAGTTTCCTTTTTGTTAGGAAGAATATCCATAGCAGAGCCTGAGAAATGGGCTCTTGGTGCATCAACCTCACCTTTCCACTCGTAAACTTTTGCAGTGACTTTTGTGATCTTCATTCTTTAACTCCTGTTCTGTATGCAAGACATATGTTTTATATATAGGATAATGTCATTATAGGGAAAATAGGATTTATCTGTGTGAGTAAGATCGATATCTTTGTATTTTTAAAGAATGTGTGAAAGAAATGAGAGGAAAAAGCCTTTAGTCTGAGAGCTATGCCTTAAGTGAGAATAATAAAAAGTAAGAGTCTATAAGAGTTAAATCTTAAAGGACAGAGCTATGTTTTAAGACAATAAGACAAAAGCCCAACTTTTAAATGCAGATTAAAAGCTGGGCTTTTAAGCACGCCTTTATAAGATGTAAATGACGCACTTTTAACTATTTACTAAGACTGTAATCTTAGGATGCCTTTACATATAAAGAGCTATGGGCATAAAGAGCTTTCAAAAGCATATCTAAGATCTGCATACGAGGACGTTCCTTTGACTCTTTTATAAAGTAACGTAAGGAATTTTGTCCTGACATGCGATACTCATTGTGCTTACATCTTTGAATAAGTGAAATTAAATACTCAAGGCTTATTTTATGATTATTAGAAAGCTCAAGTACACCACCGTTTTCATCAACTAAGATTTTATTTATACCAAGAGCAGTAGCTCTAAGTTTAAGCTCTGATAGCTTAAAGAGGTTTTCGGCACTTTCAGGTAAAAAGCCAAATCTGTCGATAAGCTCAATTTTAAGATCAGAAAACTCATCTATTGTTTCACATGAGGCTAGGCGCTTATATAAGGATAAGCGGGTATTAACATCCCGTATGTATTCATCAGGGAATAAACAGGGCAGATTTACATTAATATCACATTCATTTGAATTAAGGTCGATAAGAGATGGTTCCTGACCGTCTTTTAAGGCCTTAACTGCTTGATTGAGCATTTGGGTATAAAGCGAAAAGCCTACAGATTCAATCTGTCCTGATTGCTCCTCACCTAAAAGCTCGCCTGCACCACGAATTTCCAGATCATGTGTTGCTAAGACAAAGCCTGCTCCTAATTCCTCTAATGAGGCTATAGCCTCTAATCTAAGCTTAGCATCCTTAGTCATAAGCTTTTGAGGAGGAGTAAATAGATAGGCGTAAGCCTGATGATGTGATCTTCCTACACGTCCTCTTATTTGATGTAATTGAGCTAAACCTAGATTATCTGCTCTATCGATAATTATAGTATTAGCCGTAGGAACATCTAAGCCATTTTCTACAATAGTTGAGCAGACTAAAAGATTAAAGCGCTGATGGTAAAAATCACGCATTACCTTTTGCAGTTCATTTTCAGGTAATTGGCCGTGACCTATGCCAATGCGAGCTTCAGGTACGAGTTTTTGTAATTGCTCTGCTCTTTGATTTATGGTTGCAACATCATTATGTAAGTAATAGACCTGTCCGCCACGGCGTAATTCACGCATAATGGCCTCACGCGTGGTTTCATCTGATCTTTCCATTACAAATGTTTTAACAGCCAGACGATGTTCAGGTGCGGTAGCAATAATTGAAAGCTCACGCATACCCTCCATTGCCATATTTAGCGTACGAGGAATAGGGGTTGCTGTTAGAGTTAGTATATCTACATCTGAGCGAATTTGTTTAAGTCGCTCTTTTTGTTTTACTCCAAAGCGGTGTTCCTCATCAACAATGATAAGCCCCAGTTTTTTAAATTTAACAGAAGAGGATAGGAGCTTGTGGGTACCGATGATAATATCAACCCCACCTTTTGCAACTAAATCTAAAACCTCATTTTG
>CALFLJ010000151.1 GCA_937880335.1 uncultured Succinatimonas sp.
GATGACACAAAGGCTTTAGAAGTATCAAGAGATACAAAACTAAAACAGGAATTTATAGATTATTATCACAATCATATTTGTGATAAAACCTGTGTATATGATGGATTTACAGAGGTTTTAAAAAAACTAAAAGAAAACGGTTATAAAACTGCTGTTGTTACAGGAAAATACACAAATCTTGCAAAGCTTCTCTTAGATAAACTTAAAATTTCTCAATACTTCGATTATGTTATAGGCTCAGACCTTTGTGAACACCCAAAACCACACCCCTGTTCCCTAAAAAAGGCCTTGGATAAACTAAATGTAGACAGCAAGGATAGTATTTATTTAGGAGATCATATAAATGATATAAAAGCTGCTTTAGCTTGCAATGCTTATGCCTGTGCTGTTAGATGGGGCTATGGTGAGGGGGATTGTGGAAAAATTGAAACATGGAAAGCTAATGCCATTTTAGATAAACCTCAGGATCTCATACCTCTCATACGAAAACTTGAGCTGAAAACATAATTTTTTTGCATATATTATTTTTAGCTTATATCTTAAAGTTTATTTCTTAAGATTTTGTTGTAGCGTATAATTTACAGAAATTCACAAATCAGGTTTAAAAAAATGACCTTAAGAAAAAGTTTAATTGCGATTGCTACGGTTCTATCCTTACCTACAAGTGCTGCTACAGTATATGAAACTAATGATGTTTCATTAGATATATTCGGACGGATTGACGTGAAAGCATGTAACGATGCTGCAGCTGCCTATGATACCCCCTCTAATGTTCAAGGTTCAGACAATACTATTTTAAATAGTGCCAGATTTGGATTATCAGGCCGAAGCAAGATTAACGATAATCTCTATGCTATAGCTCTAGCTGAATGGGATCTAGCCTCAGGTGACAGCTATGATGGCATGAAGGCTCGCCATCAGTTTATAGGAATTGATGCACAAAACTATGGAACGCTGACCTTTGGTCGAGGCGATAATGCTTTTTATACTGTACAAGGTACAACGGATATTTTCCATACTCTTGATCTTGAGGTAGGAGATTACTACCTGACAGGAGATCAGAACAGTGGACTTGTTATGTACTCACTATCCTCATTAGGTTGGGATGTAAGAGCAAGCTTAGGTTCGGCAAAATCAAAAGTAAATGATACGCCCATAAATTACAAATACCAATTAGCCTTAGGTGTTGCAACAAGGCTTTCATCTGATATTTCAATATCTTACGGCATTGCTTATTATAAGCTAAGCTACGAAGGTGATGTTGCATCTCAAATTGAGTATTTTGGTCATAAAATGAAAAACATGTATTCTCTTTTAGAGAATGAAACTTTCTCATTTGCAAATGCCAATCGCCCTGAGCACAAAGTTGATAAAGGAGTTTCCATAGCTTATGGCACATTAGGAAACGGACTTTATCTTGCTACTAATTTTACCTGGACTCGATATCAGCATTTTAGCCACCACCTATACTCTTATGAGGCTGTGGCAGATTATGCCTTTGAAAATGGCTTGAGCTTAGGTTTAGGATATGGTGCCAAGACATTCCACCATACACAAATAATAAGTGATCTTAATTTATCTATGCGCTATAAATTTAATGAAAGCTTTAAAATATTTTGTGAAGGACAGTTTGACTTAGGCGCACATCCTGATGTTTATTACACCAAAGATGAAATAATTGATAAAACTTTAGGCGAAAATAAGGTTGTCCTTGGTGCTGAATATCTTTTTTAATGCTAATATACGTTAACTAATAAGTTTAAATCTGTGGAGATCTCAATGTTTAGCAAATCCATTAAAGTATTAGTAGCTTTAGCTTGCATGTCATTTTCTGTTCATGCTTTGGCTGATGCTGGTTTTAAAGTCCCTGTTCACTACAATGTAGAATTGGTTGACGGTGTAACATCACCTGAAAACTACAGTCGCTTTAATCGCACTATCAATTTAACTCCAGGCCGTCATCAGGTTGTAGTTTCATTTAAGGATACTTTTGGTGGTTCTGATGATGCTATGATTGTAGAGTCAACAAATCCAATTGTTGTTGATATTATGGATTTAAAACCTAATCAGGTTTTAACCTTTGAATATCAGATCCCCTCAGGGCTTGATCAAGCACGTCGTTACTCACGTCAGCAAAAAATTACTCTTATCGACAAGGAAACAGGTAAACCAGTTTCTAAAGATGTGGCATCTTACTTTATTTTAGCCTCAGAAACAGGTTTTACACTGATGCGTGATTTTAGAACCGAACTTTTAACATTAAATAGATTATATGCACCGACATATAGTGCAAACGGAAACAGAACCATGGGTATGACTGAGTATGGTTCTCCTATTATCGAGGCTTCAGCAGCATCTAATCTAATCGGCGCTACAAACTTAGGTAATCAGACAATGGATGCTCCAGGTCTTACCACTTCACAGAATTCTAATATGAGTACCTCCTCTAAAGGTAGCGGTGCAAGTGGTGCTGTAAACCTAAATCAGCTTATTAAGCTTTATAATCAGGCAGATGATGCAACAAAGCTTAAATTTGTAAAATATGTAATGTCTCACTAAAAATATCACTCCTTCCCCGCATTTGCTAAGACCTCTTCAAATAAATGCGGGGAAAAATAAACAACTGCTAAATAAGTTCTCTAATCCATTAAATTCAGATAATACATTCAATCC
>CALFLJ010000152.1 GCA_937880335.1 uncultured Succinatimonas sp.
ATTAACAGCTTTTAAGACATATTCTTATTTAAAAGCTCCTTTTTTAAGGCAGTTTTTTCGTTAGTTTTAGTTATGGTAACAAGAATGAAATTATGATATCTCTTTAAGAGTTGCCTAAGTTATGAAATAAAATCAAAAATTTTATCATTCTGCCTTGTGGATCTGTAATTTAGAACCATACACTATTTTTTTAAAGCCACAGATTTTTTCTTCTTAACAATGATTATCAAGTGAAAGTAGATCAGACAAGAAATATATAAGTGCAAGGACAATATTACATTTTTTTGCCATAAGCACTGTATATAAAAGCCCTCCTTTTAAGTTTATAAATATCAGCCTTGTTTTTATATGTAAGTTTTACTTATAAAAACCCCGGTAAATTTGTTTAATTTACCGGGGACATTTTTATTAGGGCTGAGAATGTTAAATAAGGATATTAAAGAGCGTAGTAAAGCTCAAATTCAGCTGGATGTGGAGTTGAGCGAATACGAGTATCCTCAGCAAGCTTAAGCTCAATATAAGCCTCGATGCAGTCCTCAGAGAATACGCCACCTTCAAGTAAGTACTCATGATCTTCTCTTAAGGCTTTTAAGGCCTCATCTAATGAACCACAAACTTGAGGAATATTTACAGCCTCCTCAGGAGGTAAGTCGTAGAGGTTCTTATCCATGGCCTCACCTGGATCAACTTTATTTCTAATACCATCTAAGCCTGCCATTAACATAGCTGCAAAGGATAGGTATGGGTTTGCTGTACAATCAGGGAAACGGACCTCAATATGAGCTGCCTTTGGATTAATTGAGTAAGGGATACGAATTGATGCTGAACGGTTAGCTGCAGAGTAGGCTAGCATAAGTGGTGCTTCAAAGCCTGGAACTAAACGTTTGTAAGAGTTTGTTGATGGATTGGTAAAAGCATTTAATGATTTAGCGTGTTTTATAATACCACCAATGTACCATAATGCCTCTTGTGATAATCCACCATAGAGATTGCCTGCAAAAAGATTTTTACCATCTTTTGCAATTGACTGATGAACGTGCATACCAGAGCCATTATCTCCAAATAATGGTTTAGGCATAAAGGTTGCAGTTTTTCCGTTTTGGAATGCAACATTTTGAACTACATATTTGTAGATTTGAACTTCATCTGCTTTTTTGGTTAAAGAATTAAATAATGTAGCAATCTCATTTTGTCCTGCTGTTGCAACTTCATGGTGATGAGCCTCAATAACAAGGCCCATTTGAGTCATAACTTTGCACATTTGAGAGCGGATGTCTTGAGAGGAATCTACAGGAGGTACAGGGAAATAACCGCCCTTAACTGATGGACGGTAGCCCTTATTGCCGTTTGCATAGCGAGTTGAGGAGTTCCAGGCAGCTTCAATATCGTCAATCTCAACCATGGAACCTTGTATATCAGATTTAAAGCGTATATCGTCAAATAAGAAGAATTCTGGCTCAGGACCAAAATAAGCTTCATCGCCTATACCTGTAGAGCGTAAGTACTCCTCTGCACGTTTAGCTACAGAACGAGGATCACGAGCGTAACCTGTTAAAGTTTCAGTTTCTAAAATATCACAACGGATAAGAATTGTTGGATCAGCAAAGAAAGGATCGAGCATTACAGTTTCAATATCTGGCATTAAGATCATGTCAGACTTATCAATACCGCACCAGCCTTCAATTGAAGAGCCATCGAACATTTTTCCGACTTCAAAGAATTTCTCATCTACACAAGAGATAGGGAGGGTTATATGTTGCTCCTTACCCTTAGTATCAGTGAATCTTAAGTCGGCAAAAATCACATCGTTATCTTCGATGAGCTTCTTAACTGCTGCAAAGTCCATTTAGGTACTCCTGATAATAAAAAAACGTAAACGGCAAAACTAGACTGTTTTCCTATATCTAATAGATTCTGAGGTTAAATAATTATTAAGTCAAAAAAATTTTTTTTTAGCACTAAAATTAAACTCTAATTTATTTTATAGCGCATTTATAAATTTTTATATTAATCTCTTTTAAATCAATAAGATAAATAAGTTGTGTTTACTTATATAATCAAAGCAAACGTTTTTTTCTGGTAAAGCAAGCTGAAATTTCATATAAAATTCTTTATATTTTAATAAGTTAAATAATAATTATCTTAAAAAAACTTTTATAATTTAATGCACCAAAAGAAGGCGTAAAAATTTAATATTTTAGGTATGAGTTCAGAATTCTTTGACCTAATATGAGCAAAATCTATTTGCTGTATTTTCTAAGGCAATATTTTATAGTAAGGATATGATATTTAAAGCCTTATATAAAATTTTTTTATTCTTGGAAAATATCATAGATGAGACGCAATTTACGCATCCCATACAATCACTTTTTCTCATTAGCTGCGTTCACTTTTACAAAAGTTTTCTGCTGCTTAATAAATTAGCGGATAGTGAATGGAGCTTAAGCAAAATTACATGTAATTTAAAATAAACAAACGCACAAGCAATTCTTTGTTCTTAAAATAGAATATCTGAATCTTTAAAATAAGAAGGATAGATAGAAGATGACACCATAAAGAGAGTCACTTAATAAAAAGAGTCTTATGAATGGATGATATCAATTCAATGATAATTAGTACTAAATGATTGCAAATTAAATATAAGCTTAAAGCTATCATCGGTATAAATGTAGGTAAAGTTTATTCTTATCTTAAAGTACGGAAATTTAAAAATATTTTAAGAATGACATAATTTGCCTTTATGGCCTGTCTAGAAAAACTTGCAGGCAAAAGGGAAGGATCTAGCTTAAGCTTACAAAAGTGTAAATATTTTTTATCAGGAGTTTCTTTTAAACCTGGATTTGATGTCAAATAAAGCGAAAACCTGTATTAACTAATATATAATCAGAATAAATTAAAAATTAATAGAAACTTTCTTAATGATTTGTATTGTACTAGCTCAATATTAAAAGACATTTATGTGAAGTAATTTTGCTGTGTTTTTTTTTATTGTAAAAGTCCCCTTGATTTAACAAGGGGAAGTTGCTAAACAGTCTTTGACCACACTTCCTCTGCAATTACAGCCTCATTCAAGTTGGTCATATCTTCTCGAGTGATCCTAAATCCTAATTTTTCGTAGAATTTGCGAGCCATGTTATAGTGATTTACTTTAACTTCAATAGTAAGGGGGGCCGGGTGACTTTCTTTTATGTTTTCTACCATTTTATTAAATAGTTTTGTGCCAATTCCTTTGCGCATTTGTCGATTATCAACATATATTTTGGGCATGTAATATAGATCTGGTCCCTGTTTTATTAAACAGGCGTAGGCACAGTCTATCCCATCAATTGTAGCAACATAGGCTATATGGTCATCACTATTTATATCATATCGTAATGCTTCCTGAGAATAGAGTCTGTCTAGCATGTAATCTATTTGCTCAGTGGTTAGTACGCCGTGAAAAGCATTTGGTAATACTTCTTCAGACAATTCCTTAATTTTATTAAGATCAGAGTAGGTTGCTTTACGAATTTCAATTCCCATAAATGCCTCCTAAAAATAAGGGCAATAAAATTATCTTTTTATTGAGTATAGTTTATTAAATCATCTATATTATAAATTTATCCTAAAATTTCAAAAAGTTAGCATTTATTTAAAAATAATATTTAATTTTGTGAGCTGGTTAATTAAATTTGCTTGATTAAATGTTCAAATAATTTTATTAAGAAAATTAAAAGCTCTAAAAAAATTATATTTAGCCAATTTAGATTGCATTTTTGCAAATTTAATCTGCATTTGGTTTGAACACTGATAGAAGTACCATTGTATTGAATAGGGGTTTGATCTATATATCCTGTTAAAACCAAATCGTCATCGATAAAAATCTGGACTTTGTCACCTGGTTTGAATACATCATGCAGTTTCTTCTGTTTTGGGAATGAATAAGTTACCCCTAGTGAAAAAGAACGACTTAGTTCGTTTAATCCTGAGGTTATGGTTATATTTTCCCAATAACTGACCTCTTGATCTTTACATTTAAGTTTTACTTTATTTAATTGCATATTACGTTATGATTTATACCATCTAATGATCCTGTATTTAAGCCTGGTCTGCAGGTAACTGTTTTGCCGTTTATTTCCACATAATATTCGATTGGATCATCAGGTTGAGGAACTCTTACATAATGTTCACTATTTATCTTTTCCCTATAAGCTTTAAGATCTGCCTTACATTGTTCATCGCAAAATGCACCAATATTAGGCCCCGCTAGCTCTGGTTCTTTATAATATTCTCTAAGATATTCAGTAAGCGCCTGGCACCCGGAAAGGGAAAGTGAACTTAAAACCGCAAGCAAAATAACCTTTTTCATATAAGCCTCCATATACTTTTTTTAAGTATAGAAAGCATAACTTAGTTTTGTCTTAGTTTTTTTTATGATGGTTTTAGATGTTTTTAATAACGTATGTTTAAGATTTAATTTTGTAAGCTTGATGTGTGATTAAGCCTGATAGGAGAAACGATTAAAATAAAACGGTTTTTCATCAAATTTGGATCTTCTTACATGATCTTCTACAGCCTTTTTTAAATCTTCATTAACAGTATTTTCAAGTCTTTTTGTAAAGCGACTTCTTTTAGAGAGGAACTCTATTTTTTCGGTTCCATATTTATTGCAACACTTACATTTAAAGGTTCTATAGGTAATAAATAAAACAGCCTTATACCCAAAAATTGAACCATCTTGTACAACTCTTTTCCTATATTCATGTACTACGACACTAGAGCCATTACATCCAGGGCAGATAGGTAATTCACTTTCAGGTTCAAGGTAGAAATGCATTTCTTTAGCACTAAGCTCTATTTTAAAATTGACAATTTTAAAACCTTTAAAGAAAAGCTTAGTGAAGACTCCTTGAAAATCAGGTACATTATCCATAGTCATTTGCCAAGATTGTTATTTTGCCTAATTCAATCTTAATTGGGAACGACTTTTTTTGTCAAAAACTTAGCAATTTTTACCTAGAGAATTTAGTCAACCACAAATTTGGCGAAGAGCCTATATTTATTATCTTAAAAAGACTGGAGAATATGCGGGAATGTAATAAAAGACAAGGCCCCGAAAGTGCATCTGTCGTTTATGACTTCTTGAACCAGTATGTTCAATATGGCACCAGAGGATAATTTAGGTTGCCTGCATCAAAACGGCAGGTATACACACCATTACCCGGAAGATACCGAAGTCGTATATTATCGGCTCAGAGTTCAAACGACTGGATCACACCCCAGGGCTAACTTGCTGGTATTTCCATACCATAATTTCATTTTATAGTTTTTATTTACATGTGACAAGAGCAAGAATTTCTAAAAATTTACACTTTGTTAAAGCTTTGGCGTATTTAAGCCAGTTTACTTAAAAAAATTATTTAATAAATTTTAATTTTAATTTTTTCTAGATTTGATTTTAGAAACACAAAAACTTTTTTACTTAAATAAACTTTGATCAAAATCTCGATGGGACATATCATTATGACGTATATTTCATTTAGCTTTGAGTGGAGGAACCTAAAAAGGGTTTTATAGCATTAAAAGAAGCAAAGATAAAAAAACTGTAGGATGTGGCTCCTTGCCTTGGCAAGTGAGGAAAATAATCGGGACACAATCCTGTATTTTGGCTTGACGACAAATTTATATATTTTATGTGTGTATCTAAATCTGAAATTGATTATTTAAAATTAGACAGTGAACTTATTGGCAGAGCTCAACATCTAACAGAATTGCCTTTAGTTGTATCTTCAACTCATGGACCTTTTATTGTAAATCTTGAGGGACGTGAGATTTTAGATTTTATATCCTCTGCCTGTACTCAAAATTTGGGGTTTGATTATAGAACAGATCCTAAATCAGGTGGTTTCCCGTTCCCGTATGCTCCCGGTGTTGTGCAAATTCAATATGCTCAAAAACTAGTTGGTTTGCATAAAGGAAATTACAAAAAAAAATTAACTTTTGGAGTATGTGGATCAGAAGGGATTGATGCTGCCATAAAATACTGTCGAGCTTATACTAAGAGAAAAAAGATCGTTTCCTTTTACGGTGATTATCATGGAACGACTTTTGGATCATGTACGCTCACTACCATGCCTGGGCGTATGAGTAAAAGTTTTGCACCAATGTTACCTGAGTGTTATTCAATTCCATTTTGCGATGACAGCAAGTCAATTGATGATGTAAAAAAAACTATAGATAAGCTTATTGCTTTAAATCCAGATGAAATTGCGGGGGTAATATTTGAATCTGTTCAGGGGGATATGGGGATGTTACCCATGCATCCTTACCTTATGTCAAAACTATCGCAGCTAAGCAAAAAATATGGTTTTTTAACTGTAGCAGATGAGATCCAGTTAGCTTTTTATAGAACAGGCCCTTTTTTTTCTTTCGAGAATTACCCTGATATGAAACCTGATCTAATTGTAATGGGAAAAAATATGGGGGGAGGAATTCCTTTAAGCTGTGTTATTGGTAAGGCTGAAATTTTAGATAGTCTAAGTCCAGGTGAGCATGATTTTACGTTAGCAGGAAACTCAGAAGCTTGTTTTAGAGGGCTTCATAATTTAGAAGCTATAGAAAAGCTCAAGTTATCAGGTGATATAGATAATCTTATTTCATTGGTAAAAGAACATCTTGATTTTTTAATTCAAAGATATCCTCATTTAATAAAAAAAGTTACTGGCTTAGGTTTAGCTTATGGATTATGGCTTAAGGATATAAATGAAAATTGTAATTGTGAAAAAGCTGCAGCCTTTATGGTTAAACGTTGTTATGAATTAGGGTTATATACTCAGCGTTTATCATCATCATGGCTTAGAATTGAGCCTCAGCTTAATTTAAGCCATGATTTATTAGATAAAGGTTTTAAAATTATAGAGTTGGCTTTAAATGATCTAAACGCTAAATATTTTGTAACAATAAAACCATAAAAATAGCTACCAATGCAAAAGCTCCAAGCTTATAAATGCTATCCCATAATTCGAGATCTTTTATAAGTCTGTTGAGATACCGTTGCCTTAACAGGTAAGCATCCTCTAGGCTTTTGCAATGTCCCAATTCAACTCCCAAAGGAATATCTTCAGCTTGGGCTTTTTTTATATAAAGCTCAAGTTTGTTTTTAAGCCAAAGTTTTGCTTTTGGGGTTAAAGAGCTTTTATTTATATACTCACCCATTGCTTTATAAGGTTCAAGATCGTTTAAAGTATAAATAATTGCTTGTTTTAACTTATTTGGGGTTACAAAAGGAAATTTGATCATTTAGTTTTTTTTAGAACCTCTAGATAATAATCTCCTTGTACTGTTTGTATTATTCTATAGAGTTTATTTAGATTTCCTTTGTAAGTTATAGAGTAAAGGATCCCTGTGTTGTTGTTTTTAGCCATAAATAAGACACTATCTATACCTAATGTACGTGCCTTTATTCTACAGATTCCTTTTTCAACCTCAGGACCTTGAGTAATTTCATTTATGTCATGTACAAAGTTATTTGCAGCAAGCTTACAACTTTCATCTAAGGTTCTAAAGTAAGATGCCACAGAAATTGTCAGAAGGTTATTTTCATATACCGCTGTAAGGTGCGATGGTATGTTTGAATCTACCCCTGAAAAAGAGGTTATTTCAAAAATAAGAGGCAAATCTATAGAAAAGGCTTGGGTGTGAATCCTTTGAGTCTCACCGTAATCAATGCTAGGTTCAGGGGCAGGTTCACTAGAACATGCTGACAATAAAAGGGTCGCCCCAAAAGCGACCCCTGCTAATAATTTTGAATACATATTAGAACGGTAAACTATCATCCATATCAATAGGAGGCTCTCTTGGAGTTTCGCTTGCTACAGGAGATGCTGACTCTGCCTTTGGACTTTGAGAGGTTCGTGTAAAATCCGGACCAAAATCGTTTAAAGCTTCATTTTGTTTTTTAGAGGCCATCTCATAAGGTTTTTGATCTGTTTTTTGTATATAGTTCAGGTTATTCCCTTGAGCATAGTTTGAATTGCTGTTTCCATTTTGCTGGTTGCCGTAAGGGGTATTGCCAGAATTTACCTGGTTATAGCTATTAGAGGTATTATTACGGCCATAGCTGTTTCCATAATTATTTTGGCCATAATTATTTGCAGAGCCAGCATTGCCATAGCTATTACCAAAATTACTCTGACCATAGACATTAGATGAATTACCCTGACCATAACTATTTGCTGAGTAACCATTGTTGTATGAATTACGATTACCGCCATAATTTGAATCAGATGAATTATCATAGGTATATTGGTTTTGGGCATCCTGATTTTGAGGACGACCGCCTAACATTAAAAGACCATTATAGTTTTCAAGTACAACTTCGGTTGAATAGTGTTTCTGGCCATCTTTTTCGTAGGTGGTAGTACGGAGTTTGCCTTCAATATGTACCTGAGATCCCTTATGAAGGTATCTACTTACGGTTTCAGCATTACGTCCAAAAGCTACACAACGGACCCATTCTGTACTTTCAACTAATTCATTAGTCTGTTGATTACGTCTATACTCATTGATTGCCAATGAAAATGAAGCAACTTGGGTACCTGATGGTGTGCTACGTATTTGCGGCTCACTTCCTAAATTTCCAATTAACATTACCTTGTTGTACCCACCAGCCATATAAAATGCTCCTTTGGGCTAAAAGTATTGTAAAATCAATAAGTAAAATTAATATATAAATTTTTTTGTATTAACCATTTTAGCAAAGTAGGGAATAATTTTAAACATAAGTTTAAATATGTAGGTATTGTTATTTTGAAAGTTTTTTTATGATAAATTTTAAAATAGTGTAAATAGTTAATTTTGAAAATTCATTTAATAGATGTTTAGAGAAAGTAAATTAAAATCCTGCAATGATTTTAATATATTGATTGGTGTTTTTTGTGCTATAGCATGTGAGACTTTCTATGGTTTAAGTTATGTTATCACAAAAGAAGCTTTAGCTTATTCTGATGAGTTTACTTTGCTTGGCTGGCGTTTTTTTACTGCCTTTTTGGTTATAAATATCTTTGTTAGATTGGGAGTTTTGAAGAAAAGGAAAAAATTTTAAGCCACTAGTTTTGGTTGGTTTTTTTTTGTCCTTGTCTTTATTTTGCTTTCGAAACATTAGGAATTAGCAATACATCAGCATCTGAAAGTGGTGTGTTTTTAGCCTGTATTCCAGTTTCTGCCTTAATTGCATCTTTTTTAATTTTAAATAAGAAACCAAATCCTATGCAGGTAGGCGGGATATTTATAACTTTTGCTGGAGTAATTTTAACTGTATTAAGCTTAAGTGTCTCCTCAAGTTTTTCTGTGCCAGGCTATGTATTCTTATTTACAGCAGTGATTTCGTATGCTTTGTACACAGTCTTTGTTGAAAAAGCCTCTACGTATAAAGGATCTGAGATAACCTATGTTATGTTAGGTTCAGGTGCAATAGTTTTTTTGGTAATTTTATTTATTAATGGTTTATATAACAATAACATAACATATGTACTTACCTTACCTTTCAAGGAAATCAAATATCTTTATGCCGTATTATTTCTAGGTGTTTTTTCATCTATATTAGCTTTTTTTCTTTCAAATATAGCAATTGCAAAAATAGGGGTTAACAAAACTGCATCTTTTATCGGAATTTCTACAATAGTTTCAATAATTGCAGGAAATATATTTTTAGAAGAGAGTTTTACTGTTTATCAGATTGCAGGAGCCATTATTATAGTCATGGGCGTATACCTGGCCAATAAGAACAATTCAAAAAAATCAAAACATTTTTGAGTAATAAAAAACCCGGCCTTTGCCGGGTTTTCTTAGAATGCGAAATTTAATTTTCGTATTTCTTTTAGATTAGATCTGCTCAGGTACCATCTCAATGTGACCACAAGGACACTCTTGAGCACAAACACCACAGCCTTTGCAGTAGTCGTAATTAAACTCATACCCCTTACCTGGACCAAGCTTAACAACAGCACTATCTGGGCATACACCGTAGCAGTTGTCGCATTCCATACAGTTACCGCAGGATAAGCAACGACGGGCCTCGAAGATTGCGTTCTCTTCGGTAAGACCGTGTTGAACCTCATCGAAGGTATTAGTACGACGGGCAACCTCAAGCTCTGCACGAACAGTCTTAGGAGCATCGGTGTAGTACCAAGGATGCATATCCTCAAACTTAGCATCAGGGTTCTTAGGTTGCTTCTTGTAGACCTGACCCTTTAAGTAAGCGTTAACACCACGAGCTGCGTTCTTGCCCATGCCAATGGCGTGGGTTACAGTACGATCGTTAGTTGCAACGTCACCTGCAGCAAAGATACCGTCAATGGAGGTCATCATGGTCTCAGGATCGACAACAATGCTGTCGCGTTCCATGTTTAAGCCTTGAAGCTTCTGTAAGATGTCCTTCTCAACGTTCTGGCCGATAGCTAAAACTACAGCATCAGCAGGAAGTTCTTCGTATTCGCCTGTAGGCTGTGGATAACCATTCTCGTCTAAAGCCATCTTCTCAATCTTGAGAGAGTCCTTAGTTGCGCCGGAAATGGTTGATAACCACTTAACCTGAATACCCTCAGCGATAGCTGCATCCATCTCTTCCTCATTAGCCGGCATCTTATCGCGGTTACGACGATAAACGATAACTGGCTCAGCACCAATACGGCGTAAGGAACGAGCGACGTCAACTGCAGTGTTACCACCACCGTAAACAGCTACACGACGAGCAATTTGAATTTCGCCTGTGGTCTCAATCTCACCTAAAACATTTAAAGCGTTTAAGATCTTGTTGGTGTCACCCTGTGGGATATCAACATTCTGAGAAATACCAGCACCGGTTGTGATGATAACAGCATCATACTTACCAGCCTTCTTCTCAGCTTCGATATCAGAGATCTTACGACCACACTCAATGGTAACGCCCATATCTTCGATACGCTTAATTTCAGCGTCAAGAATATTACGTGGTAAACGATATACAGGGATACCGTAACGCATCATACCGCCAGCCTGCTCTGCCTGCTCGACAACATGAACAGTGTGACCGTAGTGGCGTAAGTGATAAGCTGCAGATAAACCGCCTGGGCCTGCACCGATAACTAAGATCTTCTTACCAGTTTCTTTTACAGGACGCTTGAAGGCTAACTTGTGCTCTAAAGCGTAGTCGCCTAAGAAACGTTCGACAGAGTTGATACCTACGGATTCATCTAAGAAGCCACGGTTGCACTTGCCTTCACAGGTGTGGTAGCAAACACGACCCATACATGCAGGCATTGGGTTCTCTTCAGTGAGAACACGCCAGGCGTGCTCATAGTCACCCTCAGCTGCGTAGTAGAGCCACTGCTGAATGTTTTCACCAGCTGGGCACTGCTTGTTGCAAGGCGGGAGCTTGAAAACATTTACCGGGCGCAGGGTACGCCATGAACCGGTGTGGTTAGCTAAAGAGGTACCCGGTTCAAGGGTAACAGCGAAAGATTTCTTTAACATGATTTGAATACTCCTTATACGCGGTTGCTGCGCTCGTAAGCCTGAATTGCAGTAGGTACACCATTAGGCTCATCATCACCCATAAGACCGAAGTTCTTAATATTGGTGTCGCATAAAGCTTGCAGACGGGCTACAACGTTCGGATCGGCTTTCTTACCGGTTAAGTGGGCATAACGACGCTGCATCTTTAAGTAGTTGAGAACAGGCTGTTTCTGACGAATCTTGCGTACAGAAGTGATCTTGCCATACTCAGCTTCAAATACAGGGTAGAAGCCAGTTTCCATAGCGGTACGTGCAACAGTAACAGTAGAGTTAGAAGCCAAGCCCCAACCTAATGGGCATGGTACTAAGACCTGAATGTAGCGAGCACCGTGGAAGGACATAGCCTTAGTTACCTTGGCCTCAAGATCACGGAGATCTGCAACAGTTGCAGTTGCAACGTAAGGAATACCGTGAGCCATAGCGATAAGAGGTACAGATTTACCACGACCCCAATCAGCACCTGGATGCTCACCAACTAACTGAGTGGTAGCGGTACGGGCAGATGGAGGGGTTGCAGATGAACGCTGAACACCAGTGTTCATGTATGCTTCGTTATCGTAGCAGATGTATAAAACGTCATCGTTACGCTCGAACATACCTGATAAAGGACCAAAGCCAATATCGGTAGTACCACCGTCACCACCTTGGGCAATGATGCGAGGAACGTTTTCATCGCCATTTTTAGCAGCACGAACACGAGCTGCAGCAGCTAAACCTGAACCTACAGCAGCTGTGTTACCAAAGAGTGAGTGAACCCAAGGTAAACGCCAAGCTGATTCAGGATATGGGGTTGAGAATACTTCCAAGCAACCTGTAGCGTTAACAACCATGATCTGGCCGTTTGTTGCACGCATTGCAGCGTCAATTGCGTAGCGGGCACCTAAAGCCTCACCACAACCCTGACAGGCACGGTGACCGGAAATTAAAGAATTAGGACGGTCGACAGATGCCTGTGTTGAACGCATAGCCGGGTTTAAAAGACGGTTACCTACAGTGTTGGAACCGGTCTGGTAAAATTTGATTTGATCTAACATTTTTTATCTCCCGGATTAAGCGTTTTTGACCGAAGCTTCAAGCTGAGAAGCGGTAAGCGGACCTTGTGGGAAGGTTACGCCTTCAGCGTCTTTGGTGTAGCCGTTTAAGACATTAGCATCAATGTCAAACCAGGTGAATTCCTCGGTGAACTTACCTGCAAGGGCATGTTTTACAATGCCGTTGATGGTAGTACCGTAAATAGCACGACCGCCTAAGCCGCATACAGCAGTCTTAACGTCGCAATTGGTGCCTTCCATAGCACGCTTAACCTCAGGGCAAACAATACCACGAGCACCGAAGGAGAATGCACGCTCCAAGCAGATTACCTGCTTGGTGTCACCGATTGCCTCACGTAATGCTGCATATGGGAATGGACGGAAGGACTTCAAGGAAATGATACCAACATTGATACCTTCCTTCTTTAAGCGATCAATCTCGTCCTTAGCAGTACCAACAGTAGAACCCATAATGATGAGTTTAAGATCTGCATTCTCGCAGTTGTAGCACTCAAGTAAGCCACCAGACTTAGAACCTGTTAACTTACGATACTCTTCGGTAACCTCTGTGATTACGTCTAAAGCTTTGGCCATCTTGCGTTGCTGTAAGAAACGAACCTCAGTAAAGGCCTCAGGACCAACCATAGCGCCAATGGAAACAGGCTCTTTGGTGGTTAAGAATTCCTTAGGCTCATAAGGAGGTAAGAATGCGTCAATTTGCTCCTGAGTTGGAATGTCTAAACGTTCAAAAGCGTGGGTTAGAACGAAGCCGTCCATACAAACCATAACAGGAAGACCAACCTTCTCTGCAATCT
>CALFLJ010000153.1 GCA_937880335.1 uncultured Succinatimonas sp.
GCTAAAGACGATTGTGCAAATGGCTTCCTCTTTGACGGTTTCCCAAGAACTATTCCTCAGGCTCAGGCTTTAGTTGATAATGGCATTGCCATTGATGCTGTAGTTGAGCTACAGGTTCCTGATGAGAAGATTGTAAAGCGTATGTCTGGCCGTCGTGTACACTTAGCCTCAGGTCGTACCTATCATATTGTCTACAATCCACCTAAGGTTGAGGGCAAGGATGATGTTACAGGTGAGAGTTTAGTAATTCGCCCAGATGACGAGGAGAATACTGTAAGAGCACGTCTTAACGTTTATCATGAGCAGACTGAGCCTTTAGTAACCTTCTATAAGGATTTATCAGCACAGGGCAAGACTCGTTATATTGCAGTTGATGGCAATCGTGACGTTGATGTAATTGCCTCTGATTTAGTTAAATCATTAAGAGAAGAATAAAGAGTATTATGCGCAAATTTCTTTGTTCATTGCTTATGTTATGTTCTACCATAGCGTTGGCAAATGAAGCTGTAAACTCTGAAATTAAGTCTTTTTCTGACGAACAAAAAGTACAGATCCCATGTCCTTTTGGTTTTTCAGTTGAACCTAATCCTAGTGCGGATAATTCATTGATTTATTTAAGTTCAGATGAAACACTAGCAATTAGTGTAACCTCAATTCATCCCTTGAAAAATCAAACAATTGATTCTCAATCATATGCAAAAGTTGCAGCGTCACAGATGCAATGTGCAATGCCGACTAAATCAAATTTAATCGACAAAGCTTGGAGCTTTGATTGTGCAGATTATGGCACTGAGGCTATAGTTTACGGACAGGATAATGAAATTGTTCTGCTTACAATTTCAGGACGTAATCCTAAAAATGAACAACAGCTTGAAGAATTTGTGCGTTTTTTAGCTTATCAGGCTAAAAGTAAATAAGGTTCTTCATAGAATCTGTGGATAGCTCTAATGAAATTGGTATTATATTCATTAGGGCTATATATATTAGGCATAAGCAATCCTCTAAAAGCATCTTTAATTCTTATAAAGAAGTAATCTAAAACTCTAAATCCATAGGCTAGTCTTTTAAGACTTTTATCTTGTTATTTAGGATCTTCTGTATAACTTACGCTTTATAAAATTAATATTTAATTTTGCTATATCATTAGATATAAAAAAGTTATTCTCTTTTAAACGTTCTATCTTCCTTTTACTTACCCAATACTCTAATTTATCTGAAGAAAAAAGAATAAAGCTTAATGATATTTTAAGCTTCTATCATGATTTATATGAAAAAAAATGAGTTAAAAGAGCTTTTAGATGAGGTATTCAATTCAGATTCTAAAGAGGAAGCTGAAGCTTTATGGTATGAATGGTTAAGGTTAGCTTTACAGTCTAATGTAGATGAAATAACGAGATTTGGCA
>CALFLJ010000154.1 GCA_937880335.1 uncultured Succinatimonas sp.
TGTTCAAAGATCTAAGTAACACAAAAGATCTTCTTGCAAGACTGTCCCTATTCACAAAACAAAAACTCATAAAAAGAGATACCCTTATCTTTTTTGACGAGGTACAGATCTGTCCAGAAGTTATAACATATATTAAATTTCTTGTTGATGAAGGATCTTATAATTACATTCTCTCTGGTTCTCTTTTAGGAATTGAAATCAATGATCTTAGATCAGTACCGGTAGGCTACCAGAGGCGTGGACATCGGAGCGGCCCACATTATCCATAAGAAAATGATGGAACTGTTTAGAGTTTACCTAGTGGTAGGAGGCATGCCTGCTGCTGTAAACAGGTACATAGAAACGAACAACCTTAATGAAGTAATTGACATACAAAATCAAATAGTTAATCTCTATAAAAAAGACATTACTCAATATGACAAGAACAATAAGCTTGCAATAGCTCAGATCTTTGAACTAATAGCACCTCAACTTAACAGTCAAAACAAACGCTTTATCATCAAAGATATCAAATCAGGAGTCAAGTTTGATAGGTATGAAAATAGCTTTCTCTGGTTGAAAGACGCAGGTGTCGCTTTACCTGTTTACAACGTAGAAACACCAAAGATCCCCTTAAAATTATCAAAATCTAGAAGTTTATTCAAATTGTTCATGAGTGACGTAGGACTTTTAGCATCAGAGTACTCTCAAGGAATTCAACTAAAAATCATTAGTGGGGACGACAAATTAAACTATGGCGCAATCTTTGAGAACTATATAGCTCAAGAATTAACCGCTTGTGAACACGATCTTTACTACTATAACAATAAGAAAAGAGAAGAACTCGATTTTTTAATCGAATATGATGGTGAAGTGCTTCCTATAGAAGTTAAGTCTGGTAAAGATTACAAAGTCCACAGAGCGCTTTCAAATATAATGGATTGTGGAGAATTTAATCTAAACAGAGCTTTGATCTTTAATAACTCGAATTTGAAGGTTGAAGGAAAACTGACTTACGCACCTATTTACATGGCAATGTTTTTGAAACAAGAAATTAGTGATGAAGACTCCATCTACAAGATCGATCTATCAGAGATCAATAAAAGGTTCTAAATACGGTTCGTGATTACGAATAATTATCCGTAATTTGATTTATTTGTTTTATAAGCATTTTTAGATTTTTTAAATTATTCTTAATCTAACTTTAAAATCAATGGTAAAACAGTCCATAAAAGCTCTTTGTCCATGTATTCTACGATCAAAAAAGAGCTGGTGCGTTTACTAAAAAAAATTCAAAAGCGTCGTAACGACATCATGCAAATGCTAAAGGATGGTATGACCTTAGATGCTACCAACAAAAGCTTTGCTGATGAATTTTTGGTACAGGATGATAACGGTGGTATCCCCCTGAATAACTAAGCCTTCCAAGAGGCAAACCAGCATGCCGGTATATTTGTGCTTGTATCAGATTCTGTCAGAGATGGAAAGCAGGCTTACTACGGTTATAAGGACAGACGTACTGTTGAAGACTGCTTCTTGGAATTAAAAGTAAAGATGTGCTGTGACAGGTTTAGAACCTCTAGTGAAGATTCTTTAGTATGCAAGTGTTTCGTTGAATTTGTTGCCTTAAGTCTTTATATGAGAATGGAACGTGACTTAAGAAAGCTTCTTGATAAAAATAAACCTGTTCCTCATCACTCTGTTAAAACCATAATCAAGGAGCTTGATTGAATCACTGAAATAGGTTTTGCCGACAGTTTCATCACTATCAAGCCAATGTCAAAAACTCAAAGAGAGTGTCTAAAGATTTTTAATACAGAAGAGCCTGTAAGCAAGTATGTTGAGAACATCGCTGTTCATAACATGATCAAATATGCTAGAAAGCCTCACGACGACAAAGCTGTGAATTGAGGTTACACAAAATGAAACTTAGAGATCTGAACTAGTAGACAATTTTTGTAAAAGTTGGGAAGAAAAAAATAGTCATAGTGGTGCGGGAGATTAAACAAGAATATTTATAATATGTTGATTTTTAATAATTTAATTTTAAAGATAATAAAAAACACGCCAATTTCATTTCACCTAGTCGTTCAATTATCCTTAGTCATATCATAGAATTTTATCCGTTTTTGCTCTTAAATTTTAAATAAAATCTGTGTTACCGAAATCGGGTATTTTTTGTTACCGAAATCGGGTATTTTTCGTTACCAAAATCGGGTGTATTCTTAGTTATCCACAACTTTTCCACAGCAATAATTAATAAAAGCGATGGATCTGATTTGCTCTATAGTTACACCATAGATTTCTATATCATCAGCTAAGAGAACATCATCTTGTTTTATGTTATTTTGAAAAATAACAACTTTAGCAAAGCTGCTTAAACTGCTTAAAAAACTCTTTTTCACAGGGAACAATCTATCATCAACATCTTTATTCCAAGCGTGAATTCTTAGAAATGATCCATCAAAGAAAACTTGTCTTAATATGCCTTCGCCACCATTAACGCTAACAACACAAACTGAACCATTTACGCTATTAAAGATTTCTTCTTTTGTTTTACCTTTTAGATGGGAAGCCTTGCATGTAACCAGTGAATATGGAGATATTCCATCCCTGCCCTTCATGTCTGAACAGTTACCAACATCAAAACAAAACTCAGCTTCATCTTCAGTGAACACGGGACGAAATGCTCTAACACCTTTAGCTTTTGGATTATTTACGATTGCTTGAAAATCTAAAAACGAGCTATGAGCAAAGAAAGACTTATCAAGAATAGGAAGATCCCTTTTATCGTGTCCTTCCATCGGATTTAATTCAATAAAGGCAGAAGGATCTACACCAAGAATTTCAGTTAATTGTTTTATGTTTTCAATTTTTGGAATGTGCGAACCTGTTTCCCAAGCAGAGTAAGTAGCTTGAGTAATTCCTATTTTTTTTGCCAACTCTATCTGACCTAGCTTATGTTCAGTACGAACTTCCCTAATTTTCTTTTTCAAAATATCAGGAAAACCTTTCATTACTTTTTCATAAGTTTGTTCAAAAGACTCTTCTGTATCTTGAAGTTGAGGATTGTATTTCTTAAGGATCTCTCTTAATTTTCCTGAGTCAGATAGTTTCATACAGCCCTCTAAAAATAGTATCAAATAAATAAATATCTAATGTAATTATATAACATGCATACCATAAAATATTATTTTAATTCAAATAGTTAATTTTACATACTTTTTATTTTTATTATTTACATACTATTTTATTTGTACTTTTTATTTACTTTTAGCATAAACAAGAGTAATTTTGTATATACATAATCATTTTACATAGTTAGCTTTTTGTAATAGGTACTTATGGCTAATAAAACAGATAGAATTTCAACCCCATCTAACGAGATCATAAAAAATGATTATCTCGTTACAGCAGTAAAGATCATGAAGATCTTTGACATCACAAGAGGAACTTTTGACAAGTGGAAGAAAACAAAAGGATTTCCAAAGGCTTTGTTTATTTCAAAACGTCAGCTATGGGTCACTAAAGAAATTTTAGACTGGGCTAAGAGCTTTGAT
>CALFLJ010000155.1 GCA_937880335.1 uncultured Succinatimonas sp.
GTTTTACAGTCAGGAGCTCAAATTCTGCGTGAGGCATCAATTGAAAATCCTCAAAAAGAAGCCGCCTTGTTACTTTCACATGTCACAGGTTTATCTAAAGTATCCTTAATCATAAATGATGATAAGGAGCTTTGTCACTCAAAAAAAGATCTTTATTTCAGCCTTATAAACAGAAGAGCTAAGGGAGAGCCGTGTGCTTATCTTTTAGGTTATAAAGAATTTTTTGGTCTTAAATTAAAAGTAAACAGTTCAACTTTAATTCCTCGTCCTGATACAGAGCTTTTAGTTGAAAAAGCGCTATCTTTAAAACCTAAGTCGGCTCTTGATTTAGGAACAGGAACGGGAGCTATTATCTTAGCTTTAAAGTCAAACCTTCCTTCCCTTTGCGCATATGCTATAGACTATTCAAAAGAGGCTTTAGCTATAGCAAAAGAGAATGCTCGTACATTAAATTTAGATGTAAATATGAGTTATGGCTCGTGGTTTTTTGAGCCCATGTCAGATGAGATTGCTGGTAAAAGGTTTGATATTATTGTTTCAAATCCTCCTTATATAGAAGAAGGGGATTCGCATCTTACACAAAACGGCTTAAATTATGAGCCTATTACAGCCTTAACCTCAGGTCCTGATGGTTTAGATGATTTGCGAGCAATAATAAAAAAAGCTCATTATTATCTAAATGAAAATGGATGTCTTTTAGTAGAGCATGGTTATAATCAGGCTTTAAGCGTGCAGGATTTATTTTTAAAGGAAGGCTATTTTAATATTGAGACATTGCGAGATCTAGGTGGTAACGATCGCGTAACTTTGGGGCACATTTAGTTTATATAGTATATCCTATAAACTGCGTCTATAGATAAGTGTAGGTACCTTATTTTGGGGCTACATCTAAAGCTAAATATTTTATAAGTTTTTGATATTTGTATAAATATTCTTTAATTTTTTTGTGATTCCAAATTATTTAGCTACCACAGATACATATTATTGTACCTCTATGAGGTTAATATGGCTGAGCTTATTATTCCTAAACTAACCTCACTTCTTGTAAACAATGGCTGCATATACGATGTCTACTATGTTTACGTCTATCAGAATATATGAAATTTAGAAAAAGCGATCAGAGTGTAAGAATTCTAAAAATGTGGGGATTATTCTAGGTGGCACAAAAAATGGTCTAATTCACTGCAACAGAGCTAAATGCCATACAAATGAATGATTTTATGGACG
>CALFLJ010000156.1 GCA_937880335.1 uncultured Succinatimonas sp.
ACTGAGGTTTCTGAAGATTCTTTAGTAGAGGATGTTTCTCAAGACAAAGAAGATGAACCCCAAAAGACTGAGGTTTCTGAAGATTCTTTAGTAGAGGATGTTTCTCAAGACAAAGAAGATGAACCCCAAAAGACTGAGGTTTCTGAAGATTCTTTAGTAGAGGATGTTTCTCAAGACAAAGAAGATGAACCCCAAAAGACTGAGGTTTCTGAAGATTCTTTAGTAGAGGATGTTTCTCAAGACAAAGAAGATGAACCCCAAAAGACTGAGGTTTCTGAAGATTCTTTAGTAGAGGATGTTTCTCAAGACAAAGAAGATGCCCCCCAAAAAACTGAGGTTTCTGAAGACTCTTTAGTGGAGGTTGTTCCTCAAGATAATCAGGAGCTTGAAAAAGAACTTTCAATAGATGATGAAGATGCTTTGGAGGCCATGATTTCCTCTGAGCATCAAAAATTAAAAACAGAAGAAAAAGCAAAAGATGAAGATGTTGACTTTATTGATCAAGATAAAGTCATCTTAGATGCTGTAAATAATTCAGAAAAAGAAAGCTTAAATGTATCGGAGACTTTAAACAATAATGATCATCCTAAGGCAATTTCAGGTGAGATTGAAAAAGAAAATGAAGATGATTCATTCTTGTTAAATATGCTCAGTGGAGATAACTCTTCTTTAGATATACAACCTAAGGAAGAGGTTATGGCACAAGGTGAGGGCAGTACATTATCTGATGATGATTTAGCCCGTATGTTGCAATCTGAGCCAATGACCGATGATAAGCCATCTCATCAAGTTATTGAAGATGCTTGTATTGATTTAGCACAAAAAGATATTGATGATAAGGCTCGAGCAGATCTGATTGATAAAGTCGATGATGATTTCTATGATGATTTAGAGCCTTATTCTGACGAAGTGGTCGATAGATCAGAGAATGACTTTAACCGTCGACATCTGGTTGATGAGCTTAATCTTGCAAGACTTTACCTTGAGACAGGTGATTATGACGAGGCAAAAAGCATGCTAGAGGAAATTTCAGAGCAAGGTGACGATGAGCTTAAAGGAGAAGTTAAATCTTTAATTACTGAATATGATCTCAAGTAAAAACTATCTAGGTTTAGATGAAAGTCATTTAGTTTTATTTCCAAATCAAGACTTTTTCAAAGGCTTACCATCTGCGGTTGAAGCCTTTGAAAGACTTCGTAAAAAAGCTCTTGATGATGGTATTAGTCTTGATTTAGCTTCAGCATATAGAAGTTTTGAAAGGCAGCTTAAGATCTTTGATGACAAATTCAATTTACGGCGACCTGTATTAGATGAGAATGAAAATATCTTAGATTTGTCAAAGGAAAACGATGAGCAGAAAGTAGAAGCTATTTTGCGTTTTTCTGCAATTCCAGGTTTATCTCGACATCATTTCGGTACAGACTTTGATATTTACTCAAAAAATCTTCTGCCTTTAGGACAAAAGCTTCAGCTTACGGCATATGAATACAGTGAAGGTCAGTACTTTTATCCTTTGGAGATCTGGCTTTCCAATAATCTTAGTGATTTTGGTTTTCAAAGGCCTTTTACAGGTAAGGGCCACATTGCTTTTGAGCCTTGGCATATTTCTTATATAAGAGAGGCCTCAAATATTATTGAAAACTATAAGCTTGAAGAGCTTAAGTCATATCTTAGGACTTTAGATTATCCATGGATTGACAGTGTAATAGATGTTATTGATAAAAGAGGTCTTAGTCTTTTAGGTATTTAAATTTTGTCTTTTATATTTTTCATATTCTATTCCAAATAAGTATTCTAATCCTAGCTTTATTACTATATCTAGTCAAAAAGGCCTTTTTAATAGCCTTTAATCTAATATTTTTGCAAATCTTTAAAAATTAAGTTCGTAAACTTTTTTCTTTATTTGCAAATTTATAGAAATAAGTTCGTATATACGAAAAAACAAAATAATTTAAAAATTAACTTAAAAATTTTTTATAAGTTATATTTTGTTTAAACAAAAATTTTTACTTTTATACTATTTAATTTTTTTGTGTCTCGAATATCCAAAAAATTTATTCTTTTTATTTGTTCGTATATATGATTACTAAAAAATAAAAGTTCTTTAATTTTTGCCTATCTTTATCCAAATAACCTTGATTTATACAGGTAAAGTCTACTTTTATATCTTTATTTTTAATAATAAAAAATTCGCAAAAATTACAGATAAATACTATTAAATTGCGAAAACAAGTTCGCATATATGAAATATTCGTTGTTTCGAATAGAACTTGCTTGAACGTTCAAAGATTTTAATACACGTTATTAAATTATAAAAATCTTTATAAATTTAATGTTAAATTAGCACCATAGAAAAGGCATTTATATAAATAAATTCCCTGTTATTAACTTTTAAGGTTTCGTATTTATGAACTATTTTGAACACTCTTCGTATAAAGCAGCATACGCAAATGCAAGTTCTAGCAAAAATGTGAAACTTGTAAAGTCTGTCGTGCGTACAGTTGATTTGTTGCTGCTATTTGCCGATACCAGGCGTTATCTTACTTTGCATGACATCTGTGAAATGCTGAACATGCCTAAATCATCTACTTTTGAACTTGTTAATACTTTAGTGCAAAAGGGGCT
Organism: uncultured Succinatimonas sp.; assembly: GCA_937880335.1. Classification (GTDB taxonomy): domain Bacteria; phylum Pseudomonadota; class Gammaproteobacteria; order Enterobacterales; family Succinivibrionaceae; genus Succinivibrio. Next base: position 2,626 of record CALFLJ010000156.1, read on the forward strand.
TTTAGAGGTAAAAAATCCAGAGCGTAAAACCTATGGCCTTTCATTATTAAATTTTGATATTGGAATGGCAGCTGTATCGGAGCTTGGTGTTATTGATGTCGCAAGACCTTATTTACAAGAGTTAAACCGTGTAACAGGCGGTACAGTATTCTTAGGTGTAGAGAACCGTGGCAAAATCGTTTACATAGATAGAGCAGAGGATTTATCTGTAGTTAAAGCTGATGCAAAGGTCGGATCACGTCGCGATTTACATTCAACCTCTTTAGGAAAGGCTATGCTTTTTGCATACCCAGATGATCTTATTTTAAATTTATTAGGTCCTGAGCCATATCCGGCTAATACCCCTTTTACCAAAACAACCTCAATTGCAATTTTACAGGATGCTCAAGTATCCAGAGAGCGTGGATACGCCATAGATGATAGAGAAGATGGCCCTCATATGTACTGCGTAGGTTCTGTTTTAAGAAATCACAGTAATGATCCTGTAGCTTCAATTTCTTGTTCAAGTTTACTTAGCATGTTAACTGACGATAAGAAAAAATTCATCGCAACGAAGGTTAAAGAGGCCGCATTGATGATTTCTCATCAATTAGGCTTTCATGGTTCCGTGCTTTATTAATAAGTAAAATCAAAGGAGCATTCAATGTCTAATATTTTCCGGGGCATCGATACGCTAATAAAGTGGACTGAGGATACAGTTTGTGCTGTAACTTTATCAGCCATTGTAGCTATTGCTGCCAGTAATACAATAGCCCGCTATGTTTTCAGTAGCGGATTTTTGTGGGCCGATGAGGTAAATCAGGCTTTATTGATCGCCATGGCTATGTTTGGAAGTGCTAGAGCCTTTAGAACTGGTGGTCATATTGAGTTTTCAACCATCAGCAACATGCCTAAATCACACAATATAAGAATGGCAATAAGAGCTGTAATTTTAGTAATAACAGCAGTATTTGTTGGTTTCTTATTTGTTATCTGTGCTCAATATACAACCCGCGGAACCATTTTAAGTACAGTACTTAAAGTTCCTCGTATGTACTACTACATATCAATGCCAATAGGATTTGCCTTGTGTTTATACGAACTTATTCGTAATGCTAAAAACAAGGTTGTAAACGATCCTATGCAAGAGGGTGAGGAGGATAAATAATCATGGGTATTGCAATTACATTACTAATTATCTTAACGTTCGTCCTTATTATTGGTGGCGTTCCAATCTTCGTAAGTTTACTTTTAACTGGTGTTGCAAGTTTGGCTGTATTAGCCTCAAGTACTGATACACCAATAGCTACTGTCGCTGTATCTCAGGCTATCTATAACGGTATGGGAAACTTGCCTTTACTTGCAATTCCATTCTTTATGCTAGCCGGTGAAATTATGAACCGTGGCGGAATTACTGAGAAGCTTATTCGTTTTGCCTTACTTTTAATAGGTAGACTTCCAGGTAATTTAGCACACGCAAGTATCGTATCTAGTATGTTCTTTGGTGGTATTACAGGATCCGCTCAGGCTAGTGCCTCTTGTATTGGCGGGATCATGATTCCATCCATGAAAAAAGAGGGATATTCAGTAAGTGAGGCTACAGGTGTAATTTCCGCAGCTGCAGTTTGTGGCCCGATTATTCCACCTAGTATCATCATGGTTGTCTATGCTACAGCTGTTGGTGCTTCAGTAGGTTCAATGTTCATGGGCGGTATTATTCCTGGCCTTATGTTAGGCGTGTTCCTCATGTTAACAGTTATCTTACGTGACAGAGTTTGCCATTTTCCAAGAAGAACCTCAAAGCCTTCTTTAGCTGAAGTTAAAAAGACTTTGTTTGATGCAATCATTCCTTTAGGCATGCCTATCATTGTTGTAGGTGGCATTATGTGTGGTGTTTGCACACCAACTGAAGCTGGCGCAATCTCTGTAGTTTATAGTTTATTTGTAAGTCTCTTTGTAATCAGAACCTTAGAGTTTAAGGATGTTTGGACTATTTTATTAAATGCTGTAAACAGTGCTGCTCCATTATTACTCATCATTGCCTGCGCTAAGGTTTTCTCTTACGGCTTAACAGCTCTACAGATGCCAGTAATGGTTAATGATCTCATATTGTCTATTACTCAAAACAAGTGGGTGTTCTTACTTTTAGTTAATATCTTCCTGCTTATTATGGGTATGTTTATGGATGGTGGTGCTGCTGTAATTATTCTGGCCCCGATCTTAGCACCTGTTGC
>CALFLJ010000157.1 GCA_937880335.1 uncultured Succinatimonas sp.
CCTCTTTGTCACAGGCTACAGATACAAGCTCCATTGCCTTAAACCGATAAACCCAACGTAAAAAATTTAAAAGAGGAATTCTAAAAGTACGAAGATGTAATTGCTCAATAGCTTTTAAATCACGCGCTCTTCCTGGCCTAAATTCTATATCATTAAATTTATCCTTTTCATAAGAGCGCAAATTGTTTGCGTATTTTTGGTGCAAACGCAAAATACGTAGAGCTTTCTTGAAATGCTCAATATTATGAATAATATCCATAAAAACTCCTTTTTCTTAATTATAAACGGAAATTTTCAAGCATTAAAAGCACTAAAATAGAAAAGATGCACCATTTTTGGATTATTTAAAAAACAATTGCCAATTATATGGATCACTCTTAACATAAAGAACATACATATATAAGTTATTGGAGATAAATATTATGAAACTAAAAGGGTTGTTATTGGCATCTGTAATTTCTGCTTTAGCATTTGAATCTATTGCCGATGAGCGAGTTGTTAGAGTTGGTACAGAGCCCTCTTTTGCTCCCTTTGAGTTTATGGATGAGAATACAAAAGAGTTAACCGGTTTTGATATTGACCTTATATATGCCATAGCAAAGGCCTCTAATTTCAAAGTTGAAATGTCATCTATGCCTTTTGATGGTCTTATTCCTGCTATTTTAACTGGAACTTTAGACGCAGGAATTTCCGGATTTACTATTACAAATGAGCGTGCAAAACGCGTCGCTTTCTCAGAGCCTTATTTAAAAGCAGGATTGGGTGTTATTGTTCGTGACGAGGTCAAAGATAAGATTAAGTCAGTCTCAGATCTTGATGGTCAGAAAATTTGTGCTCAAATTGGTACCTCTGGTGCTATGTACTCAACACAGCAAGTTAAAGGAGCAACTGTTACACAATTCAACTCAGCTCCCGAGGCATTCTTAGAACTAACTAAAGGCGGGTGTGATGCATTAATAAATGACAAACCTGTACTTGAATACTATATTGCATCAACAGGTGCAAAAAAACTGTCTTTATTAGAAGAGCTTATAACTGCAGATGAATACGGCATCGTTATGAACAAAAATGACGAAGAACTTGTCAAATTGATTAACGATGGTTTTGCTAAAGTTAAAGCTGATGGTACATTAAAGGCCATTCAAGATAAATGGTTTAAGGCTAAGTAATAAAATAATATTACCTAAACTTTACAGGTTTTGACTTAGTATTGTAATTCTTAGTCTTTAAAAGTTAAGTTAAATGCCCCTTAAGGGGCATTTTTTCTGCAGGATATTGGACTTCTGTCGTTTACCCACAAAATAAAGCCCCTCTTTATAACTTTTCTGAGACAAAAATGAAGTTATATATAAACATTGATATGTCTTTCAAACCACCGGTTGCTTATTTATTTTTTTACTTATAAAAATCAGCCTTACGTGCAATAGCTTTAACTAATCTTAAATCTGCATAAAATCTTAGTAATCTGTCTTTATAGGCAACAAACAATCTTTTAACATCTTCATTTTTATCCGATTGATAAGAGGGCTAAGTCTCTTTTTGCAATACCTCATACCCAGAGTCTACATCAGTTATAGGCTCATACCTATAACTTGTGGTTGCAACTCAATCAAGAGTTATATCTTCATTTACGTCTATAAGAAGTTAAATCAGGAAGATTTAAGTTTACCTGATTTATCCCAATATCTCATGTTTTACACGTAAAATTCTAATAGCTCTGCAAATGACTCACAAAAAAAAATATTCTTACCATTAGTTTGATACATAAAAATATTCAGCTTATATATTTATAACAATTATAAGCTGACTATTCTTTTAAACTTCTAAGCAATATCTTTAAAGTGCTCACGTAACTCCTTAATTGGAGCATGACCACGAGACTCAAGGAAGTCTAAAACCTTATTTGGCGATGTATTTATTATCTGATCTTGCTTAACTCCAGATTCATTTAAAACTTTTAAGGATTCCTCAAAGCAACCTATAAAATAAGCTATATGGGCATCAGATCCTAATGATATTAGGTTTCCAATCTTTGATGCTAATTTACCAATTTTTACACAATTTTCATGACTGCCCATTCTAGTGTTAACGGAGGATGAGGAGTTGATTTCCACAGCTACATTACACTCTTTGGCACAAAGTAAAAACTCTTCATAATCCACAGGATATTGTGCAACCCCAGGATGAGAGACTATATCGACTAGTCCCTCTCTCATAACCTTACAAATAAGTCGGGTATGCTCTTCTTTTGTTGTCGGTAAATAGTTAGGGTGAAAACCTGCTAAAACTATATCTAAGCGACGCAGAGGAGTCTCATCTAAATCAAGTCCGCCATCAGCTGTAACATTAGCTTCAATTCCTCTTAATACAGCAACCCCTTCAGCAATGCGAGGAACAACCCTTAAGTTGTTAAAATGCCAAGGATGAGGACCATCTGAAACATCCGGTCCATGATCAGTAATTGCGATCATATTCATGCCTTTTAATCCAGCCTGTGACACATTTTCCATAATTGTGCTGTAGGCATGATCAGAAGCTATTGTATGAGTATGAAGATCGATTAAATATTGCATAAGTTTTACTCCACAACTACCATCCAAGAACTATCTTGATGTGCAGCAAAACACATCTCTAGCTGTTCAAAGGTTGTAGTATCAGCCCTCAATTCTAAATTCTTTATTTCCTCAAGACTAAAAAATCCTATATCAGAAGTTTCGTCGCTACCTGCGATAAAATTCTGAGGCCCTTTTTGACAGAGAACAAAAACCTTTAATACACCCACACTAAGTCTTGGTGTATTGTGTTTATTTCTATCCAGTATGGCTATAAGCTTAAGAGGTTCAACAAGCATTCCAGCCTCTTCTAAAACTTCCTTTTTAGTATTTGAATAAATAGTCTCTCCATCATCACACCACCCACCTGGCAAATTCCAAGATGACGTACGAGATTCTTTAACTAAAAGGATCTTTCCCTCTTCATTGAAAACAACTCCGCGAGTATCAACTTTAGGAGTTTTATAACCTTCATCTAAACAAAGGGCATTCTTTAATTTTTCCTTTGGAATCTCAAGGTGTGCATTTAAAATCTCTGAGGCTATTTCTCTTAAACGTAAATAACGTTCCTTATCAAAATCATCATGACAATATGCAAGTCCTATCTGACCTATGGATTCAATCTCGTGAGCCCATCTGTACCAAGGCTCAAGCAAAGGATTTTGACATGAGATAATATTTATAATATCCCAAGGACTTGTAAAATAATGGGCACATTTTAGATATTTATCTAAATTAGCCCCCCATACAGCCAATCCAAAATCGACTTGAGCATCTTTAGCGCACAAAAAATCAGCTAAAGTATCTCCGATATATAAAATCTCACAAGCTTTTGCCCCTGTTAGATTCATATATTTTAAAATTGAATCTGGAGCTGGTTTAGGATTTTCTACGTCATTACAACATATAGACATGTCAAAATAAGGGCCAAGCTCAGGGGGCATAGGAGATGCTACATCTCCTATTACAGAAGCTGTTTTCCTATCTCTTGACGTAATAATAGCTAATTTGCACCCTGAATTTTTTAACCACTTAATAACGCTTAAAATCCCAGGGAAAAGTTTGATCTCGTCCTTATGAGCTATGACTCTTTCACACCAAAGATTTATAACTCTGTCGTAATCTTCATCTTTAACCCCCAAAGACCTAAGAGTGTCATAAGCTGTGTGGGAGGCAAAACGATACAAACTTTCTATACTTTCATGATTTTGTGGTAGCTCTTTTTTTATAACTTCGTATAATGAAAGTATATTCACATAAAGGCTGTCATAAATTGTGCCATCTAAATCAAAAAGCACATGGGTATATCGTGGTTTTAACATGTAACCTCCCCTTTTACTATAACATCTAAGACCTTTATAACATGATCTTCAACTTTAAACATCACGTCTCGGTTATAAATTAAAGCATAGTAAATTTTTTCATCACTCTCACCCTTATAAGCAGGTCTTGGATCCTGCGATAAAGTCTGAGAAATAGCTCTCCTATGTCTTGCATCTAAATCGGATAATTTATCTAAAGCTTGTTGAGAATACTCTACCTTAAAGCAATTAGGGGGGGCCTTAGCAAAACCACCTACAGCATCTGGGATACTATCGACAAAAGGAATGTAAGGTTTTACATCCACTATAGGGGTTCCATCAACTAAATCAGCCCCTGCTACCCATAAACGGACATGACCTTTAATACTCTCAACCTTAATTAGTTTCAAAATTGACAGACCTAATGATGACGGTCTAAAAGGTGAGCGTGAGGCAAATACACCGACAGAAGTGTTACCGCCAAGACGTGGCGGTCTTACCGTTGCATGAAACTTATCTTGACGAGCTCTATCAAAAATAAAAATGACATGAACATGACTGAAATCCTTAAGACCTCGAAAAGCATCTTCTTGAGCATAAGGACTAAAAAATTCAATTAAGCCATAAGCATCTGGAGCTAAACCAGGTTGTCTTGGTACAGCGAACTTTTGCCCATAAGGAGTTCTAATTCTCCCTATAGGCTCAATAGTAAAGGATTTACTTATCATTAACGGATAAAGCATCTCCGTAACAGGTTACGGACACTAAACAGGCAGGGGTATTTTTTAAGTGCACACATTTACCAAATTTAATGGCATTAGCACCTAAATTAGCAGCTTCAATTTTAGCTTTTGTACGAGCATCAGCTTCTGTGGCTATATAATCATGCTCATTTACCTGACAGGCCATACCTTTGACTTGAGCTAAACTTACATAAGGTCGTCTATCAAGCTCGCTTTCCTGTTCAATAACCTCAACAGAAGATGGTTTGTAGTAATCAACAAAGTTTTGTGGATCTAAATTTGAGTGAAAGCTCACTCCCTGGCAGGCTGTTAAACCTAAAGCGGCTAAGCTTAAAAATAAAAATTTCATAAAAAGCTCTCAAAAGGCCGGGATCTCCCGGCCTTTTTAATTACGCACTAAAGTGTTCAATAGCTCGGCTAATGCGAACTAAACTACGCTCTTTACCAACTAGGACCATAGTATCACCAATGCCAGGTGACATAGCAGCTCCAGTTAGGGCAATACGTAAAGGTTGTCCAACCTTACCCATGCCAACATCTCTATCCTTAGCTAATTGTTCTAAGACTTTATCGATACTCTCACTATCCCAAGAGTCTAACTTAGTTAAGACCTCTAAGGCGGCCTTTAAGATATCAACAGAGCCTTCTTTAATCCACTTTTTTACACCAGCTTTATCATATTCCTCAAAATCGGTGTAGTAGATCTGAGATTTCTGAGCCATTTCCTTTAAAGTATGGGTTCTCTCAGCATAGTTCTTTACAACTAATACAGGATCTGGACCTTTGGTTAAATCAGTAATCCCTAAGCGATTTAAATGCCAAACCAACTCTTTTGCAACCTCACCTGCAGGTAAAGTTTTCATATAATGAGCATTAAGCCAATCAAGTTTCTTTGTATTAAAACCTGATGCGCTACGAGTTATAGCATCTAAATCAAAGAGATTTATCATCTCCTCTAAAGTAAATATCTCCTGATCACCATGGCTCCAACCTAAACGCACCAAATAATTTATTAATGCCTCAGGTAAGTAGCCATCCTCACGATACTGCATAACACTTACAGCACCATGTCTCTTAGAAAGCTTAGCACCATCATCACCTAAGATCATGGCTAGATGGCAAAATACAGGGATATTAGCACCTAATGCTTTGTAGAGATTGATTTGTCTTGGGGTATTGTTAACGTGATCATCCCCTCGAATAACATGGGTAATACCCATATCCCAGTCATCAACCACTACACAGAAATTATAGGTTGGTGTGCCATCGGAGCGCTGGATAATAAAGTCGTCAAGCTCAGAATTTTTAAACTCAACATGACCTTTTACCATATCATCAAATGATACGACACCATCATCTGGATTGCGGAAACGTACTACATAAGGCTCACTTGGATCATGTTCTTTGTTATCATCGCGACAATGTCCATCATAACGAGGCTTAAGACCTGCTTTCATTTGCTCTTCGCGCATTTGTTCCAAACGCTCTTTAGAACAATAACACTTATAAGCCTTACCTTCTGCTAAAAGCTTATCTATAACCTCTTTATAGCGATCAAAACGTTTTGTCTGATAATAAGGACCCTCATCCCAACCTAAATTTAACCATTTCATAGAATCAATAATGGCATCAATTGCAGGCTGAGTTGATCTTTCTCTATCAGTATCCTCAATTCTTAAAACAAACTGACCTTGGCAATGACGAGCATAAAGCCAGGAAAATAGTGCTGTACGAGCTCCACCTACATGTAAATATCCGGTAGGTGACGGGGCAAATCTAGTTTTAACTAACATGGTTTCACCTAAAAAATAAATTTGACGTATTTTAACACATAGGCGCCATATAAACTCATGCAGAATTTCTTTAAAGCAAAGCTGTTTATTAAACCATTAGTAGATTAACCCTTACCCAAACCATATTTAAGGTAACAACTTTCCTAATTTCCTCTGTATGGGACTATATTATAGAGGTATTTTAGCCCATGCTTTTTTTTGTAAGCTCAGCTTTTATTAGTTTTTTAAGAATTTTGAATTACTCTATAAAAAACTTGAATATATCTTGATAAAATTTTATTTTATCTTTTTAGATATTTGCTAAAAGCAAAGAGCTCCATCTTTTGCTTAGCTTAATAGCTAAGCTTATAAATTGTGTAAGTTTTCTTTCACAAAGGCATCATTTTGAATACTAACCGTTCCTTACATAAAACAACCATTCTTCATGGTACAGCAGCAAATCGCGGTATATCATTTGGTTATATTAGTTTTCTTCAACGTCAGTACGAACATCAGGAATATCGGAATATAACAGATGTCGATGCCGAATGTGCTCGCCTTGATAAAGCCCGTTTACACGCTATCTCTCAATTAGGAGCACTCTATGAAGTCTCACTTGAAAAGCTAGGTGAGCAAAATGCCGTTCTTTTTCAGATTCATCAGATGATGTTAGATGATCCTGATTATGTTTCTGCTATTTTAGAGCTTATAAGAAAAGAACATGTCAACGCCGAGTATGCTGTCGACGTTGTGGCAAGACGTTTTGAAAAACAATTCCTTTCTATGGACAACGACTATATGCAAGGTCGAGCCACAGATGTAATTGACGTCTCAAGACGTGTTAATGAAATTCTAATGATGCATGCCGGAGAAATGAAGAAATCCGGCATAAAATATGTAAAAGACGGTCCTACCATTTTAGCTACAGATGATCTTGCCCCCTCTGAAACGGTACAACTTGATCAAGGGAAAGTAACCGCCATTATTACCTCTCAAGGATCTACACGTTCTCACACTGTAATCTTTGCCAGGACCATGAATATACCTACTGTAGTTTGCATTG
>CALFLJ010000158.1 GCA_937880335.1 uncultured Succinatimonas sp.
CCTAGAAAATTTATAACTGAACCTTAGTACGGCGATTTGTGAAAGTTTTACTTAATCCATTTATATCCTTACGGAATTTTTTAGCAGGGGTATTACTTTTGCTATTTTCCATTTTTATAATTACCTACATTAAGTAATACTGAAGCCTTATGCTTTGATCCTTTAAATTGATCTCTACTTTTCTTTGATTAATAAAAATCCCAAGGATCACCGTGAGAATTTTCAATACCAGGTCTTAACCGTCTTTTTTTATGGTTTGTATTATTGTTTAAATTTTCCTGGTTGTTTATATTTTTTATTTCTTTATTAGGATCAATATAGGTTTGGTTTCCTGAAGATAAACTCTCTGATGCTTGTGCAGTTGATTCATCTAATGCCTTTTTTTGCTCCTCAGCCATAAGTTCTGCCTTTAAAGCTTCATCTTCAGAACTCAGAGAATAGTCGGTGTTTTCCTGACTTTCTGATACCATAGCTTCCACAGATAACTGATAGCTAGCAGAGTTAGTTGGCTGTTTTGCTATTTTTCTGGCTTCAAATAGTTCTTCTTGTACTTTTAATGTTTTCGCATTGTCTGTTGCAAACTTTGGTTTTGAAGTAGGGTAGCGAGGTTTATTTGAAATTTCTTTAGGGAATGGTGAGGCGCCAATAGTAATTGGTTCTCCTAAGAATTTTGGGGCTGTATTTAAGAAATAAACATCAAAAATACATTTTATTCTTGCAAATAGTTCACGTATTGCAACTTTAGAAAATAATAAGGATTCGTCAGGATCAAGAGCATTAAATCCTACAGCTTTAATGTCATGATGGTCTGCTATAAAAAGAGCTCTTTCATTATGGAACTCCTGTGAAATTATAGTAAATTTTTCTTGTAAGAATACTTTATTTGCTCTAATTACCGAATCAAGGGTTGATATTCCGGCAAAGTCAAAAATTATTCTATCTTGTGGAATTCCAGCCTTAAGTAATGAGCGTTGCATCTCTCTTGGCTCATTATAAGACTCGTGTCGGTTGTCTCCTGACACGAGTATATAGTCAATTTTTTTTGCGTTAAAGAGTTCTACTGCAGCTAGAATTCGATAGGTAAAATATTCATTGGGTTGCCCTGTAACCTCTTTTGGCGATGTTCCTAAGAGCAAACCAACCTTATTATGTGGAAGATCTTCTATATTGTCGTATGTATTAAAAGTGTAGCTTGAGATTCTAAATACTGAAAGCATTAGAAAAAGTGCAAATATAAGTACTGCAACTACACAAAAATAAGAGCTCATCTTTACAAAAGATGAGAAATCTCTTCCAAATATTTCTTCGTCTAAGCCGTAGTTTCTTTTACGTTTCAAAATATAAACCTAATTAGATAACGTGTTTAACACAGTCTAAAGCACTAATTTTTACATAAAGTTTTTTTAAATGTTCTTTAGATTTAACCAGTACTGGAACTGTATGAGATATATAGTTACCATTTGAGCTTTTACGTGAAGGATCTGTAATTTCCTTTAAACTATTAGGTTCAATATTATCTATAAGACCTTTCACTTTATCTAAGGCAAAGTTGTCGTGAGCGTCAACAATAACTCTTAAGCCTATTAAGGCTGGGAACTCTATTAGTTCCCCTAATTTTTGATAAGAATCAGACATTTTAAATCTCTCTCAATTATTTTTCTTGTTCAGTTTCAGGATTATCTGAGATAAAGAACATGACAATATGGTCCCATATTTTTTCAAAGAACCCACCTTCAGATATCTTTTCAAGTGAGACCAAAGGAACTGTAGCTAATGTTACATCTTCAAGTTTTACATCAATTGCGCCTAAGACAGTACCTTCATCAAGAGGTGCTCTAAAGGATGATTGCTTTAATCTGTAACTTACTTTGATTTTGTCCTGACGACCACGCGGAATTAAAACGCTTAGATCATTTTTTAAGCCTAGATTTATAACATTCTTGTTACCAAGACGGATTGTGCGACTTAAAAGAGGGGTATTTGCCTTAAAAGGCGTATACTGCTCAAAATAGTGAAAGCCATAGTTTAATAGGGAACGGCAATGATCTGCTCGGGCTTTTTCAGATTTAGCTCCTATAACACTTGCAATAAGTCGCATATTATTTTCTAAGGCAGATGCAACCAAGTTATAGCCTACTTGAGATAGGTGTCCTGTCTTAATACCATCTACGTTAAGGGTTTTATCCCATAAAAGACGGTTGCGGTTACCCTGTTTAATTCCGTTGAAAGTAAATTCTTTTTGAGAGTAAAGGTGATACTCATCAGGAAGATCTCGGATTACAGCACGACCTAGAAGAGCCATATCATAAGCTGTAGAGTAATTTCCTTCATCAAAAAGACCATGGACGTTGGCAAAGTGGGTATTTTTTAGACCGAGCTTTTGTGCATAGGTATTCATAACGGAAACAAAGCCTTCTTGTGTTCCGGCTAAATGTATGGCCATCGCAACACAAGCATCATTTCCTGATTGGATAATAATACCTTTAAGCAAATCTCCAACTTTTATGGTTTTACCGACCTCGATGAACATTTTCGAAGAATCTGAGTATTTTTTTGCCCAGGCATCTTCTGTAATGGTTACATCGTCATCCATATGAAGACGACCGGCTTTAAGCTCCATTCCAATCACATAGGCTGTCATCATTTTTGTTAAAGATGCCGGCCAAATTCTCTCGTGACTATTATACTCGGTTATAATTCTTCCAGAATAATAGTCCATAAGAGCCCAGGATTGAGCCTCAAAAGAGGGCGGTTGTGCAATAACTATGGGGGCTGGAGCCTGGGCATTTAATACAGGTGCACTATTAGTATTTGTCTTTTGCGCTCTTACTTGTGCAAAAGGATCTGGGATAGCATCTTCTGCTTTTACCGTTGTTGATATGAATGCAACAGTGGCTAAAATACTTAACAAAATGGCGGATGCCTTACGCATTTTCTTACCCTTCAATTTTAGATTAAATTATTTAAATTTTATTTTTAAAACTTTTTAGTAAAGCAATCTTCAAAACCCATATTTCTAAATGAGTCTAATGCTTTTGGTAGTTCTTCTGCTGTCAGTGGACCTACTAAAACGCGATTTACTTTTCCATCTTGCATAACTATGACAGGATATGAGCTTTGTTTTTTTACCTGATGCATTAGCTCTAAAGCTTTATTGTAGTCTTGATTAGATACAAGCTGAATAAAATCTCCACCTTTAGATGGATTTTCTTTGTCCTCATAGTTTACGCCTAAACTTTCGTTTTTTACAGTTTCTGTAGGAGTACTGTACCCTTGAGCGTTAGCTATAATATTTCCTGCTTTTACATCAATATATTCAACTCGTACTTTAGCAGTCCCTTTTCCTGTCATTTTTAAGGCTTTAGCTGCACCTTCACTTAGATCAATGATACGTCTGCCATGAAATGGTCCACGGTCATTCACTCTAACTATAATCTTTCTTCCATTTTCAAGATTTGTAACTAGAACATAACAAGGAAGGGCTAGGTTTTTGTGAGCTGCGCTAAAGCCCTTTTGGTTGTACGTTTCACCCAAAGAGGTTTTTTTTCCATGAAAACCTGGACCATACCAGGATGCAGTTCCTTCCTCAATGTAGGAGTTATAGTCACGCCAAACCTGATAGTTTTGACCTAGAACTGTATAGTCTTTATTTGTTCCATTAGACTTACGTGTTTCATAACGGATTTTAGCTCCTGAAACATTATTAAGGTTTACCTTTTTGTTTTGTGGATACGGACGTGTATTATTAGGTCCTGTACCATAATTGTATGAACCATGCTTGCCTGAGTACTGGGATGATGAACACCCAGAAAGTGCGAAACAAAGCCCTAAGATAAAAGATAAGATAGTTATTTTTGTAAATTTAGATTTAGTCATGTTTAAAATCATGGCTTACGTCCTTGAGGTGAAACAGCAATTCCTTGTTGTTCTAGTGCATTATTAAATCCCATGCGAATGAATTCTGCTAATTCATAAACAGCGCGCGAATAAAGTGGCGATGTATTGTATCTCATAATTGTTTTGAAATTATTTAAACCTACTGCATAGCCCTGACTTCCGTCCTCAAGAGCAAACGCAAATAGTCGGATATTCTGATCTTCAGACAAATTGACCTTGGTAGTGGCACCTGATCTGTAAAGTTCATAAGGTGTTAAATCCCAACCTTTATCCATAAGTTGTTTTACATCTGCGTTGTGAATATGAACAGGGTAATAAATGCCTCGCCCTTCCTGCCAGCCATGGCCTTTAAAATAATTGGCCACAGATCCAATAGCATCTATAGGATTATTGAAGATATTGACATGACCGTCATGGTCAAAGTCTACAGCATAATTTAAGTAGGATGATGGCATAAACTGACCCATGCCCATGGCGCCTGCATAAGAACCCAAAACAGTATTTACATCCCAGCTTTCACGAATTGCAAGACGTACAAAGTTTGCAAATTCCTTGGAGAAATAGGCCTCTCTTTTGGGGTAGTTAAAGCCTAAAGTGTATAGCGCATCTAAGACCTTGAAATTTCCCATATTACGACCAAAATAGGTTTCAACTCCTATGATAGCGCAAACTATCTCAGGCGGAACACCATAGGTTTTATAGGCCTCATTTAAAGTTTTTTCATATTTTTGATAAAACTTAATACCAGCATCTATACGAGATTTTGTAATAAATATTTTTCGATATTGCCACCAAGGCTTTCCTTCAGATGGTTTCGTCATAAGTTCTATGATCTTAGGCTGAAAGGTAGCCATGCTCTGTGCTTTTTGCAAACTTTCCACACTTACATTTGCATAATTAGACAGCTCCTCAAGGCTTGGAGCTGCTTGAGCTGTGGCAAAAAATTGTGTTAGAACCAATGCAGCTAGCAGACGTTTCATATATGTTCCTTAGTTTTGCCTAAAATAAGTCTGTTTTTTGTGAGTATGAATGGACATAATCATGCCAAAACATACAGTTAAAGTAATCATGGCTGTTCCTCCATAACTTATCAAAGGTAGAGGTACGCCAACTACAGGTAAAATACCAGATACCATCCCGATATTTACAAATATATAAAACATAAATGTAAATGTAAAAGCACCACAGAGGATTCTACTAAAAGGATTTAGTGCGTTTAAAGTTATGTAAATACATCTTCCTAAAATAAAACAGTAAATTAACATTAAAATTAAAAAGCCAATAAGACCTGTTTCCTCTGCTAAAACAGCGAAAATAAAGTCAGTATGTGGTTCTGGTAGAAAATCTAACTGAGATTGGCTTCCTTGAAGCCATCCTTTACCAAAAACACCTCCTGATCCTATTGCAATTTTTGATTGAATAATATGGTAGCCTGCCCCTAAGGGATCAGAGCTTGGATCAAGTAGGGTAAATACTCTTTGTTTTTGATAGTCATGTAAAACAAAATTCCACATAACAGGAAGAGCCGCTCCTGCGACAACTGTTCCTAAAATAATCCACCACCAGCTAAGACCTGCAATAAAAATAGCAATCATACCTGATACTGCTATAAGAGTTGCAGTTCCAAGATCTGGTTGCAGTAGTACTAGAACTGTTGGGATGCCTACTAGAACAAAAGATAAAATTGTAGTTAAAGGCTTAGGAGGTAGGGGGGATCTTGATAAGAATACAGCTACGGTTAAGGGCATTACTACTTTAAATATTTCTGAGGGTTGAATTCTTACAAATCCTAAGTTAAGCCAACGTTGGGCTCCTTTACTAATATCTCCAAATAATTCTACTAAAACTAAAAGTACGATTCCTAAAAGATAAAGCCAAAAAGATGCTTTAACAAAAAAACGAGGTGGAATTTGAGCTACTATAATCATAAGTATGAAGGCAGCTCCAGTTCTTGTTACTTGCCTAACTAGCATATCAAAGTGCTGTCCTGAGGCTGAGTAAAGAACAAATAATGAAAAGCACAGGGTCATCAATAGCCCTAAAAGTAAAGGGATATCAACATGGTGTCGATAAAAAAAACTTCCTTTTGGTGCTTTTGAGTTGATTTCGTTTAAATTGGCTTTATTTTTTTGTTCTGAAATTGTCACTGTAATACCACCGTGCCACCCATACCAAATTTAACGGTTTGTGGGTTAGTCTCTCCCATATAACCATTAGGGTATAGTTCTAACAGATATTTATCGATAATTTTTCTTGCAATAGGTGCAGCTTTAGTTGAGCCTCCACCTTCATTCTCTAAGATCACAGCAACTAGAATTCTTGGTTTGAAGAACGGTGCAAATGCAACAAAAAGAGCATTATCGCGATGTTCAACCCTAAGTTTAGATGCATCGTATTTCTCACCTTGTTTTATAGACACAACCTGTGCTGTGCCAGATTTTCCTGCAGCCTTGTATTTAGCTCCAAAAAAAGCTCTACGTCCAGTTCCTTCAGGACCATTTACTACTAAATACATGCCTGTTCTACAACTATCCCAGTATGATTTGTCAGAAAGTTTTATTTCACTTGGATCTTCTTTTTGTTCATATGGCTTTATTATGTTGTCTGTAGGATCAATAGCCATTTTTAAAAGATGAGGGGTTTTTACCTCACCTTTATTAGCTAAGATTGTATGGGCTTTTGCCAATTGCATTAAAGTTGACGTCCAGTATCCTTGTCCAATTCCAATAGGAACAGTATCACCAAGATGCCAAGGCTGATTAAATCTTTCTTTTTTCCACTGTCTTGATGGATTTACACCTAAAGATTCCTCATTTAGATCAATATTAGTACTTTTACCAAATCCAAATAAGTCAAGGTATTCATGGATTTTGTTTATAC
>CALFLJ010000159.1 GCA_937880335.1 uncultured Succinatimonas sp.
CAAAAGATAAGGATTATCAATAACAGCTCTTCCTAGCATCACCCCATTTACTTTAGTTAAATGTGAAAGACAGTCATCAAGTGTAATGATTCCACCATTTATAGTAATTGCAAGATCACAAAAGAGCTCTTTAATTTGATAAACTCTTTCATAATCAAGTGGCGGAATAGTACGGTTTTCCTTAGGAGAAAGACCGTTTAGCCAAGCTTTTCTTGCATGCAGTACTATATGTCTACATCCTGCATCATAAATTGTTTTTACAATCTTAACTGTATAATCAAAATCATCAAGATCATCAACGCCAATGCGGGTTTTAATAGTAACCGGAATTTTGACGGCATTTTGCATTTTTTGGTAGGCATCTGCAATAAGCTGAGGATTTTTCATCAGTACAGCACCAAACTCTCCGCTTTGTACTTTGTCTGATGGACAACCGGCATTGAGATTTATAGCACTATAACCTTGCTCCTCACCAATTTTTGCAGCCATAGCTAAACGCTCAGGATCTGAGCCCCCTAATTGCAGAACACAGGGGATTTCTTTCTCATCATGAGATAAAAGATTTAATTTACCATGCAGTATTGCCTCTGCTGCTACCATTTCAGTATAAAGCATGGCTCTTTTGCTCATAATACGACACATGCGGCGAAAAGCTGAGGTCGTAACATCTATCATAGGAGCTACAGAAAAAGTATCTGCCTTTGTGAAAGCTAAATTATCTGACATAAAAATTTAAAGTTTGAAAAAAATATAAGTTAATTTAGAAGGGCAAAAGGCAGGTATAAATCCTTATATACTCATGCCCTAGATTTTATGGAGTTCTGATATAAATCACATTTTACACAGTGAAGGCAAAAATGTACCTAAAATTTAATAAAACCCCGTTATCAGACTAGCTTTAAGACAACGGGGTTTACGATATCAGATAAATTTATATATTTTTCTTAGGCTAATGACTTTGCAACCTCATCTTCCATCCATCTTGGATTGAAGAATGGGAGCTTAGAGCTTAAGGAATTAACCTCCTGAGCTAATTCTTTAGTATTAAAGTCATTAGGATTATTTAAGAAAGCAGCTATTACCTTTCCTAATTTCTCAAGATTTGTGGTATCAAGGCCACGAGTTGTTACAGGTAAGGTCGAAAAACGTACTGCATCAAACTTGATATTTGGATCAGAGGTTAAGACGCTACAGATACGGACACGAATACCAACATCAGCTAAAAGCTCCTGAGCACCACGGGCTGAGAGAGCACAATTTCTAGTATCAACCATAACCAGATGCGACTGAGTACCGCCACATAAAACTCTAACTCCACCATCAGTTAAGCCTTTAGCTAAAGCTTTGGCATTATCGACTACAGTTTTCGCATAATCCTTATATCGAGGTAAACTCATCTCGTGAATACGAACAGAAAGAGCGGCAAGTTGTGGGGTTAGCAAGCCTTTATGACCTGCGGTTGCAGAAACGCGCTCGATCATACCGGCAATATCCTTTTTACAGAGAATGACAGAAGACTGAGGGCCCTGCATAGAACCATGAGAGGCAAAAGTTACAACATCAGCGTAAGGTAAAGGTGAGGCAAGAACACCTGCTGCAATTAAACCTGCAATCTGTGAGATATCACACCACAATATGGCGCCACATGATTTGGCTATTTGAGATAGACGCTCATAGTCAATTGCCAGAGGGTAGTTTATAGGAGAGAGAATGATAAGATGTGGCTTGCAAGCCTTTGCCTGCTGCTCTACAACATCTAAATTCAAAGTCTGACTTGCTGGATCTACACCAAAATTTACAAAGCGATAAGCTAAATTTTCGCTATTGCAATGCTCTTTTTTACGTAGATCAAGGGACATAACCACATCACCACGTGAGGTCAGGGCCTGAAACACTACGCGAGAGGCAGCTTCAATTGTAATAGATCTGATATTAGCTCTATCGGCATTAAATAATTTACAGATACGATCACATGTCATCTGCTCTAGGTTCGTAGCTTTATTTAAACTGGTACTGTCTGTACCGTTTAATAAGATACTTCCCATTAAATTTGCGCAGAGAGGAGAAGTTGTGTTCTCATCTGGAATAAAGGACAAAACAGATTGTTGTCTTTTTATTTCATTATCAAAAAAGCTATAAAGTTCGCTATCAGATTTCTGCAAAACGTTAAGCGGATTCATAATTCTACTTTCCTTACGCCACAATGTATTTGATGTTTTTTTAATTATAACAAAAGCTTTTACATAAAACTTTGAGTGTAAGCTAGGCTTTTGTATAAATATTCATTTTCTTTTACAAAATTTAATTTTATCTAGAATTTATTATCTCTTTTAGTACCTGCAGAATAAATTGCTATTGAAGTTGAGGCAACATAGGACAAACCATTATGAAAAAAATGCCTGAGTTTATAAATTTATAGCTTAT
>CALFLJ010000160.1 GCA_937880335.1 uncultured Succinatimonas sp.
GCTAAAACTTACCTTTACGTACTTATCATTATCATAGTTGTACCAATATATATCTCTCACATAACTGCCTTTTGATAATTGGCACATCAAGGAAGTTAAGTCATAATATTAGTAGCGCGGAAACCCCTGTCTTTAGACAGGGGAGGAAGCGCCCTCCTTTTTGATTGCAGTTAAAAATGTCTTTCGCTTTTGAATAAGCTTAAGTTTTTTAGGGGAGACAGATTTGGATATATGTTGACCATCAATGGTTCTAATATCAAAACCTCCATCTTGACGACGTCCCATAATAAAACCTTCTTTTCCATAGCACTTTTTACCAAAACACTTAACTTTATCGAAAAGTCTAAAGCCTTTGACTATATAAGGAGCTTGGTTTAATTTCCTTATACCACCCTTTATAGCATTGACCTTGTGAATCTGGCGATTATGTTTACGGGTCTGCTTTTGATAAAGGTAGACATCAGATCTAGTGGCATGTAAATTACCTGCTATACAGAAGGCATCTGCGCAATGAGTCTTTGGTAACTTTAATTTAATGCGCTGGTATTTAGTGATATAGCCATAAGTTTCTTCTATCAACATTCCTGGATGTGCTTTACGTAAGCGTGCAACAAATGCAGGACGCATAATGTTCATAAAAGCAGCATCTTTAAAGGAGCGACCACGCTTTATGTTAAGCGTAATTTCTCCAGTATGAGACTTCTCATGACAGGTTTTACAAAGTGTAATTAGATTGTTAGTAGCATTACCACCAGTCCTGCGACTTTCAAGGTGATGCACTTGAAGAACCTTGTCTTTGGACTTGCCTTTGCAGTGTTGGCACGTGTGATTATCTCGCCAGAGAATATATTCACGCAAATTAAAAAAATCTAGTAGCTCACCTTGTTGATAGCCTTTGCCTGTAATAGCAGGATTCTTAATCTTTTGAATATCAAAAGATGCAGTTTCAATCACTATCTTAGTTACAGGAAACAACTTCAAAACAGCTTCAATACGCGATAAATGCGCCTGAATACGGTTTTCAATGCTAGGAGCTAACCAGCCTTTGTGTTTAGAGCGAACACGATTGTTAAAACGAGGAGCACGATAACGGGTCTTGCGAGCACGTCGACTACGTCTTAAAGCACGACGATCGGCTAATAGGCCTGTAACATCCTGGCGCAACTCTACCTCTGAGGCAAAAAGCTCTGTTTTTGCAGTGGTAGCAGAAATGCCAATATGCTTAGAGCCAGCATCAACGCCTAAAGTGACCTCTTGCTTCGTTTCACCAGTAGGAATAGTCAGCTGAATAGTGAAAGGAGACTTCTGTTTTACAACAGCTTTTTTCTCCCTTAGCAATACTCTAGCTTTTCGTGGAGAGCACGGCATTAAGCACTGACCACGCATACTCAAAACAGCTACTTTCAAAATAATCTCCAAAAGGATACCCGCAGGTTCCTTTCTAAAATAAAAATTTAGTTAATACCCTTCGCCAATGTTGTATAGGGTTTAACGTCTATAATTCGCTCGCTACCTATCCCCTGATAGCTTTACGCTAAACTACAGACCGCAGAGCGCAAGACTAGGATAAACATCCGGCGGTGCCTATATTTTCCTAAACAACGTAGTTCAACACACTCTAAAAGAGTGCTCACTAAGGCTAGTACACTAACGAGGCTTTTCCTCAAAAAAGAGGTCATGCCTCCGCCTTTAGGCGGTGGATGTTAGTGACTGCTTGTAATCGAGCTGCAATCATTACTAAAAAGTACTGTATTGCTCCTTAGTATTATCAATTGAGACAATTTGATCATTAATTAAATTATTGCCCCAAAATAATCCTGCTGGTACTTTTAGTATGGGGTGCTGATTATCGAACAATACTAATAGACTACTAAAGAGCGTAATTAAATCCAAGTTAATTAGAAAAAACTTGCGAACTTAGAACCAATTTTTTGCCATCTAAA
>CALFLJ010000161.1 GCA_937880335.1 uncultured Succinatimonas sp.
CTAGAAAATTTATAACTGAACCTTAGTACGGCGATTTGTGAAAGTTTTAATTAAAATCTATTTTTTTAAATCTTAATAAAAATTATTTTAACATCCAAGTTTAAAGAATAAAAATACGTAATTTACAGGTAAACAAGATTGCCTGTAATTTAATAAAATAGTCGTCTTTAGTTTTTTAGTGCCCATAAATCTAAAGTTACTATATTCATAGTATATAAAAAAATAACATTTTTGAAATTAAGATATAGAATATAAAATATAATATATTTAACATACAACAACGATCAATAAAACATCCAATTCAATATACAATATAAAAAAACGCTAGAATTAATTACACACGCCCTAAAAATCAGGGTTACATTAAACAAATATTTTATGAAGTCATAAAAATAAATGGTTTTCTCAAGTTTTGCGTTGTTACAGTTACACATTAACAGGTAACTATAATAAGTTTAATCATGTCTGTAATTGATGCTCTTAAACAGATCCTTACTTATTTAATACAAATGCTAACTACACTTACGTCTGCTATTACAAAAACGTCAAGAGTTCAGAAAGACTTATTTACGTCAGAGTGAAAGGGGAATACTTATAACGTAGGTTGGATTATTAAAGAAGAACTTTCATCCGATAGGTTGGTTTTAAGCTCTTTTGAATAAGTATCAAATCATTTAATAATTAGAAGAGTAGTGGATAAAACAAAATCTAAGAGTAAGCGTACCCGTTACAAGCTTGAATTCTATATGCCTGATTATATGTATAAAAACACTTTGTTTGTAAGAAATGCCACTTCTTATGATTCTTTACGCAGGAACAACTTAGCAATTGATCGTATTATTGCCTCATCTTCTTTGCCTAATCATTATTATGGAACTATCAGACATCTAACACTCGCATATTTCAAAAACATAAAACCAAATATGGTAATGTATTTTTATAAGTATTTTTCCTACCTCATTGATATACAAAAGAATACAAAAATGAGATATTATTCAAATAATTGCGCTTATAAAAAATAAAACACATATTTTGATTATCAAAGTTTAAGAGCTTTTTTTAACAAAAATGCACATAATTAAAAATTAAACCAAAATCTTATGTCTTTTTTAATCGAATGTAATCTATGTAACCTAATAATAAACCAAGAATTAATCCCCCTAAATGACAAAGATTGGCTATCCCATCAGAAACGAAACCAAAAGCAACAAATATAAAACTTACTGTTAACAAGCCTTTCGGTATACCTAAGAACATTGTTTTTTTGTTTAATGTTGTAAGGATTTCCTGCATAAGCGATAAGGCCGTAAACAACGCCTGACAAACCACCAAATACAACGTTTTGAGGGGTAAAGGCTAATTGAAAAATATTACTTAGCAAACCTACACCTAAGAATAAACCAAATAACTTTACGGTACCAAAATTTTTTTCTATTATCCTTGCTAAAAATTCCCACATTACTAAATTGAATGCTATGTGCAAAAAACCAAAGTGTAAGAAACAAGGACTTATTAAACGATAAAGTTCCCATGGTCTTGATAAATCAATAAATTTTGTGAGAGAAAATAAAAAAATCATTTCTCTTTCAATCAATAATTCCAATATGAAGAATAATATACAAATGATTTCAACAATTGACGTAAAAGAAAAGGGATTCCAATTGATAAAACAAGAAAATAAAGATTTAAATTCTTTTATATTTTCAGGCTTATGACCTTGTTCCCAGGAAGCTTTTGCATACCGTTTTGCGTACGGGCTTTGAGCATACCTAAATAACTCTATTTTTGCCCTGCTCACATCGTACTCACTCGATACACAAACAAACCATTTATGACCAATTCCAGCTCTTGCTTTGGCTTTTATTCCTAAGGAGTTTAAATAATCTGTGAAAGTTAGAGCCTGCTCCCTTGGGAGCAGGCAAACCTCATATATAAAATCATCAATTATTTCGAATTTAGCCACTTCATGTACTCACTAACACCTTCTGCAACTGACTTAAATTCAATATTGCAACCTGTTGATCTTAGCTTAGTTAAATCAGCCTGGGTGAACGACTGATAATGCCCCTTTAAATGGTCTGGGAAAGGTATAAATTCAACTTCACCATGACCATGATATTTAATTACAGCTTTTGCGATATTTAAGAAAGGTTCTGCTCGACCTGTTCCACAATTATATATACCAGAAGCTCCTTTATTTTCCCAAAACCAAATATTAACATCAGCAACATCCTCTACGTAAACAAAATCACGCATCTGGCCACCATTTTCATAGCCATCACAGCCTTCAAACAATTTTGGGTTTTCCCCTTTTAACATTTGATTGTTTAAGTGAAAAGCTACAGAAGCCATACTTCCCTTATGTGACTCTCTAGGCCCGTAAACATTAAAATATCTAAGACCTACAACTTGAGACTGCAAATGTGGTAAACGACGCCTTACATATTCATCAAATAAAAATTTAGAATAGCCATAAACATTTAGTGGACATTCATTCTCTCTGGCCTCGACGTAAACATCACCTCCACCATAAGTTGATGCTGATGATGCATACATAAATGGAATTCGATGAGATGTTGCAAATTCAAATAAATCAACTGTGTACTGGTAATTGTTGCGCATTACATACTGACCATCCCACTCAGTTGTTGCTGAACAAGCACCTTCATGAAATATAGCTTCAATATTTGATAAATCAAAGCGCGAGTTAAAAGCAGGTTCATCGTGAACTAAGGATAAAAACTCCTCACGATCCATATAATCAGCAATATCTAAATCAGCGAGATTAGAAAACTTATGACCGTCCTTTAAATGGTCCACAACTAAAATATCTTTTATGCCTTTATCATTTAAACGCTTAACAATATTAGATCCGATAAAACCAGCGCCACCTGTAACAATAATCATAGTTAAGTCCTTTTCATTTGGATTTAAAATACTTAATTATTAAGTATTAAACTTTGTATCAAAAAACATATAACTGATTTTACATTCTTTAAAATTTTTAGACCACGCTCACAGCGCAAAGTTATTAAATAAAATCATAAAGTAAAATTTAAACCATGGTAACTAAAACCAGAACAGACTATATCTTATGAACATCTATTTGCTAGAATATGTAAAATCATTTTAATGTCGAGTATAACGTGTCAAAGAATTTAATTATCGCTCCATCTTGGCTAGGTGATCTTATAATGTCACAAAGCCTTTATAAAATCATAAAAGAGCAAGATAAAAATGCTCTTATTGATATATATGCTCCATCCTATACGTTACCGATTATTGAACGTATGCCTGAAATTAACAATAAAATTGTTAATCCATTTGCACATGGTTCATTTGAGCTAAAAAAAAGAATATCTGAAGGTCTTTATCTAAAAAAATTTGGATATGACCATGTATATATTTTACCAAACTCCCTAAAATCAGCACTAATTGCGTTTTTTGCTGGAATCCCTGACAGGCGAGGCTTTAAAGGAGAATCTAGATATATTCTTATAAATAACATGCGTTCAAACAAAAAAGATTTTCCTCTAATGGTTGAACGTTATGTAGCCTTAGCCTTCAACAAAGAAGAAGTAAAAACAGCAAAGGATTTACCGACAATTCCTTACCCAAAACTTACAGTAATACCACCAAAAGAGGATTTATTGTACAGACTAAAAATATCACTTGACAGACCTCTAATGGCTCTGGGTTGTGGTGCTAACTACGGTCCTTCAAAATTATGGCCTGTTGAATATTTTGCAAAAGTAAGCAACTGGTGGTGTAAGAAAGGAGGTGCAGTTCTGGCTCTTGGATCAAGTAAAGATTTAAGGTCTGTAGAGGGAATCTTTAGTAATTTAGATAAGAACAATCATAAGTATTTTTATAATATTGCAGGTAAAACATCTTTAACAGAGGCCCTAGATCTTATAGGAGTTTGTAAATGTGCTGTATGTAATGACTCAGGTCTTATGCATACTGTAGCAGCAGCAGATATACCCCAAGTATGTATTTTTGGTTCTACAACAACTAATTATACACCGCCACTATCAGATAAAGCTCGCTGTGTTGAATCAACACAATCTTGTCATCCTTGTTTTGCTCGTACATGCAAATACAATACATATGCTTGTTTAAAAGAAATAGTTCCCAACACAGTTATACTTGAACTTGAAAAGCTACTATCATAAAAATGAAATTTTCTTCGATTATTTTCTTGTGGATATATAAAACTTTAACTTTAATATTTGCTCCTTTAGGAGTTGTTTTTATATGCTATAAAAAACGTCGCGATCCACCTTATGGAAAGCGCGTCTTTGAATTGTTAGGATTTTATAAGCAAAAAACAGATAAATGCATTTGGTTCCACGCGGCAAGTGTCGGAGAAGTAAATTCATTAAAACCTCTTATAAAAAGATTTTCTGAAACTTACCCTAATTACCCCGTAGTTCTTACCACTATGACTACTACAGGGGAACTTTCAGCAAGGTCTATAAAAAATATCATTACCGTATTTATGCCTCTTGACAGTTCTTGTGCTCTTAAAAGGTTTTTTAAAAGGTTCAATCCTTCTTTATTATTAATTGTCGACACAGAACTTTGGCCAAATATGTTAAATACAGCTATAAAATATAACTGCAAGACATTAATTGTTAACGGACGCATGCAAGAAAAAAATTGCAAATCATATCTAAAATTCAAAAATATAGTCAAAGATCTAATAGCACCCCCAATATATAAGGTTATGTGTATATCACCTGACGATGCTGATCGTTTCTCAAGAATAGGCGTTGATCCGAAGAAAATCAGTGTAGCAGGCAATATCAAGTACGATTTGTATTTAAACCAAGACCAGTTTAAAAAAGGAAGAGAAATAAAAGATATAACAAAAGTCAAAATATTGTGTTGCGCTAGTACTCATGAGGGAGAAGAGTCTATGTGCATTAATGCTTTCAAACAAATGAGAAAGAAAAATCCTCTATTAAAGCTTGTTTTAGTTCCTAGACATAAAACAGGTACTATTCTTGCAGAAAAGTACCTAAAAAAAATGGAATTTAAAAGCATAAAAAAAAGCTTTATAAAAAACAAAAATGAATATTTAAAATATGACATTATTATAGGTGATACTATAGGAGAAATGCCGTTTTACCTTGGTCTAAGCGACTTAGTTTTTCTTGGAGGAAGTTTTATTCCTGTAGGAGGCCACAATCCTTTAGAGCCTGCTTATTTTGCCCTTCCTTGTATAACTGGGCCTCATTATCATAATTTCAAGGATCAATTTTTAAAGTTAATTGACCACGGAGGAGCTTTTGAAGCTGAAAATCCGCAACGCTTATCTGAAATTGCGCTTACTCTTCTAAAAGATGATGAATCTTTAAAAATATCAGGAATAAAAGCATTAGATATTCTTACTCAGGGAAAAGGGTGTATTGACAAAATACTCTTTGAAATTTCAAAAATTCTAAAATAAACGAGCCCCCTTAACTAAAGAAAATCTTCAAAATAGCAAATTTTGTTGCTTTTTAAAAATTTTACTTTAATAGGGGCTAGAAATTGGTTGTTTGCTGAGTAAAAAAATTCTATATTTATAACTTAAGAATTAAGGTCTCTTAGGAACTTAATATAGTCTCGTGCACTTGAAGCAATTTTCTCGACAGTAGCAATTTCTTTATTAGCCGCACCAAAAAATACATACATCCCCTTAAGTGAAGTATGGCACATTTCAAAAGAATGCTCTATGGGTAACAAATAGCTACGAACAGGAAAATGATGTCTCCCCTCTGAGGAGTATGCTTCTTCTTCGCTTCCACAAGTAATAGCTAAACCTATATTCTTACTCTCAAGGTGGAAGCTCTTACCAAAGGCCCAATCGCGAGTTAATACTTTATCAAACCACATTTTTGTACGTGGTGGACAGAAATACCAATACAAAGGAAATTGTATAACTATGGTATCAGCATTATCAATCAAAGAGTGCTCCATCACCGGATCTATAGTTCCAGACGGATAAGAACTCTGAAGATTGTGGACTAAAAACTCATCAGGATAACGACGTAATTCTTCAACCCATCGACGATTTATTACAGAAGAATCAAATGATGGATGGTCAACAATCACTAAAGTCTTTTTATTTTTTGTTTCAACTGTTTTCATAATTATTTATCCTTAGCAGATATAAAAACTAAATCAAATTTTTAGTTTTTAAATTATTATTTTACAAACAAAATAAAATACATTTTCTCCAAGATAAAATAATCACTTTAAAAGTGCATATTTGGTTATTATCTTAAAAGAATTAGGGTCAAAATAGCACTTATTCTGTTCCTTTGAACACTCTTTTTTAAATGATCTAAATAACCTATCTAAAATTTTTCTACATTTATATTCAGACAAGATACATTTAAAACACTTATCAAAATCAATTATCCAAACCTTTCCATCTTGATCCAAAAGAATATTACGAATATTCAAATCAGTATGATTAACCCCCAATTTAAACATGCAGTTTATTTGTAATCCTATATTTTTAAGCTCTTCATTACTTAAGAATCTTTGAGAAATTACTTTTGCTAAATCTGAACTGTTTTCTATCTGTTCTAAAACAATATCTTGTCTTATTGTGCAAAAAAAATTTGTTTTTAATTCCCTTGAAATGATAGGGCGAGGCACGTTCAATCCTTGTTCACACATCCACTGTAAAAGCTTAAATTCTTCAAAGGCCCGATGGGGATGTTTTTCAAAAACAAAAAAATTATCTTTTAAAAATTTACCAAAAAAACCACCTCTAAGATAATGGCGTAAAACCCATTTATTACCAGAAGGGGTAGTAAATAATAAAGTTTGACCTCTTCCCCCACAAAATTTCAGGTTGTAACAATTTTTTTTTACCCAATTCATTGAGCAGTATGAGTTCAGTAAATTGTTATCCACTTTTATATTTTGTGCTACAAGAAAAGATTTGGTCGATAGATTCATAATCAATATGGTATTTTTAATAAAATAAAACAAAAATTTTAGTATTATTTTAAGTTAAATTACAAATAAAAAATACTAATAGAAAACAAACTAAGTATTATTATTCTTATAGTAATTAAGAATTAATATACTACAAGTATATAAACAAAAAACACAACAAACAAATAAATAAATTATTATAATAAAAAATAATATAAGATACACTAAATCAACTTTGTACGCTTTTTTTGATATTCTATATATTAAAGTTAGTTCATTACAATTATTTTATAAAAATGTATATATTTAAGTATAATGTCGTTAACTAGTCTTTTTTATTTAAATAGGGCTCTGAGCTAAAAAACTAGCAGAGCAATTTTATGCTTCCTCGAAAAATAAAATCCATTTGTATTCTTAGACTTACTGCATTAGGGGACTGTATCAATACGTTTGGACTAATCCATGCGCTTCAAGCAGAAAAAAATGATCTAGACCTTATGTGGATTATTGACAGTCGATTTGCATCTTTATTTAGGGATCATCTTGGTAATGATTTAGTGCCCATGCTTCCTATTGATATAAAAAACCAAGGACTTTTTAACGCTTGTCGAGAAATAAAAAATACATTAAACAATAAAAAGTGGGATTATGCATTTGCACTTCAAACATCAATAAAAGCTTCACTATGCTTTAGAAACGTAAAAGCGAAAATAAAGCTTGGATACGATGAAGAACGTTCCCGCGAAGCTCAGTTCCTGTTTATAGACCAAAAAGTTCAATCACCAAATAACCCTCATGTTTTAGCAGGATTCATGGCATTTGCAGAACACATTGGTTTTGATGATTTAAGACCATCTTGGGATTTTAAGTTAAGCGACTGTGAGCTAAATCCATATAAAGAATTATTTAAAGATGATCGAATATTTACGATATCTCCTTCGTCTGCAAGAGAGCAAAAAAACTGGACAGTAGAAGGATATACTTCTGTAGCAGAGCATGCCATAGAAGAAGGTTTTAAAGTAGTACTAGTAGGAACTAATGACAAAAAAGAAATAGATCTTTGTAACAAAATATCAAATAGGATTAACTGTAATTGTTTAAATCTATGTGGGAAAACCAACCTACGACAACTTGCAGCTGTTATAAGTTTGTCCTCTTTAGTTTTATCTCCAGATAGCGCTGCCATGCATTTAGCATCCGCTCTTAGTATTCCTGTAATAGGTTTATTTGCCATTCACAACCCAAAACGAGTTGGATCTTGGAATTATCCTGATTTATGGGTATCTGTTTATAATGATTGTGCCTCTAAGGAATGTAAAGATAAAAATATATCTTGGCGTTACAGAGTAAAGGATCCTCATGCAATGGATAAAATAGAAATCCAAACCGTTATTGATACTTTTGAAAAAGCTTGTGAAAAATATCTAGACTAAGGAATAAAAATGGTTAACACATTGGCTGTTTTTCCAGGAACTTTCGATCCTATTACACTAGGTCACTTTGATATTATAAAAAGAGCCTCAAGAATTTTTTCTGAAGTAATAGTAGCAGTTGCTGAAAGTCCAAGAAAAAATACTCTATTTACACTTGAAGAACGTTTACAACTAGTAAAAAAAGTTTGTGCAACACAAGAAAATGTAAAAGCTTTAGCTTTTACAGGTATGTTGGTTGATTTTCTAAAAGAAAACAATGCAGATATCTTAGTTAGAGGTATTCGTACTGTTGTTGATTATGACTACGAAATGCAGCTTGCAGGTATGTATAGAGCATTAATGCCTAATATGGAAATAGTAATGCTTCCAACAGAAGGATCTGTTGCTTATATTTCATCGACTTTAGTTAGAGATGTTATTGTTCATAAAGGTGATATATCTAAGTTCGTACCTGAGGGAGTTGCAAGCTACATTACAAAAAAATTTTAAACTTCTATTTTTGACAACAAGGACAAAAATATGTTGAACGTTGTCCTTGTACAATTTTTTTTATAACTCCCCCACACCTTTGGCAACATTCACCTTCACGACCGTAAACTAATAAATTTTGTACAAAATACCCCATTTTTCCATCAGCACCTTCAAAGTCTCTAATAGTAGTACCACCTTTTAAAATTGCTGCTTTTAAAATGCTTTGCGTAGATTCGACAACTAACTTACATTCTTCGTAAGTAATATTATTAGCGATTCTTAATGGGGAAATATGCGTATCAAATAAAATTTCACTAGCATAGATATTCCCAACACCAACAACAATGGCTCCATCCATAATCGCCTGCTTAATTGATATTTTTCTCTTTTTCAGAGCTTTTAGTAAATAATCTGCATTAAACTCATCGGAAAAAGGCTCTGGTCCTAATTTACTAACGTGTTCGTCATCATTTATAGGATCTAAATTTGGAGGAAAGTATTTAACTAAACCAAAACGTCGAGCATCATTTAATATAATACTATGTCCGTTATTTAACGTTAATTTAAAATGATCGTGCTTGCCTAACTGCTCGCTATCTAAGGCAACCCTTAAGTGTCCAGACATTCCAAGATGTAAAAGAATAGCTCCTTGATCAGTCTTAATAATAATGTATTTTCCCCTTCTAAAGGTATCAACTACTTTTGAGTTACAAAGATTTTTAAGTTTTTCAGAAAAAGGTTCTCGTAATTTTTTTTTACTAAAGAACACATCTGTAATTACAGCTTTATTCAGTATGGGTGCTATACCACGTCTAGTAACTTCAACTTCTGGTAATTCAGGCATATAACCTCCTTTTAATCTAATAGATTAGATATAAAGAAATTAAACTTACAAGAAGTATATAAATTTTTTTAAATCAATATCAAATAACAAATAAAATAATTATTAAGCCCAGAGACAAAATACAAAGGAAAAAAAATGACCTTAACCCAACTAAAATATGCAATAACAATTTCTGAAACAGGATCTTTTAACAAAGCATCCCAAATACTTTATATTTCCCAACCAAGCCTCTCAAATTCAATCCATGAGCTAGAAAAAGAATTTTCGTTAACACTTTTTCACCGCTCGGGAAAAGGTGTAAGTCTTACCAATGAAGGAAGAGAATTTATTGCATATGCAAGACAAATCTATCAACAATATGAAACGTTAATTGATAAATTTGGAAAAAATGGAACTATAAAAAAGAAGATGGGAGTATCTACACAGCATTACTCTTTTGCCATAAAATCATTTGTAGAAATGGTAAAAAAATTTAACACAGCAGAATATGACTTCGCCATAAGAGAAACCAAAACAAAAGAAGTTATTGAAGATGTCGCAAGTCAAAAAAGTGAGATTGGAATTATTTATCTTTCAAACTTTAATAGAAATTTAATTTTAAAACTAATAAATTCCTATGACCTTGAATTCCATCATCTTGTAAATTGTCAAGTTTACGTTTACATCTATAAAGAACACCCTTTGGCTAAAAAGAAATTTGCAACCTTTAAAGATCTTGAGGATTATCCTTCCTTATCTTTTGAACAAGGAGATAATAGTTCTTTTTATTTTGCTGAGGAAATTTACTCCACAAAAGACTACCAACGTACAGTAAAAGTAAATGATCGGGCTACAATGTTAAATTTAATGAAAGGATTAAATGGTTTTACACTTTGTTCAGGAATCATTTGTGAAGAGTTAAACGGTGACGAATATTTGGCTATTCCATTTTGTCCTGGTGAGGAAGATGAGGATGACAACATGGACATAGGATATATTGTCAAAAAAAATCATATTTTAAGCAAAATGGCGACTCTTTATATTGAGGAAATTTTATCCTACTTCAAACGTTACGGAATTATATAGGCTAGTTCCATAAGAAAGAATACCGCTTAAATTTTTCATACGGGATGTACAGGGAAGCGTGATCATGTAACTGCGTCAACTCGCTTGTTAAACGTGCATAGCAGAAACATTTGGCATTTATTACTAAGCTATCATGCTTCTATATCTAGAATATTCCAAAACCATAAAACTGGACAAAAGTATTTATCGTTATGAGAATTTTGCCTGTTTAATAGTTACATAAAATGTACAAGGAATAGGGTAGTGTATTTTAGGCAATCATAAGATAGCACTTTTCGTTCTTACACAATATTAATAGTTTTCTTATCTTCCATTATTTGCACTTTTATTTTAAACCGGCACTTTTCTATATAGGTATATTTATTACCTATATGCTTATTAAAGGTGTTTTTTTGTCATATTCAATCTTGCCTCCGGTTATATGCCAGAAGATTAAGGGCTACA
>CALFLJ010000162.1 GCA_937880335.1 uncultured Succinatimonas sp.
AAGCCATAATGTGGTTCTCTTTGATTAAATACATATCGAAAAGACCCATGCGGTGATTATGGCCTCCACCACAAGTTACAGCATACTTTAATGCTGTGCGTAAACAAGGAATAGTTTTTCTTGTGTCTAAAAGACGACAATTAGTGCCTGCCATTGCTTTTACATATGCGTTAGCTGCGGTTGCAACTCCAGAGAGAGTTTGAACAAAGTTTAGTGATGTTCTCTCTGCAGTAAGCATAATTCGAGCATTTCCACTTACATCAAAAAGCTCTTGATTAGGAACAACAGCATCACCGTCATTAACTTTAAATTCAAGTTTTACATCGCCACCTAATTGACGATAAACTTCCTCAACCCATGCTTTACCGCAAAAAATTCCACTTTCTCTTGTAATAACAGTAGCTTTAGCAGTGGTATCTGCCTTGATAAGTTGAGCTGTTACGTCATTTGAAGGACAAGCAGTGCCACCAAGATCTTCTTTAAGTGCCATTGCAACAGTGTTTTTTATATCTTCAGTGTTTAACATTTGCAAAACCTCACAATAAAAGTCGCACTATTTTAGCAAATAATTCCCCTATTCCTGCTTTTAATAAGAATAATCTGCGAAAGAAAGGTCAACATTTTGCTATAATTCTACACTTGTAAATTTATTTTTTTTGGATGCTTTAAAGTGTTAGAAACAATTTCACTAAAAGAGCGCATTGCACAATTACGTGAGCGCGCAGATGTCCTTCGGGGGTATCTTTGACCTTGAAGTAAAAACCGAGCGCTTAGAAGAGGTGAACGGCCTTTTAGAAGAACCTGAGGTTTGGAATGATCAGGAGCGAGCAACTTCTTTAGGTCGAGAGCGACAAAGTTTAAGCATAATTATTGATAGTTTTAAAAAAATATATCAGGGTTTTGATGATATATTGACCCTAGAGGAAATGTCCAAGGAGGATAATGATCCTGACGCCCATGAGGAGGCTATATCTGAAACTGATGTTCTAGAGACGACTTTGGAACGTTTAGAAATGGAGCGCATGTTTTCAGGAGAGTGTGATGATAGTCCATGCTATATGGATATTCAATCAGGATCTGGTGGTACAGAGGCTCAAGATTGGGCTGAGATGATTATGCGAATGTACATTAAATTCGGAGAAAAACACGGTTTTAATGTCACAATTACAGAATGTTCTGAAGGTGAAGTTGCAGGTATAAAATCAGCTACAATAAAATTTGAAGGAGATCATGCCTATGGTTGGCTACGCACCGAAACAGGCGTGCATAGGTTAGTAAGAAAGTCTCCTTTTGATTCAAACAATCGTCGTCATACCTCCTTTTGTTCAGCTTATGTTTATCCTGAAGTTGACGACAACATTGAAATTGAAATTAACCCAGCAGATTTAAAAATTGATGTCTATCGTTCCTCGGGAGCTGGAGGTCAACATGTTAATAAAACAGAATCTGCTGTGCGTATTACTCACGTTCCGACGGGAATTGTTGTTTCCTGTCAGAATGAGCGTTCACAGTTTCAAAATCGAGATCAAGCAATGAAGCAGTTGCGGGCTCGTTTATACAATTTGGAGTTAAGCAAGCGTCTTAGTGCTCAGCAAGCAATAGAAGATAGTAAAGCTGATATTGGCTGGGGTAGTCAAATTCGCTCTTATGTACTCGATGATGCTCGTGTAAAGGATTTGCGCACAGGCGTGGAAAACCGTGATACTCAAAAAGTATTAAACGGAGATTTAGATAAGTTTATTGAAGCAAGTTTAAAGTCCGGACTTTAGTATCGGAATTTAATTTATAAAGTACAGGAAAATAACCATGACACAAGAAACCGTAGGCACTGTAGAAAACCTTAATCACATTATGCAAGACCGTCGTGACAAGCTAAATGCATTGCGTGAGGCAGGACAGGCCTATCCTAACGATTTTCGCCGTGATGCATTAACCTCTGACGTTATTGAGGCTTGTGGTGCCTTAGATAACGATGTATTAGAGAGTGAGAAAAGAACCTATACTATTGCAGGTCGCGTAATGACTCGTCGTATTATGGGTAAGGCTTCTTTTGCAACATTGCAGGATATGGGGGGCAAATTACAGATTTACGTAGCCCGCGACAATTTACCTGAAGGTGTTTATCAGGATGTCTTTAAAAAGTTAGATCTAGGAGACATCATTGGTGTTACTGGTTTTGCTTTCAAAACAAAGACCGGTGAGTTGTCCTTACATGTTTCGGCATTACGTCTTTTAGTTAAATCCTTACGTCCGCTACCTGAAAAATATAAAGGTTTAACAGATCAGGAGGCTCGTTGCCGTCAGCGTTATTTGGATCTAGTTTCTAATGAGGAATCTCGTAGAACTTTTGAAATTCGTACAAAGATTGTTTCCTTTATTAGAAGATACATGGATTCTCATCGCTTTATGGAAGTTGAGACTCCAATGATGCATGTAATCCCTGGCGGAGCTAATGCTAAGCCATTTGTTACCCATCATAATGCCTTAGATATGGATATGTATTTACGTATTGCTCCAGAGCTATACTTAAAACGTTTGGTTGTTGGTGGTTTTGAGCGCGTTTACGAGATTAATAGAAACTTCCGTAACGAAGGCATTGATGTTCGCCATAATCCAGAATTTACCATGATGGAATTCTATATGGCCTATCATGATTATCATGATTTAATTGATTTTACAGAAGATCTCTATAAGAAGATGGCTTTAGAGGTTTTAGGTTCTACTAAAATCCATTACGGCAAAGAAGGAGAGGAAGGCTTAGATATTGATTTTGATAAGCCTTTTGATCGATTAACAATGAAAGAGTCTATTGTGAAATACGGAAAAGGTATTTCCATGGAAGATCTAGAAGATGAGGAACGTTGCCGTAAACTCTGCAAGAGCTTGCATATAGAGCTTATGGATGGCTGGACTTTAGGTCACTACATTACAGCTCTATTTGATGAGTTAGTTGAGGCAAATTTACAGCAACCTACATTTATTACTAGTTATCCAGCTGAAGTATCTCCTCTAGCTCGCCGTAATGACAAAGATCCTGCTTTTACAGATCGTTTTGAGTTTTTCATCGGTGGTCGTGAAATGGGTAACGGTTTCTCTGAGTTAAATGATCCTGATGATCAGCCGGTCGTTTCCGTCAACAGGCTGAGGCTAAGAAGCATGGAGATGACGAGGCTATGTATTATGATGAAGATTACATTACAGCTTTGCAACATGGTTTACCACCTACTGCTGGTGAGGGCATTGGCATTGATCGTACTGTTATGTTATTTACAAACAGTCACACCATTCGTGATGTGATTTTATTCCCAACCTTAAGACCTAATAATTAATCCGTAAAAGGAAGTGGAGTTTTTTAAATGACTAAATTTCAAGGTTCTTTAGTAGCCTTAATTACTCCGTTTAAGAACGGACGCTTAGATGAAGCTGCTTTAGAAAAAATGGTACAGTGGCACATCGATAATGGTACTGATGCAATTGTACCTGCAGGCACTACTGGTGAATGTCCTACATTAACTCATGAGGAGCATATTCGCGTAATTGAGATCGTTTCTCAAGTAGCTAACGGTAGACTTCCCGTTATGGCAGGTGCTGGTTCAAATAATCCTGTTGAGGCCGTTTATTTATCTCAGGCAGCACAGAAGGCCGGGGCAAATGGCCTGCTTCATGTAGCAGGTTATTATAATCGTCCAAACCAGGATGGTTTGTATGTACATTTTAAGATGGTTCATGACGAAACAGATTTACCTATTTTCGTATATAACATACCAGGTAGAGCGGTAGTAAATGTTGCACCTGAGACACTAGCAAAATTAGCTCAATTACCACGTATAGCCGGTATTAAGGATGCAACTGGTAATTTAGAGCGTCCTTGGATTGAACGTCAATTAATTAAGAAAGATAATTTTACTTGGTTATCAGGGGAGGACTCAACTGCTGTAAGTTATAACGTTGCAGGAGGAAAGGGAGTTATTTCTGTTACTGCAAATATAGCTCCTAAGTTAGTCCATAAAGTTCAGGCTTTAACCTTTGAAAATAAGTGGACTGAAGCCCGAGAACTACAAGATAGCCTAATGAAGTTACATAAGTTAATGTTTAAAGAGCCTTCTCCAGGTCCTGCAAAATATGCAGCATCCTTATTAGGTTTATGCTCTGAAGAGACTCGTTTACCTATTTTGGCTATCTCTGAGAATTTACGCTCTGAGATTAAGGCTGCAATGCAGGAGCTTGAGCTCATCTAATGGAAGATCTTGTAGTAAATTTAGCTGAAGAGGAGGCTTTAGAGCCTCCTTTGCCACAAAAAGAAGCCTCTCACCGCATAAAGTCATTTGTAGTGAGAGCAGGTAGAATTACAGCGTCTCAAGAGCGAGCCTTAGAAGAGTTATATCCTAAATACGGTGTACAGATTGAGTCTAATAAATATATCAATATAGATGAGACTTTTGGCCGTAAAGCTCCATTGGTTGTGGAAATTGGTTTTGGTATGGGTAAGTCTTTTGTGCAAATGGCATCAGAAGACAAAGATTCAAACTTCTTGGGTATTGAAGTGCATCCTCCCGGGGTCGGTTCTTGCTTAAAGCTTATTGAAGAGCAGGGATTGAACAATGTTCGGGTGATAAAGCGTGATGCTTTTGAAGTGTTACAAGAGCATTTAAAGCCTGAAAGTATAGATATAATTCAGATTTTTTTCCCGGATCCTTGGCCTAAAAAACGTCATTTTAAGAGAAGACTTATAAATGATGATTTTATTGCCATGATTGCACCTCTTATAAAAAGAGGTGGACAGATTAGGATGGCTACAGATTGGCAGGAGTATGCAGAGCAAATGCTTGAGGTTATGAATAGAGCCCAAGGTTTCTCTAATACCGCAGCTGATGGAACCTACATTCCTAGACCAGCTTGGCGACCTCTAACTAAGTTTGAGGCTCGAGGTGAGCGTTTAGGTCATGGGGTATGGGATTTGGTATTTAAACGTGATTAGTAATAGACAGGCCGCATTAGCGGCCTTTTGTAAAAGTAATGGCGAAAAAGGAGAGCTTTCTCCTTTAACAGGTGATGCAAGCTCACGACGTTATTACCGCATCAACGGGAAGATTGCTGTTGATGCTCCTCCTAAGAATCAAAAAAATTTAGAATTCATCAATATAGACAGGGCTTTGATGCAAAATGGCTTAAATGTACCTAAGATTTTTGCATATGATCTTGAACAAGGATTTATGCTTATTGAGGATTTAGGCTGTTTATCTTTTGATAAATTTAATACCCCAAAATTGAAGCTTGATGCATATGAAAAAGCTTGTGATGAATTAGGATTGATTGCAAGTACTAAAATTTTAGGTCTCCCTTTATTTGATAATGATTTTATTGATTTAGAACTAGATATTTTCAGAGAATGGCTATTAGATAAGACATTAAATTTATCCCTAAGTTTAAGTGAAAAAGAAATTTTAAATAGAAGTTTTACATACATAAAACAAGTCTGTCTTAGTCAAGAACAAATTTCAATGCATAGAGATTTTCATTGCAGAAACCTTATGGTTAAAGATGACAAGATTTTTATTATTGATTTTCAGGACATGGTGAAAGGTCCTATTACCTATGATCTTGCTTCTCTGCTTTTTGACTGCTATGTAAAATTGCCTCCAGAATTTATAGAGATACTTTCATTTAAGACTTATTCCTTGTATAAAAATCAAGGTTTTTTAAGAAATAAAACATATCATGACTTTTTGTATGATTTAAATATAGCCTCTTTACAGAGGCATCTTAAAGTGCTAGGTATTTTTAGAAGACTATACATGAGAGATGGAAAAGATCGTTATTTAAATGATTTACCAAGAGTTTTGAACTATACAATTTGTGAGGGAGAAAAAGTCCCAATTTTGGAGCCTTTTGTTAAATTTTTAAAAGAGAGAATACCCAAAGATAAATTATGCGCGCGATGATTTTAGCTGCAGGACGTGGCGAGCGTTTACGCCCTCTTACTGATAACTGTCCAAAGCCATTGATTAAAGTAAACGGAAAGCCTTTAATCTTATATCATTTGCAAAAGCTTAGGGATATAGGTATTAGTACAGTGGTAGTAAATAGCGCATGGCTTTCTGATATGATTTGCGATTATTTAGGAAGTGGTTCACAATTTGGACTTAAGATAATCCATTCTGTAGAACAGGCGGGAGGGCTTGAAACTGCAGGTGGTATTATTAATGCTCTTGACAATTTCAACAATGAGCCTTTTTTGGTGATAAATGGTGATACATTTATTGATGGTGATTATTCTCAATTTTTAGTTGATCTAAACAAGAATGAAATGGCGCATCTTTTTATGGTGGATAATCCTCCCCATAATCTTAAGGGAGATTTTTCTCTTTTAGACGGAAAGGTAACAAAAGGGACTGAATTTACTTTTAGCGGTGTTGCTGTATATAAGCCTCAGGCCTTTAAAGGCTATAAAGCAGAACGCATGCCACTTAAGCCTTTATTTGAAAAATGGCTAAAAAGAGAACAGCTTTTTGGGTGTAAATTGCAAGGCGCATGGTTTGATGCAGGCACTGTAGAAAGAATTGATGCGATTGAAAAATACATAAAGGAGAATAAAGTTTAATGAGAAATTATACAGGAACTATTATTGGTGCAATCGCAGGAGCAGTGTTAATCCATGGTGTTTTTGGAATTGGATTAGGGGCTCTGTTAGGTTACATTTTTTACGATGTTCCAAAAAAGAGACGCCAGAGAGCCTTTGATAATGCGGCAAGAAGTTTTAATCAGAGTAGTGACTATAACAAAGCATTAGTTCATCACACTTTTGCTTTGATGGGATATATAGCTCGAGGTGCTGGAAGGATAAACGAAGATCATATTAAAACAGCTGAGCACTTCATGCAGATTATGGGGTTAAATGAGGCTGGTCGTAAACTTGCAATTGAAGCATTTAATCAAGGTAAGTCTGCTGATTTTAACGTTCAAAGTTTAGCTTATGAACTGCGCTCTTTAACTCGCGGTAATTTAACTTTAATTTCTTATCTCTTAGAAATTCAGGTTCAAATGGCATTATCTGATGGAGCGTTAGAGGAACTTGAACATAGGCGCTTAATTGAGGTGGCTGTGCTTTTAGGCATCTCAAGCGAGGCTATGGAAAGAATTATTAGGCAAAGAGTTAATGAAAATGCTTTCCATAATGAAGGTTCTGAGCAATGGTATTATAAAGAAGAACAAAACTATGAGCATTCAGAGCAGTCTTATAATGATAATAAATCTAAAAATACAAGCTCAAGTGCTTTAATTAAAGCTTACGAAGTTTTAGGTGTGAATGAGAACATGACTATGGATGAAATAAGCCATGCTTATAAAAAGCTCATGTTGAGGTATCATCCAGACCGTTTGAAGTCACAGAATTTAAGTCCAGAATTAATAAAGCTATATGAGGAAAAAGCTAAAGACATTCAGGCTGCATACAATTTGATCAAAAAACATAGACGCTAGTATATTTACTATTTCTAATATGTTTTTTCTAAATTCATTTGAAGTCTAAAATATCATATCTTATTTATGCTGATGAGAGCTCATTCTATTTTCTCTTATCAGCGTCTTGATATTATTTTATATTCTTTTTAAGAATTACCTTAAATAACAAATGGGTAAGGCAGTGGAATGTCTTTACAAATATCAAAAAATTCAGGGAAAGATTTAAAGGCCATTTTTTCTTTTGTTGTAGGATGGTAAAAGGAAAGATAACAGGCGTGGAGACAGAGCCTATGATAAGCCTGAAAAGCCTCAGTTCCTCCGTAAAATCTATCTCCTAAAATTGGATGACCTATTGATTTTAGGTGAACTCTTAATTGATGAGATCTTCCTGTAACAGGTAGTAATGCTACATAAGAGTATTTCCCATCATAGTGAATAAGGGAAACTTTCGTTGTTGATTTTTTGCCCATAACAGGATCAATTATTTGTAGGGGGCGATTTTCCCAGTCACAACGTAAAGGTGCACTAATTATTTGTTCTTTTGGGGTTAATTTTCCTAAAACTTTTGCAACATAGTTCTTTTCAACAGTTTTGTTGTTAAATTGCTTTCCTAGAGAACTTGTAGAGTTTTTATTCAATGCTACAACCATAAGTCCTGAGGTATCCAGATCGAGCCTATGTACTGCTTGAGCATCAGGATATTTGTTTTGAATTCTTAATAATACGCTATCAAAGTGCTTAGGTAGGCGTCCTTTTACTGACAAAATTCCTGATGGTTTATTTACAACCATAATTTCGTTGTCTTCGTAGATTATGTCCAAGTAAGGATCTAAAGGGGGATTGTAAAAAAAACAGTCATTCATAGAAATTCAATAATTACAAATGTTACGTTTTGTTATTTAACAATTAATCTTTAGGCTATTATTATTTTATAAAAAAATAGAACCCTACTGAATTTAACAATAAGGTTCTACTTTTGCTTTATTATGTTAGTTCAAATTAGAGTTTTTTATTACTTCTGCAACATTATTTGCAGGCATGGATAAACCTAATTTTTTATAACAATCTTCCATCAGTTTTAATGCATTACCTATATATTCAGTATCTCTGTAGGAGTAGAGAATGGATTGACAATGTCTTATTGCAGATAACCAAGCCCCGCGTTCATTGTAGTACTGAGCAATATGCCATTCACGTTTTGCTAGCTGCTGTTTTATGAATAACATGCGTTGACGAGCATCATTTACGTAAGGGCTTTGAGGATAGGCCTCTATCAAATCTTTAAAGCTCTTAAAGGCGTCATAGTAATAAGTTGGATCTTTTTCTGCTCTATCCAGTCTTAAAAAATCTTGGATCATGTCTGAGTGCTTTTGTACATAATTTAAGCCTTGCATATACATGACATAATCTGTATATAAAGAGCCAGGATTTAATCTTAGATAGCGCTTAATTGCAGCTGAGGTTAAGTCGCTTTCGCGCGACTTATAATAAACGTAGATTAGATCAAGCTGTACTTGATCTGTAAGTTCACCAAAAGGATATCTTGAATCTAAAGCTTCTAAGTATTTACGAGCTTTATTATAGTCTCCAGATGACATTGAAGCTAATGCAGTACTGTAAAGGGCCTCCTGTGAGATATCAGGAACATCGTCACGCTGGGCATCTGTTGTAGAGCAGCCACTTAAGGCGATAGTCAAAGCCGTGATCAAGATAGCTACTGATTTAAACATGTAAATGAACTCCATTTTCAAGGTACAATTTCTATAATCTATAGTGTATCTTATTGTTAGTGATCTTCAACTGAAAAATTTTTTTTATTATGACAGATAAGCTTGTATACGAAATTAATGACGAACTTCATGGCAAAAGACTTGATAGTGCCTTAGCTTCTTTAGATGCAGAGAACTCTCGAAGTACTCTACAGGAATTTATTGAACAAGGTAAAGTAAGCGTTGATGGAAAAGTAATTACAAAAGAAAACTTTAAAGTTAGTTCAGGCCAAAAAATAGAGCTTGTTACACCTGAGCCAGAAAGTCTTGATGCGATTCCACAAAATATACCTTTAGACATTATTTATGAAGATGAGGACGTTGTTGTTATAAATAAACCTGCAGGTCTTGTAGTTCATCCGGGAGCTGGATGTAAAGATGGAACTGTTATGAATTCAATGCTGTACCATTATCCTGAAACTGCAAGTTTACCTCGCGCAGGTATTGTGCATCGTTTAGATAAAGACACTTCAGGTCTTATGGTGATTGCTAGGACAAATGTTGCTCAAAAACGTTTGGTAAGGGCAATAAGTAAGCATGATGTAGTACGTGAATATGAGGCTGTAGCTTGGGGACTTATTTCTTCTGGAGGAACTATTGAAACTGATATAGGAAGAGATCCTCATAATCGTGTCAAAATGGCAGTAGTTCCTGAAGGTATGGGGCGAGAGGCTATTACACATTATCGTGTAAGAGAGCAGTTTAGAGCTCATACATTACTACGTTTGAGGCTGGAAACTGGAAGAACGCATCAGATCCGAGTGCATATGGCTAGTATTGATCATCCACTTTTAGGAGATCCTGTTTATGGTGGGAGGAGATTAAGAATTCTTAAGGATGCATCAGATGAATTAACCCAGGAATTACGTGAATTTAAGCGTCAGGCACTACATGCCGCTCATATTGAGTTCATTCATCCTGTTTCAAAGGAACCTTTAAGTTTTGACGCTCCTATTCCTGACGATATGGTGCATTTAATTGAGATTTTGCGCGAGGATTTTAAAGTACATGGAGAGGAACTTTAAGCTTTGTGAAACAATTACGGGATTTCCACTTGAGGTTAAGGCATTATATACAACACGTTTAGGCGGTGTGAGTAAGCCTCCTTTTTATAGTTTTAATTTAGGAGATCATGTAAACGATGATTTTACCTCAGTACAGTGTAATCGCCAAAAACTTGAGGCTTACTTGAAAACACCTGTAGTTTTTATGAATCAAACTCATTCAACTTCAGTAAAACAAGTTTTTAAAAAAGGGGAAACCCCTGTTTTGGCAGACGGCATTGTTACTACACAAAAAAATCTGACCTTGGCTGTTATGACTGCAGATTGTTTGCCATTACTTTTAGCATCTGCGGATGGTAAGGTTGTGGGGGCTATTCATTGTGGTTGGCGAGGTTTAGCTTTTGGCATAGTAGAAAATGCTCTTAAACTTATAAGAACATTGAGTAACTCAGAAATTCTTGCATATACCGGAGCATGTATTGCCAAAAATTCTTACGAAGTTGGAGGGGAATTGGTAGAGCAATTTTCTCGGGTCTGTAATAATGCGAAAGAATCATTTGTAAAAAAAGACAATGATAAATTTTTATGTGATTTACCTAGTTTGTGTAAATCCATATTAGAGCAAAACGAAGTTTCTATTATTGGACAAAGTCCTTATGATACTTATTTGGATAAGCAATTTTTTTCCTATAGACGAGAGCATATAACAGGAAGGCAAGCCACATTAATTTCCATCTGTTAATGGAAACAGACTTTGGGGAGGAGGGGGCAAAAACCTCCTCAAGGAGATCTAGCCTTTGAGCAATCTTAGGCTAGATTTTTTATAACTTTATTTTGTGATGTACCTTTAAATTTTTTAATTTGTCCCCACTTAAATAATCAGTAATGAATGATTATTTGGAGGCATGTATGCGCTTAGATAGATTTACAGCTAAGTTTCAAGAAGCTTTAGCTGATGCGCAATCGTTAGCCGTAGGTCATGACAATCAGTTCATTGAACCTGAACATGTAATGGCAGCGTTACTTGCGCAAGAAGACGGAACTGTAAGGCCACTTATCACATTGGCCGGATCGGATCCATCTGCCTTAAAGATTTTATTAGATAATGCTTTAGATAAGCTACCGAAGGTTAAAGGTGCTGGAGGTGATATTCAGATCTCCTCAAAGACAGCCAGACTTTTAAATTTATGCGATAAGTTAGCTCAAAAGTCAGGGGATTCGTTCATTTCTTCTGAAATGTTTGTGTTAGCCGCATTCGAAGAGAATTCAGAGTTAAAAGATATCTTTGCTCGTGTTAATTTGCAAAAAGAAAAAGTTAAATCAGCTTTAGCTGAAATGCGCAAAGGTGAAACAGTTGATAATGAAAACGCTGAAAATTCTCGTCGTGCTTTGAAGAAGTACTGTACAGACTTAACTGAAAGGGCGGAAAAGGGAAAACTTGATCCTGTAATTGGCCGTGATGAAGAGATTCGGCGTACAACGCAGGTTTTACAGCGTAGAACTAAGAATAACCCTGTTTTAATTGGTGAGCCTGGAGTAGGTAAGACTGCTATTGTTGAAGGCTTAGCTCAAAGAATTGTAAAAGGAGAGGTTCCTGAGG
Organism: uncultured Succinatimonas sp.; assembly: GCA_937880335.1. Taxonomy (GTDB): domain Bacteria; phylum Pseudomonadota; class Gammaproteobacteria; order Enterobacterales; family Succinivibrionaceae; genus Succinivibrio. Next base: position 11,835 of record CALFLJ010000162.1, read on the forward strand.
GGCTACGTAATAAACGCGTCTTAGCCTTAGATATGGGAGCATTGATTGCAGGAGCTAAATATAGAGGCGAATTCGAAGAGCGTTTAAAATCTGTTTTAACGGAACTTGCAAAAGAAGAAGGAAAGGTTATTCTTTTTATTGATGAGCTTCATACAATGGTAGGAGCTGGCAAATCAGAAGGTGCTATGGATGCAGGCAATATGTTAAAACCTGCCTTAGCCCGTGGTGAGTTGCATTGTGTAGGAGCAACTACCTTAGATGAGTATCGTCAATATATTGAAAAAGACGCAGCTTTAGAAAGACGTTTCCAGAAGGTATTTGTTGATGAACCTACTGTTGAGAATACTATTGCAATTTTGCGTGGTTTGAAAGAGCGATATGAAATTCATCATCATGTTCAAATCACAGACCCTGCAATTGTTGCAGCTGCAACTTTATCAAGTCGCTATATTACTGATCGTCAGTTGCCAGATAAGGCTATCGATCTTATTGACGAGGCTGCGGCAAGTATTCGTTTACAGATAGATTCCAAACCTGAACCTTTAGATAGACTAGATAGACGTTTGATACAGCTTAAAATGGAGCGAGCTGCCGTTTCTAAAGAGTCTGATGATGCATCTAGAAAACGTCTTGAGGCAATTGATGATGAAATTTCAAAGGATGAGATGGAATATCAACGTCTAAATGAAGTTTGGAAGCGGGAAAAACTAGTTTTAGATGGAACTCAGAAATTTAAAGAGCAACTTGATAAGGCTCGACACGAATTTGATGTTGCCAAACGTAGGGGCGATTTAAGTCGTATGAGTGAATTGCAATATGGAATTATTCCTTCACTAGAGAAACAAATTTCAGATTGCGATAAAGCTAAGAAGCAGACTACAGAACTTGTAAGAAACAAAGTTACGGATGCAGAAATTGCTGATGTGGTTTCGAAAGCTACAGGTATTCCTGTATCAAAGATGCTAGAGGGAGAGAGAGCAAAACTTTTACACATGGAGGAAAGCTTACACAAGCGAGTTATCGGACAGGAAGAGGCTGTAAAGGCTATTGCAAATGCAATCCGTAGAAGTCGCGCAGGTTTAGCTGACCCTAATAGGCCTATTGGATCATTTATGTTTTTAGGTCCGACTGGTGTTGGTAAGACTGAACTTTGTAAAGCTCTAGCTGAATTTATGTTTGATACGGAAAAGGCAATGGTACGTATCGACATGTCTGAGTTTATGGAAAAGTTCTCTGTATCAAGATTAGTTGGAGCGCCTCCGGGATATGTAGGTTATGAGCAAGGGGGATATTTAACAGAAGCTGTAAGACGTCGTCCTTATTCAGTAATATTACTTGATGAAATTGAGAAAGCTCATCCGGATGTCTTTAATATCCTGCTTCAGGTCTTAGATGATGGTCGTTTAACAGATAGTCAGGGAAGAACTGTAGATTTTAAGAATACTGTGATTATTATGACATCAAACTTGGGCTCACAGATGATCCAAGAGGAAACAGGAAAATCAAGTTATGATGAAATCAAAGATAAATTATTAAATATCTTAGAGCAACATTTTAGACCAGAGTTCTTAAATCGTGTTGATGAAAGTGTTGTATTTCATCCTCTTACTAAGGAAAATATTCGTAGTATTGCAGAAATTCAGCTTAACATTTTGTGCCAGAGACTACAAAATTCAGGCTATAACGTTGAGATTGATGACAGTGTTTACGATTATGTCGGTAATGAAGGCTATGATCCTGTTTTTGGAGCAAGACCATTACGTCGAGTTATCCAAAACGAGGTTGCAGATAAATTATCAACCCTAGTTTTAGCAGGAAAGCTACAACCTGACGAAAAGTATGTTTTATCTTATGATACAAATGCTAGAACATTTGATGTAAAAAACATAAAGTAAAACTAATAAAAGGTGGGGGGAAGGCCCCCGCCTTTAAAAAAAATATAAAACAAGTTTAAAAGTGTCAGAATACGATAAAGATCAAAAAAAATTAGCTAAATAAACGGCATAAAAAAGGGAAAAGT
>CALFLJ010000163.1 GCA_937880335.1 uncultured Succinatimonas sp.
GCTAATTCAAAATCTTTTGAATTTCATTGCTGTATGCTTAATTAACGGCAACAATATTTTTTCTTTAAGAGTTTTTTATAAAATATAAATATATTCGCCTTAAAAAATCCACAGAGTTTTTTTTACAACTCAGTGGATTTTTAGAAACATAAATATATTCTTAAGGTTGAGGTACAAGTATTTTAAGTTTGGCCTGTCCGTCTTTATTACACAAAGAACGATAAAGCTCACCTAATACATCAGATATTTCCTTATCGATACCGTAAGGATAATTCAAAATAAGCATACCAGAACCACACATACCATATACATCATCCTGAGCTTCTACTCTTAACTCAGCCTGTAACATTGGCACATTTAAACGTTTAATCTCAGAAGTTAGATTTTTTGAGTGATCTCTAAGCTTACCTAAAACAGGATACCATATTACAAAGACTCCAGTAGACCAGCGAGATAAACCGGTTTTTACCGCTTTAACCAGGTTTATATAATCATTTTTTTCTTCATATGCAGGATCAATAAAACACATTCCACGACGTGGAGTTGGAGGTAGAATTGCGCCTAAAGCCTCAAGCCCATCACGATGCTGTATATTTATACGTTCATCCTTATAAAAGTTTTTACGTAGAATTTCATACTCATTAGTATGCAGTTCGATTAGTGTAAGCTTATCTTCATCACGCATAAGATTTGCACTAAAATAAGGAGAACCTGGATATGAATCCTCCAAAACAGAATTTAACCTATCAATAGTCTCGTAAAACTCAGGAACCTTTAGCTTTAAGTTTGAGTTTTTTATAATCTTACTTATTCCAGTTTTATACTCTTGATTTTTAGAGGACATTGCAGATTTTAAATTGTAAATACCTGCTCCTGCATGAGTATCTATAATTGAATATGGCTTATTTTTACGATTTAATGCTCTTATCAGTAAGCATTGCACAAGGTGTTTTAAAATATCTGCGTGATTTCCGGCATGAAAGCCGTGACGATAACTGAGCATAAATAGGCTCTCACTAAAAAAAAGAAAATAGAAAAAAATTAGAAAGTGAGCTTTTTATTTAAAAGCTCACTTTTAGGTTTTATTTTGAAACAGAAGCTCTAAATCTTGAAATCATCTCACTTACGTCGGCTGTTTCATTCATAAGAGCTGTCATATGTTCTGCATTCTTACTGGTAATGTCCACACTTTCATCAGATAGTGTAATTAAAGATGAAACCTCATTTGCTACAGATTTTACAGTCTCGTTCTGTTCATTGATTGTATTATGCATAGCATCAGAGGCTGATTTAATAAAACTAATAGCATCAACAACTTTGTCGATGTTTTCATTATTATTTCCTACCTCTTCTAATCCATGAGTTGCAGCCTCAAGACCTTGCTTTGCCATTTCTTTTGCAGCTGTAGCTTTATCAATAAATTCCAAAATAAGCTTGTGAATATTGGCTGTGGAATCATGTGTGTTTAAGGATAAAGAACGAACTTCATCTGCAACTACAGAAAAGCCTCGTCCAGCCTCACCGGCGCGGGCAGCTTCAATTGAAGCATTTAACGCTAAAAGATTAGTCTGTTCAGCAACAGAATTTATAAGCTCTGAGGCATGAGAGATTTCCTCAACCTTATTTGAAAGCTCGTCTATGGACTGAGCCATGCTGTTAACCATCTTATCTAATGTCTCAATAGCATCTAAGGTATTGCTAGAAATTTTTTTACTTTTTGATGTTAGCTTTACCATGCCTTCAGCTTGATCTTTTGTCTCTCCCACACTTTCTACCAAAGACTCCATCATCTGACTTATAGAATCCGTAATTGAACTCATGTTAGACATGACCTTTTTAGTATGCTGAGACTTTTCTAGCATTGATTGATTGCCTGAGCTTGCCTGCTCAACATTTTCCTCTGCAATAAGCTGTAAACGTTCTGAAGCCTCTTTAACGCGGGTTAGCACTGTATCGATATATTTTTCCTGCCATAGTCTTGAGAAGCGAGACTTTCCTCGAACATCACTAGAACCTACATAAATGGCTTGGGTTATTTCGTCAAACTGCAGATCATCAACTTCTAGCTCTTGGCTTAAATGCTTTTTATAGGAAGTTGATATATTTAATCCCCATAATCCACTTAAAGTAATTAATGATAAAACAGAAAGAAAACTAGGGGCGTAAAGGGCAAAGGCACCTGCTATTGCTGTAAGAGATCCTAAGGCTAAATTGACAATATTTCCTGATGGTAATGAGATCTTTTGCTTGTTTTTTAATTTAGCGTAAACCTCTTTAGCTCGAGCTATCTGTTCATCTGTGGCACGAGTTCTGACAGACTCATAACCTATTATGCGAGAATTGTTAAAAATAGGTATGATTAGTTCTATTTTTAATTATGCCCATAAAAGGCTTACCTGTAAGCAGATTTGTCCACATGAGCTTAAAAACCTCAGATGGCATATCTGGATGTCTTATAATGTTATGTGGTTTGCCTATTAGCTCCTCACGAGTAAAATCACACATCTTAATAAAGGTATCATTTACATCTACAATAATACCTTTTGGATCTGTGACAGAAATTATCTTAGCTTCAGGATCGTCTGGAAATTTAATTTCCTCGTCAGTAACTGGCTGATTATTACGCATACCCACACTCCATTACCATAAGGGCTTGCATTACAAAGATACAATCTTTTTTTATTTTACAAAAAATCAAAAAAATTTGCTCAAGAAAATTATTGTTTTAGCCTTTTATGTTCAAGTCACTTTATAAAAAACTAGGCTTTTAATAGTAAGGTTTTCAAAGACAAATGAGCAACTAAAATAAGAACATTAAAAATAACAATACTAGCTCCGGTTGGTGTATTCAATAAATATGAGGTAATAAGCCCCAAAACAAAACACCCCACAGAGACAAAGGCTGCATATAAAATAGCTTTAAAAAAAGTTTTAAATATACTCATTGAAGTAAGGGCTGGGATCACAATAAGATTTGAAATTAACAGCGCCCCCATCATTCTCATGCCAAGAACAATTATTACAGCCATCATTAAAGCAAGGATTAAATTCAATCTTTTAACATTAACTCCAGCTACTTTTGCAAAATTTTCATCAAAAGTTAAAGCAAATATCTTCTGATATAAAAGCATATATAAAAAGATAATCAAAAGACATAAAACGATAGTTAAGATTTTATCCTGCCTACTTATTCCTAAAATGCTACCGAATAAAAAATTATTAACATCAGTGTTCATGCCTTGGGATAAAGAAAGTATCATGACACCAAAAGCTAATGCAGTAGTTGATATTAAGGCAATAGATGCATCTGACGGAATATATCTTGTTTTAAGATTTAAAAGAATAAAGGCAGAAAGCATAACTATAGGTAATGAGACTACCATAGGTGCCTGATTTAAAACAGCTGATAGCGCCAGTGATGCAAATCCTACATGCGAGAGACCATCCCCTATCATGGAAAAACGTCTTAAAACTAAAGGAACTCCTATTAGAGCTGCACATAAGGAAATAAGAACACCACAAATAAAGGCCCTTTGCATAAAGCCATAGGAGAACATATCTATAAGCAAGGTCATACATTTCCCCATAAGCTTTTATAAAAAGGAGATGCTTTATATTCATGAAAACTACCGAAAAAATTCTGCCCTTTATCTAGGTACAAAACTTTATTGCAATTTTTCAGAGAATTAAGATCGTGTGTCACCATAATGATTGTCAGTTTCAGATCCTGGTTTATTTTTTTTATAAGCTTATTTAGATGTTCTGAGGCTTTAAAATCAAGTCCTGCATTAGGCTCATCTAAAATAACCAAATCATCAGCTGCACATAAAGAACGAGCTAATAAAACAGTCCTCTGTTGCCCACCTGAAAGCTCTCGATAGCACTTGTGCATCAAAGGCTCTAAAGCAAGATAAGAAATGATTTTAAGGCATTTTTCCTTATCCTTACGGGAATAGAAAAATCTATGTTTTAGTTTTGAAATTAAACCAGACTGTACTACCTCAAAAACTGAAGCTGGAAAATTTTCATAATTTAAATTATGTTGAGCCAAATACCCACAACGAAGATTATTTTCTTTTATAATCTCACCCTTAAAAGGTTTTAACTGAGAGGTTAAAACCTTTACTAATGAAGATTTACCCGCACCATTAGAACCTACAATTCCAACAAAATCTCCCCTCTCTATTGAGAAGCTTAGGTTACTTAAAATAGCTTTATGCTCATAACCAAAAGAAAGACCATTTACCTTAATTAACATCGTATAAAGCCTGTTTTAAAGCCTCAAGGTTCTTGCGCATAATAAAAGACATATTCACACCACGGGTGTCATTAGCAGAGAAATATTATGACATGAGTTTAAATGCAGAACCTTTGTATTTGTTTCCTCTGCAACTACCGATGACAATTTCTCATTGGAAAACTCAATGGAAAATACTGCTGGAATTTTTTTCTTCTTTACCGTATCAATAAGTTTTGCAACAGTTGTAGCAGATGCCTCTGTATTTTCAGAACATCCTGAAAAAGCCGCATAAAAATCCAGATTATAATCATGAGCAAAATATAAAAAAGGAAATCTATCTGCAAAAACAATGGTTTTGCGAGGTGCATTTTCTATAAGATTCTTTGTGTCTTTGTCTAACGTAGAAAAAAAAAAAAAAAAATTTTTTTTCAAAAATTTCTTTATTCTCAGGCGAGATTTCTGATAACTTCTTTGCTATTGCCTTTAAAATCAATATATCGTTGCGATATGAAGTCCACACATGCTCGTCAAACTCTCCATGATGATGACCTTTGTGAGATGACTCAAATGTTCTTTCAGAATGATCAACCTCAAGAGGATTTACTGCCTTAAGCATAGATAAAATCTCAGGCTTATCATCTAATGAGTCCAAAATCCTATCTAAAAAGACATCATTCTCCCCGCCAGTATAGACAAAGAGATCTGCTTTTGAAATTAAACTTACATCCTTAGGTGTAGGCTCAAACATGTGGGCATCTGTACCTGGCTTTAGTAATAGGAGAACATCTCCACAATCTCCTACAACAGCTCTTGATAAATCATAGGCAGGGTAGTTGCTGGCGACAATTTTTAAATTAGCACAGAACACATTAAAACTTACAATTGATAATGCAAGAATAAAAATATATGAAAGCTTTCGCATAAAAATCCTTAACTATTTAATTTACGCTTACAATCCCCACACAAACCAAAAAGTACTGTTTTATGAGGAGTAAGATGAAAGTCATGATGGTCTTTAATGTGATCTTTTAATTGTGATAATAAAATGCAGTGAAGTGTAATAAAACGTCCGCAATTTTCACATTTGAGGTAATAAACGTCAGGTTTAGCTCGGTCTTCTTTTTTTTCTGCATTTTGAGGCATATAAACATAGGTTGAACTGTTAGGACCGCCTGCACCAGGATTTTTTACGCACACTCCCTCGTCAACCATAGTATCAAGTAATCTATAAATAGTAGCTACACTAATAGATACTTCAGCCTCAAGCATTTTTTTATAAAGGTTAGTTGCGCTAATCCCGTCTTTACCAGCTTTCTCTAAAAAAGAGAGCAATTTATTTTGTCTTATGATCTTAGAGGACATATTATTTTTGATAAGCTTCTCAAATTTAAGATGCTTCTCATTTTATAAAAATTTTTTAATATGTCAAGTATTTGAAATCTTAAGGAATTAAACTTTGATTTTATAGTCTATAATTTTTTAAGACTATACGTAGATACTGACTTTTACGTCAGGTAGGTAAAATAGCATTTTTTTGCCCAAAAACATACGTAGCACATAATACATAAGCGTACGTATGTATAAAGGATTTAAAAAGATTGGTGATAGCATGGACTTTCGCACGATAAAAACTCCCGGTTTAGCCCCGCCCAAAGATAAGATTGTTAAAGATGGCTTACTCATACGTGTCGTTGAGCGCAATTACTATTAAAGTAAGGAAAAGTAACGCAGTTTGTAAAACGCTAAAATTTGCTATCTTATTGACGGGATCTAATACGACACCTAGAGCTACAAGAAGTATTTTAAACGCTCCTGTGTGCGTAGATTCTCCAAATGACGGATAAGTCTTAAGCTGCCACCCCCGCAATACCTTAGGTTTTAGATGCTAAAGTTGCAGCATAGTTTCCTCAATATTACGCAATTGCCCAGAGGGCTTTTAGATGATTTGATTAGCACTAGGGTAAGGATCTAGCTAATGCTATTTACTCTTATCATTTCATTGTCTTAACACGTCTATCAATGCAACCTATTTATATAATTCCAGGTCGCAAGACAAGCTCCCGCCCCTACAAACAACGCCTTAGAGGGAAGGAAGTCACTAAACTGTTTCGTTCGCTCTGCAATGAATTACCACAAAATATATAAAGTGTAAAATTAACGATAAAAAGCCTTAAAACCCCCATATATAAATTTTTTAAATCTACCTAGCAAATTTACCTACAATCTTGAGGATATAGTAAATTGCTAGGTAATAAAAAATCAAAATAAGCTTATTTTAAATAAAACTTGCTTTATCGTATTTAGTTATGCTTCAACAACGCAAATACGTTTTTTGATATGATTGCCATTTAAAATTTCATCAACTAAAGCTACAGCATAGGTTGCATAACTTATAGTACTTTGACCTTTTAAATTGAATGTTAACTCCTCTCCACCTAAAACATATTTTAAACTTTTCTCACCTTGAGGCTTAAAATCCAACGCAGGGCTTATATATGTCCACTTTACATCATTTCTTTGACGAAGTTCATCCAAAGCCTTTGACATGTTGGAAGCTAAAGGTTTGATCATATCTGTGAATTCTGCCCCATTCATTACTTGAACATCATGCTCTTTATTGACATATAAACTTCTATCTCCACCTACAACAATAAGTATTGTCTCGCTTCCACTTAGTAGATCACATAAATGCTTTAAGGAAGTACTGTGCTGTATCAGTTTATCCTCAGCCCATACTCCAAAGGCATCAATTACAGCATCAAAACCTGATAAATCTGAAGCTGTAAGATCAAATAGATCTTTGTTTATTACACTTTTAGCTTCAGATTTATTTTCTCCACGTACAACTGCGGTAACACAGATATTTCTATCTAAAGCTTCCTTTACAATGAGCTTACCAGCATTACCATTAGCACAAACAACAGCTATCTTCACAATACATTCCTTTTACTTTTTTGAGTTGTGTTTAAAATCTTGGTTTATAAGATAGGTGTAGTGCTAATTCGTAAAGCGGGCACTTTTTTGTGCCATAAGTACCAAAAGGAAACTATTGTATAAAATAAGGTGTTATATGAAAGATATAATTAACAGCATGTCCTGTAGAAACAACTTTAAACCTCATTAGTGATAGATGGAAAGTATTAATCATTCGAGATTTATTAGATGGCACTAAAAGGTTTGGACAACTCAGAAACTCTCTTGGAGGAATTTCACAAAAAGTACTCACAGCAAATTCACGCTCTATGGAAAATAGCGGTCTACATACTCGCAAGGTTTTCCCTGAGGTTCCTCCTCGTGTTGAATACACTTTGACTCAAACAGGTTACAGTCTAAAACCAATTTTAGATTCTATGGTTTTATGGGGAAATGAATACAAACGAAAGTTTAATACTCCTAATTCTTAAATAATATGCTCTATCTCGCTAAAAAAACTATAAAAAGACAAGAACATGAAATAAAGAATCTTCAAATAGTCTGTAAAATGGATGCTAAGAGTGTAACAAATTTTTTTCTTGCAAATTTAAATTAGCTAAATAATCAAAAACCGTAAATTTACCTAAGAAATTTTCCTTATTTTAAATATGAAAAGATATATAAAAATTATTGTAGGCGCATCTATTTTTGTTCTGTTAATGTTTGCAGGCATCTGGAACTTCAAATATCAACTATATGCATACCTGCCTTCAGAAAATGAAAGCGAGCTTTTAAATAAAAATGGCATTTTAGTTGATAAAGATGGAAATCCCTTTTCAGGTCGCGTAAAAGACAACTCAGACTCAGGCTTTTCTATTTATACATACAAACAAGGCAAACTAGATGGTCTTAATGTTGTCTTTTCTGAAGGTAGGTTAAGAGAAATTGGCCACTGGAAAGATGGTTTACAAAATGGACTTTTCCAAATGTATACAGATAAAGAAATTCTTATTGATCATGCAAATTTCAAGGATGGTGAAAGAAATGGCCTTACAGAACAATTTTATAGTGATACTGGAAAATTAAGATTATCTGCAAATTACAAAAATGGCGTTCTTGATGGAGTGTTTAAAGCATACTATCAAAATGGGAATATGCAGGCCGAAGTAGCTTACCAAAACGGCGAGATGAACGGAAAATTTAAGGAATATTACGAAAATAAAAATGTAAGAATTTCTGGAAGCTATAAAAAAAGCTTGCAGAATGGCGAATGGAAATCTTATTTAGAAGATGGAACTTTAGAGTCAATAATAAACTATAAAGACGGGATGCTTAATGGTCTAAAAGAAGATTTTTACAAAAACGGAAATGTATGGACAAGACGTGAATTCAAGGATAACGAACTTGATGGAATTTATGAGGTTTATTATGAAGACGGGACTATACAGCTAAAGTCAAAAATAAAAAATGGTCATACTATAGAAGAGCAAAGATTTAATCACGATGGTACCCCATACAATGAAGAAAGAACAATAAATAAAGATGATTTTAAAAGTTCTGAGCAAATAACTATAAATGAATTTTCAGATGAAGAAACTGTATTATCTGAAAATTCAAAAGAATTTTCAGAAGAGCTTGAAAAAGGCGTGGAAATATTAGGAAAAGAAGTTGGAAATTCTTTAAGTCGTATGCTTGAGGCTACAATAATTACAAATCTTGCATATGTTGATTTAATGAGTTTTGAAAAAATAGCGATTCTTGAAGAAAATTTAATTTTCAATAATGATAATAAAATCCCTTTTAAAAGAAGTTATAAAGACGGTGTATATGCAGTTAATATACCTTTAAAAAACAATACCTATCTTTGGGTTTTATTAAAAGAGAACAGCGAGGGAAAACACAGATTATTTAAAGATAATTATGAAAATTTCAAAAACACAGAAAAAGACAAAAAAATTAATCTTGAAGTTCTTATCTTTAAAGCAATTGACGGTTATTATTTGGAAAATAATAAAATACAAAAATTCTTCGATATAATTGTAACTGTAAAGGATCACTCTTAAACTTAAGGATAAAATATGAAAAAAATAATTTGTGTACTTGTAATATTTTTCTCTATGGTTGCTCAATCAGAGGTGCGTGCTGATTTAAGTAATGCTGTATCCTCAGTAGTATCAACAGTTGTATCTACAGGAAAAGATGTCATAAGAGGGATCAAGGACGGAATTGACTCAGGTCGAAAAGATGGAAAAAGTATCGACGAGGCTTTTCTAATCAATGATAAAGATCAGTTTGAAAAAAACATCAAAGCAAATGTTTTAGCTTTATCTAAAACTGATAATGGTTATAAAGTAACTGTAGCCTTAAAAAATGAAACAGAAAAAATGGTCAGACTTACAAATCTGCATGAAAAAAAGGCTCTACAGCTTATCGATACAGATGGGTTTGTTGTCTTTTCACAAGGCCCTTTTGATGACATAAATATACCAAAGCAAACAGCTGTAAAAAGCCACTTCTTTTTTGATACAGACGGAACTCCTAAAATTTTAAAAATCTATGAGAGTGAAATAACAATCTCAAATGAAATAATAAGTGCTCTCTAAAATTAATTGAGAGTGAACGATAAACTGTGTAAACACCATTAAGTCATTAAAATGATATCAGACTTAAATGGGGGTACACAGATTCTATTTTACTCTCTCATTGTAGGGATCAATGCCCTCCTCTAAAGCTTGACGCTGCCTTCAACAGCTTATGAATGCTTTTTGCGTATAGATATTTGTCAAAGTTGCAAGCCCGGCGTCAACTGAAAAACCAAAGATTACCCCATCCTTGATGTTTTATCGCCATACATTCCCATCTCTAAATCTAAAAAGCATAGTTTTGGACAAGCATAACTGGCTCTATGGTTCTTTGAGACACAAACTGACATAATTAGTGGATAGCGCAGAGGTGGAATGCTTTGAATAATAGGCTTTGCACTGTCTATCGCCGTATAAGGATCAAAGGCCTCAAATGCCTCATGCTCACTATAAGATAGAATTGTGAGAAGATGAATATCCTTTCCATCCAAATCATTGAGTGCAAGCCCAATAACAGACAATTCCTGCCCTATAGCTTTAAGGCCATTTTCATGTGAAAGGGTGATATTGATGGCACACAGCATCAAAACGAGGGTCTAACAGAACATCATTCTTATCACCGAAATGTCAACGTAGTTCTGCTAAGGTGTCATGTACAGTCCCTCATCTGCGAGCACCTCAAGAGCCTCATCAATCTGATGCTCAAAGCAAGCCATAATACCCACCCCCATTTATTTGTTTGCATAAGCCTTATCTAACGCGCTCAAAATCTATAGGATCATTCATCCTCAGGTTGCTTTATTATTAATGCTGCCGCCTCACGGAAGAAAGAGTGGAAACCAATTTCAAAAGCCTTATCATTACTTTCTGCAAACTCATTAACCAGATCAATTACTTCAGGCAAGTCCCAGGCAAAGA
>CALFLJ010000164.1 GCA_937880335.1 uncultured Succinatimonas sp.
CTGTAATTGATGCTATGGAGCTTCAGCCCTCTCATACTGTAATTGATGCTATGGAGCTTCAGCCCTCTCATACTGTAATTGATGCCATGGAGCTTCAGCCCTCTCATACTGTAATTGATGCTATGGAGCTTCAGCCTTCTCATACTGTAATTGATGCTATGGAGCTTCAGCCCTCTCATACTGTAATTGATGCTATGGAGCTTCAGCCCTCTCATACTGTAATTGATGCTATGGAACTGCAACCTTCTCAAAGTATAAACACTGCTACAAATTCCGCACTTCATCTAAATCAAGCTAATTTTGAAAATAAAGTAGGATCTAAGCTAAATAATATTAGAAGTGATTTAAGTGCTTGTGCTTTTTGCCATAAAAAGAGTGAAAGCCCATTTAAAGTTAAAAGTAATCTAAATCTACCTGAGATTTTAGACATAAATTTGCCTAACAATAGTTTTATGGCAAAGCTCTATTCTGATTTAGAAAACAAGCTCCTTCTTAGTGATGAATCAGAAAAACAGGAGTTAAATCAAAAAGTTTAGTTAGAAAAGAACTTCCCCCTTTTATCCCCAAACATTTTTTACTCCTTTCCTGTATTATGGCAGGGAAGGAGTACTTTGCTTTTTATAAGGAATTTTCTTACAAACAATATGTCTTAGGGCATAGCATCAAAGATAAGGACATCATTTTCATCACTAGGATGTAAACCTCTAGCCTTGAAATAAGCTCTGTTTTAGAAAATTAAGTCAGTTTTAAGATATAAATGAACATAATCTCTTAACTGTCAGATTTGATAAGCTTTGCATTAATATTGAAGTTATACTGTACCAAAATTTGTTTTGGTATTTGCAGATTATTTGATTTATAAGAGCAATGGAGAATATAAGGCAAATGCCGACATCAATGTCATACAAAACATCTTCAATATGGCAACACTTGCCTATATAGGTTTAAAAGATCATAAATATCCATAATTTACAATATGCTGTTTTAAGGTGCGTAACAAGGACATTTAGTTTAGGATACTTCAAATCAAAAATTATTTTTTATACTCCTCAAAATTATCAATTCTTTGTTTATCCTTTTTATAAACCACGTTTTTATTTACTATCGATGAGCGAGATGTTAATGATAATTTACCTTTAATATGTAAAGTACCACGATTTAAAAGCTGACTTTCCTCAGATAGATCTAAAAAACCGTTTTGGGCTATAGTAAGCCCCCATTGGTTTTCAAACATACTGTGCCCACTTGTAACAAGAGTTCCGTCGATATTTACAATATGCTCATTATTAAAACTTGCACCATCAGTGAAAGTTAAAAGAGAATTATTGTATAAACGTATCAATCCCCTATTTTTACAGGATGCAGTCTGCTCAAAGGAAAGATTTCCCTCAAGACTTAATTGTTTGAGGTTTGAAAGTACACTCCAGTCCTTAAAGTTTAGTAAGGCACCACTTTTTATATTCAAACTGCCTCTATTTACCAGACGTGAAGAACCTTTTACTAAAAATTTAGTTGCATGATCTAAAGTAAGATCTCCTTTATTTTCAAAAATTGCGTAAGATAAATTAAGCTGAGAATTTCTAAGCTCATACGTTCCTGAACTTTGAGTCTTACTGTCACGCTCTAGATTTACCTTACTATCATAAATTAAAGCCTTTCCCTTATTATTAAAATTTCCTCTTCCTGAAATTTTCAAAGTGGCATTATTTTTTAAAGAAAGCAGATCCTCATTTACAAAAGTACCGTACCCTTTTACATCAAGGTTAAATTTACCCTGATTTAAAAAAGTTCCTCGATTTATAAACTCCCCACCTTTTAAAATCTCAATTGTAATATTGCTATCTGCAACAACCTTGCTGCGTCCTCTTATATGGAGCTTACCTAATACTTTGAGATTTTTTGAAATTTTAAAGCCATCTTGCAATTCAAAGCATTTTTGTCTCTCAATGGTCTGGGGAATTTCATCATTTGCATTAACCTTAAGGCATTGCGCATTAACAGGCAAAATTAAAATTCCCATTACGCAAACTATAATCTGTCTTAATAACATTTACCTTATCCTTGATGACTTAAAAGTTTTATTTTAAATTTTACTAAATCTTTAAATTGTTTCATGAAATATATACTGTATAAGCAAATTTTGTACATTTGTCCACAAATTAAGCTCAATGATCCGTACCATTTAAAGTTATAATAGATAAAATCCTGGAAAAATTCAGATCAGGATTAAATAAAATAAATTTGAGGAAAAACTCAAAGGTTTAGCCTATCTTAGGCTTTTATGCAGTAAACAAATTATAGCGTCAATTTTAAAGTCGCTTATGAGGGTAATTACATGACCAAGCTAAAAGGTTACGCACTTATTGGTGATATTGGTGGAACAAATGCTCGATTATCTCTTCTTAACTTAGAAGATGGAGAAATATCTACCCCTATCATTTATTCAACCAGCGAAAATGATTCACTTGAAAGTTGCATCTTAAAATTTAGAAAAGAAACAAAGGCTAATTTTGAGTCTGTTTGTATAGCTATCGCATGCCCAATTACTGGCGACTACGTAAAAATGACAAATAATCCCTGGGAGTTTTCTATTCAGGCAATGAAAACAACATTGGGACTTAAAGACTTAATCGTAATCAACGACTTCACAGCCATGTGCATGTCAGTCACTGTAATTGATAAGAAAAGCTGTGTCAAAATTGGTGGCGGTCAGGCTGATCCTAAAGCTCCTGTTGCAGTTTACGGTGCAGGCACAGGTTTAGGCGTAGCTCACCTAATCCATGTTGGTAACAAATGGGTCCCACTACCTGGCGAAGGTGGACATGTTGATTTAGCACCAGCAAATGTCAATGAAGATATGATTTTAATGGCTTTAAGAGGTCGTATAGGTCACGTCTCAGCTGAAAGAGTTTTATCAGGTCCAGGTCTTGTTAACCTCTATGAGGCTATCGCAATGCGCAATGAGCGTGTGCGCCCTAATATGAAACCATCTGATGTAACCCAAGGAGCACTCTCAAATCCATGCGATCCTGACTGTTTGGAAGCCCTAAATACTTTCTGCTCTCTCATGGGTCGTTTTGGCGGTAATCTAGCTCTTACTATGAGCACCTTTGGTGGTGTTTATATCGCAGGTGGTGTAGTTCCTCGCTTTATTGATTTCTTTAAAAATTCCGACTTTAGAAAAGCCTTTGAGGACAAAGGTCGCTTTAGATCATTTATGGAAAAGATTCCAGTTTACGTTATAACTGACAACCTTGCAGGTTTAAGAGGCGCTGGAGCTTATCTTCGTCAACATTTAGGCGCTAAACTTTAAATAGTTTAACAAGGAAAACTTACTTTATTAGTATGCCCCTTTATCTATCGCATTGACTGATAAAGGGGTATTTTTAAGTCAAAACGAAATAACCACTATCATCTGATGGAGAAAACAGTACTTTGATAAATTCAATAATTACCAAGATTACAATAATCAAAGGTGGGATAACTAATACAACACCTACGGTTGAGCATAGTAAATATATAATGCCTGACTTTATTTTGCCGGCATAAAAACGATGAATACCAATTGTTCCAAGGAAAAAGGTTAAAAGCAGATAGATAATCTTATTTACACGCAAAAATGGTTCGTTATTTGCTGTAAATGGTTTTAGGGTTGGGATATCATCGTAATTATACTCTGCATTATCTTTGCTTGATTTTGTAAAAAACTCCTTTCCACCATAAAAAATAGAGTCATCTGAGTTCTGGCTTTTACTTGCTACATTAACCAAACGAATAATAGTCTTGCTACCTTCTATTACTACATCAACCTCCATTCCTACAGCTGGAGAAAATCCTAGACATGAACTTATAGGATATGCCTTACTAGTACCATCAGAAAATTCAACTGAAACTGATAAAGATGTAACAGCAATAATCTTACTCATAATCATCCATTGCTTTGATTTAAGGATCTAAAAATATTCTGCAAAGTTAATATTGCATTTTTAAAGTTTACATTAAAATACACAAAACTTCATAAAATAAAACTACAAAGCTCTCAAATAAAAAATCCCATAATTTATCATCTTAATTTGCAATAGTATTTTGTATTATCCCTACACTATATAAAATAAGGATTTAAGTCAGTATTCTTGGAATTTAAAATTCCCCAAAGCTTAGACATGAGGACTGCTACAGCTTAAATTACTGCCAAAATATAGACTAACCTAAGATAAGGTAACATTTAATAAAAGCGAAAACAGTGCCTTACACAAAGGCTCACTTAAGACAATTAAAAATATATTACTAATAAGGATTTTTAAAACACGCAAAAGACAAAAAAGCCTGTCCCCTATCAGATTTAGGAGACAGACCTTAAATTCTATTAGTAGATCTTAGAAACTTAAATATTCTAAGATCGTACTATAAGTTTATTTAATATAAACTTAGATTTTAATCTAAGAAGCCACGCAAGCCTTGAGAGCGACATGGATGACGCAGTTTACGTAATGCCTTAGCCTCGATTTGACGGATACGCTCACGAGTTACACCAAACTGTCTACCTACTTCCTCAAGAGTATGATCAGATGGCATACCTATACCAAAACGCATTCTTAAAACCTGAGCCTCTCGTGGTGGCATCTCATCTAAAACGCTGTTGATTGCATTTTTTAGACTTTCTGAGGTAGCAGCCTCAGCTGGAACAATAATTGAATTGTCCTCAATAAAATCTCCAAGATGCGAATCGTCATCATCACCTACAGGAGTTTCAAGAGAGATAGGTTCCTTGGCAATCTTCATTACCTTACGTACCTTATCCTCTGGCAAGCCCATACGTGATGCCAACTCCTCTGGAGTAGGTTCACGCCCCTTTTCCTGTAACATCTGACGAGAGATACGATTGAGTTTATTTATAGTCTCAATCATATGTACAGGAATACGTATAGTACGAGCCTGATCGGCAATGGAACGTGTGATAGCCTGTCTAATCCACCATGTTGCATAAGTTGAGAACTTATAACCACGGCGATACTCAAACTTATCAACGGCCTTCATAAGACCGATATTACCCTCTTGAATGAGATCCAAGAATTGGAGTCCTCGATTGGTGTACTTCTTGGCTATGGAAATGACTAGACGTAAGTTAGCCTCAACCATTTCCTTTTTAGCTTTTTTAGCCATAGCATCGCCCATCATAATGCGCTTTGAAAGCTCACGCAGACGGCTAATGTTAATTCCGGCATCAGCTTCGATGTCTTGTAAAGCGTTTACACACACTTGGATCTGTTCTTCATGCTCACGTAGTTTTACAGCATAAGGTTTGCGAACCTTGGATGCTTTTTCAAACCAAGCCATATTAGAAACTTGATCATTTTCGTTGTAATACTTCTTAAGATCTTCGATCTTCATGCCACATCTTAATACACAGATCTCACGAATACGACGATCTTGACGTTTTACACGATCCATCATGTCATGCATACGGCGTAATAAACGTTCAAGCTGCGAAGGAACTATCTTAAAGGTTGAGAAAATTTCTACAAGCTTTGCTAATTCCTTGGCGTATTTACGCTCTGCTACTGCACCATGTTTTTCACGGGCAATACAAACTTTATCAAACTGTACACGTAACTCGGTGAAACGACGAGCCGCCTCTTCAGGATCAGGGCCTGAATCGTTGTCAGATCCTACACCAGGATCATCATCGTCCTCATCCTCGTCGTCATCTATTTGAGTTGCCTTTGATTTCTTAGAACTCTTAGTGCTCTTAGTTTCAGTAGCTGTATCTAAACTATCATCATCTAAGGTGTCATCAGGATCACCGTTTTCTAATGCAGAAACATCGTCGACATCTGCATCCACAACGGTATCAACCTCATTTAACTCATCGTCAGATACGGAAACTGTATCATCTTCCTCAGCTGTATGCGGATCTACGAAGCCTGAGATAATATCTCCAAGCTTAATATCGCTTTCCTCTTGCAAGCTTTCCTGATAGCGTGCAAAAAGGTCTTCCATAGCTTGAGGGAATTCGACTAAACAGAGCTGAACCTCGTTTGTGCCGCGCTCTATCCTCTTTGAGATCTC
>CALFLJ010000165.1 GCA_937880335.1 uncultured Succinatimonas sp.
TGGGATATAGATGAAATTAAGGGGCAAACTAAAAATATAATTCATGTAATTCATAACTTTGATGATTTGGTAAATGAGGTTATAAAAGCTTCCCCTTATGGCAGCTCTATTTTGGTAATGAGTAATGGCGATTTTAACGGCATTCATCAAAAATTATTAGATAAATTAAAAGATAGAGAGTAGAAAATATGTCAAATTATAAAACTGTTTTAGTAACAGGTGCATCTGCAGGTTTTGGTAAGAGTATATGTGAAACCTTAGCTCAAAATGGATATAAAGTTGTAGCTTTGGCAAGACGCTCAGAAAAACTTCAAGAATTAGCCACTAAATTTAAAGAGCAAATTTATCCTTTGAGTTTAGATTTAAGAGATGTAGATGATACTTTAGACATTTTAAAAAAAATTCCTGATGAATTTAAACCTATTGATGTCCTTGTTAATAATGCAGGTCTAGCTTTAGGTGTAGACAGAGCTCAAAACTGCAATATGCAGGAATGGAAAACCATGGTTGATACTAATATTACAGGTCTTCTAGCAATTACAAATGCTGTATTACCTCAAATGGTAGAGAGAAATTGTGGATATATAATTAATCTTGGTTCTACTGCAGGAGCCTGGCCTTACTTAGGAGGTAATGTTTATGGTGCAACTAAGGCATTTGTTGAGCAGTTTAGTCGTAATTTAAGATGTGATACTGCAAATACAGCTGTTAAAGTTTCTGTAATAAAACCAGGGCTTTGCTCAGATACTGAATTTTCTTATGTACGTCTACATAATGATAAAGAAAAAGTTGCACAAGTTTATGCTGATACTGATGCAATCTTGCCACAAGATATTGCAGATACTGTTTTATGGCTTTTAAATACTCCAAAACATCTTAATATAAATGCCATAGAGATGATGCCTGTCTGTCAGACCTATGGTGGATTAAGTGTTACTCGTAATTTAGATCTAAACAAAAAATACTAAAAAAATAGCCCTATTTTAGGGCTATTTTTTGATTATCTTTAATATATTTACTGCTGGAACATAGCAGAAATAGATTCTTCGTTGTTTATGCGACGTATAGCCTCAGCTAGCATAGGAGCTAAGGTTAAGTCGCGGAATTTATCTAATGCTTTAAATGCTGATGTAGCAGGAATTGAGTCTGATACGACTAAACCATCTAAAGCAGAGGCTGAGATATTTTGATATGCATTTCCTGATAAAACAGGGTGTGTCCCATAAGCTGTAACGCTGCGAGCACCACGCTCTTTTAAAGCTGCAGCTGCTTTACATAGAGTCCCGCCAGTATCAATGATATCATCAACGATGATACAATCACGATCTTTAACCTCACCAATTAGGTTCATGACCTCAGAGACATTTGGACGAGGGCGACGTTTATCGATAATTGCTATATCGGCGTTATCTAGCAATTTAGCAATTGCGCGAGCTCTTACAACACCTCCCATATCAGGAGATACCACGCAAGGATTGGCGATGTTTAAGTTCTTCATATCATCAACAAAAATTTGAGAAGAGAAGCAGTTGTCAACCGGAACATCAAAGAACCCCTGGATCTGTTCGGCGTGTAAATCAACGGTTAAAACGCGATCTACACCAACAGATGACAAGAAATCTGCAACTACCTTGGCAGTAATAGGAACACGAGCAGAACGCAGACGGCGATCTTGACGTGCATAACCAAAGTAAGGAATAACTGCAGTAATACGACCAGCAGAGGCACGACGTAATGCATCAATCATTACTATAAGTTCCATAAGATTGTCATTAGTCGGAGCGCAGGTAGATTGAATAACAAAAATGTCGCAACCACGAACATTTTCGTTAATCTGAACGTGGATTTCGCCATCGCTGAAACGATCTACGGTAGCATTGCCTAAACGAGTATAAAGACGAGCGGCAATTTTTTGAGCAAGGTCGGGGGTAGCATTACCCGCAAATAGCTTCATATCAGCCATAATTTTCAAGATCCTGTCTGTGCATTGAATAAGAAGATGTACGCTATTTTGCGCACTATGCGGGGGTATTTTAAACTTTTTGCGAACGTGTTTAAAGCATAATTTGCGATATAGCTCACGCTTTGTTATTCCGTAAACGATTGTATTTTTATAAAAAAATGATATGGCGTAGAAAAACAATATGTTAACTATTCTTTAATTTTTTTTAACGATAAAGTAAGCTTTTTGCCTAAGATTTAGAAACACTAAATTTTTTTAAGAATAATATTAGTGATAATTTATAGGTAGTACTGCAATTTAACCTAAGCTGTATAGTAATTTAAGCTGTACTTATAATCTTGCCAAAGCAGGTGAAGAAGGGGAGACAGTTAACCTTTGTTTTAGTTTTAAATAAAATATTTCCTTTTAAATCCTATAGTTCTATACCTTTTAAATAATTTTTAAAAATTTTTTATTTTTTCTCTTGAAAGAAATAAATTAGCCCCCATTTAGTATTTTGTTCAGATATTATTTGTCAGACGAAGTGCTGACGGGGTGGAAGTCGGGCCCTATGCCGACGCATGAGAAATAGCGGTTAAAAATTAAAAACCGTGGAGACACAAATGAAATTAGTTCCTTTGTATGATCGCGTTATCGTAAAGCCTTTTGAAGAAGAGCAGAAGTCTGTTGGTGGTATTATCCTCGGTAATGCTGCTGAAAAATCAAGCCGTGCTAAGGTTGTAGCTGTTGGTAAAGGCCGTCTGCTTGAGAATGGCTCCTACGCTCCTATGAGTGTCAAAGAGGGTGACATTGTAATTTTCAATGAAGGCTACGGTGCAAAGAAAGTTAAGCTAGATGGCGAGGAAGTCATCATTCTTTCTGAGACTGATATTTTTGCAGTTGAAGCATAATTACAATTACAAGTTTTTTTTATAAAGGAAGTATTTTAAAAATGTCCGCAAAGCAAGTATTTTTCGGAAATGAAGCCCGCGTTAAGATGCTCGATGGCGTCAATATTTTAGCTAACGCAGTAAAAGTTACTTTAGGTCCTAAGGGTCGTAATGTTGTTTTAGATAAGAGCTACGGTGCTCCTTTAATTACCAAAGACGGTGTATCTGTTGCCAAAGAGATCGAGCTTGAAGGCCGTTTTGAGAACATGGGTGCTCAGATGGTTAAAGAAGTTGCATCTAAGGCTAATGATGCTGCAGGTGATGGTACTACCACTGCTACTGTTTTAGCTCAGGCTATCGTTAACGAAGGCTTAAAGTCTATTGCAGCTGGCATGAATCCAATGGATTTAAAGCGTGGCATCGATAAGGCTGTTGATGCTGCTGTTGAGGAGCTCAAGAAGCTTTCTACTAAGTGCGAGGATAAGAAGGCCATCGCTCAGGTAGGTACTATTTCTGCAAACTCAGATGCTACTGTTGGTAATTTAATTGCTGACGCTATGGAAAATGTTGGCCGTGACGGTGTTATCACTGTTGAGGATGGCCAGGGTTTAGAAGATCAGTTAGATCTTGTAGAAGGCATGCAGTTTGATCGTGGCTTCTTATCTCCATACTTCATCAATAAGCCAGATACTGGCACTGTTGAACTTGACAATCCTTATATTCTCCTTTGCGACAAGAAGATTGCCAATATCCGTGATTTAGTAACAATTCTTGAGAATGTTGCCAAGCAGGGTAAGTCATTACTCATCATCTCAGAGGATGTTGAGTCTGAGGCTTTAGCTACATTAGTTGTTAATAATATGCGCGGTGTTGTTAAGGTTGCAGCTGTTAAGGCTCCAGGCTTTGGTGACCGTCGTAAGGCCATGTTACAGGATATCGCTATCTTAACTGGTGGTACCGTAATCTCCTCTGAGTTAGGCATGGAATTAGAGAAGGCAACTTTAGATGATTTAGGTGTTGCAAAGCGTGTTGTTATCAATAAGGACAACACCACCATTATTGATGGTGCAGGCGAGGCTGATGCAATTAAAGAGCGTGTAGCCCAGATTAGAAAGCAGATCGAAGAGTCCACCTCTGATTACGACCGTGAGAAGTTACAAGAGCGTGTAGCTAAGTTAGCAGGTGGCGTTGCTGTAATTAAGGTTGGCGCTGCAACTGAAGTTGCTATGAAGGAAAAGAAGGCTCGTGTTGAGGATGCTATGCATGCAACACGCGCAGCTGTTGAAGAAGGTGTTGTTCCAGGCGGTGGTGTTGCTTTAGTACGTGTTGCTAAGAAGATCGCTGACTTAAAGGGTGATAACCAGGATCAGAACGTCGGTATTAAGGTCGCCTTAGCTGCTATGGAGGCTCCTCTCCGTCAGATTGTTACCAATGCAGGTCAGGAAGCAGCTGTGGTTGCCAATGAGGTTCGTTCACACGATGGTAACTTTGGTTACAATGCTGCTACTGAGCAGTATGGCGATATGATCGAGATGGGTATTCTTGATCCAACCAAGGTAACTCGTTCTGCATTACAGTATGCAGCTTCTATCGCAGGCTTAATGCTTACTACCGAGTGCATGATTGCTGATGCTCCTAAGAAGGAAGCTGATGCCCCTGTAGCACCTGGTATGGGTGGCATGGGCGGTATGGGCGGTATGATGTAATTTTGCCTATACGCTAATTTACAGTTAAAATGGAAGAGGTCCTAAAATTAGGGCCTCTTTTGTCATTATTTACACTTCATTGATTTTTCTCATAATTTAAACTAAAAATTGCGATTTTTAACTAAGTTTAGATTTAGAGAATTTGCTTTTTTTTTAGTTGCTTTAAGATCTATAAATCGACTAAAGATATAAATAACTAAAATCCTTTTTTTTGTCTAAGACACTAAGACTGAGAGATAGCATTGAATAAAATATTAAAGCCAAATCTGTTGATAGGCGCATCTATTTTGACCTTAGTATCATTGTCAGTATTTTTCTTTAAGGCTATGCTTGGAATTAGCCTTTTTGTTTTAGGTATAGTCTCTTTTATCGTTTATACGAGTTTTATAAACAGGGATTTTGTAGCTAAGAGAAAAAAATTTTTCCCTTGCAAGAGTTTTAAAAATGACGACAATTTTAAAGCTAGTGTTTTTGGTCTTTATGGAAATATATGTGCTTATGTTGGAATATCAGCTGAGCATTTAAACACGGAGCCGCTTGAAAGCTTACCTATAATTTATAAAAATCTTTTTAACGATGATCTAAATCAAAAAGAGTTAGGCAAACTTAGTTATTTTTTTTCCTTAGGTTTAAGCCAGGTATCTCTTATTTCAAGGCATTTGCAGTATTTTAAAAACTTTTGTAATCAGGATAAGTCGCCTATATATGAGGATGTTTTAAAGGAACTTTTTGTAAATTTAGCTTTTTTAAACTACGTTCTACATAGAAATACTGTCAATGCATATCTTGCAGATTGTGTAATATATGTGTGCAGTCAGACTAGACACAACAAAAGTAATTCTATAAGTTTTGATACATACAGCTTTCCTGAAACAGAAACAATAAACCTTTTAAATCGAGCTTTAAACCGCAGTGAGGTTCAAAGTTATGATGATGTATGCAAGAGAATATATCGTTATATAAAAGAGGGATATCGCTATTCAGATAAAAGTACCTGGCCTATGTCAGAGGATGCTTTTGATTATGTTAATACTAAAAGTGCTAGCGCAAGATCTTTTAGCAAAAGCACGATTTATTCAAATAAATCTATCAAAAAAGATGATTCTTATCAGCAGACTAGGAATGCTTTTAAAGCAGATTTAAAAAACAGTGAAAATTTTAACGGAAGTTTCTCCGAAAATTCTAATGTCTACCATACACCACAAAGTCAAGTTAAAGAGCCTAGACAAACAGATTTGTTTGACGATTTAAATTTTGAAACAGAAAAAGATATCTGTTCTGGTTTCAGCTTTAATCGTAACGCACAAGTCAATAGAAGTTTTGCAAATCAGAACAATATTACAGGGCGTGAGGGTTATGTTTTTAATGAACAAGGTGGTACTAATGGTGTCAATGAAAGGATAAAGAGAACATTCACCCAATCTAATTCTTCCTATAACACGGGTAAAGAGGGCTTTGTTCACCGTGAGGAAATAAAAGAAGAAATTGAAAATGATACTTTGTATACTAGTACAAAAACCTCGTTAGATCTAAATATAGGAAAAGAGTCTACAGGTACAAAGAGACGATATACCCGTAAAAAGACAACGACATCATCGCAAACAAGAAAACCCCGCTCGACTAAGAAAAAGTGTCCTAAAGAATATACAATTTTAGGTGCAACTCCTGAAAATACATTTGAGGAGATAAGGCGTAAATATCATCAATTAGTGCGCTCTTTGCACCCTGATATGCAAGGTAAAATTACAGCAAGACAGAGAAATAGCCTTAATAAAAAGCTTTCAAAGATAAACCTTGCTTTTGAGGCTATTAAAAAACAAGATCAAGAACGCAATCGCAGTCAAAATCCAACACCTTAAAATGATTTAGCGTTTTAGTGTTTAATTTTGATCGTTTTAAGTTAGCAAAGAGATTTCTATGCAAAATTTCGAATATTATCGTCCTACTAAATATGTCTTAGGTCGTAATGCTGAAAATAAAATTGGCGATTTAATTAAAGAGTACGGCTTTAAAAAGGTCATGCTTGTATATGGTGGCAGTAACATCCTGCGTTCAGGGCTTTTAGATAGAATTTTAGAGATATTCAATCAAAACAAAATTGCACATGTAACATTGTCAGGAGTGAAACCTAACCCTCGTGCTGATTTAGTTTACGATGGTATTCAATTAGCAAGATCCCAAAATGTTGATCTTGTTTTGGCAGTAGGTGGTGGAAGTGTCATAGATACAGCTAAAGCTATAGCTTTAGGCGTATTAGATGACGGTGACTTTTTTGATTTTTTTACTAAAGAACGTAAACCACATAAAGCTTTAAAAACTGGTGTTATCTTGACCTTTCCAGGCTCGGGATCTGAAGGATCTAATGGTTGTGTTATAGAAAAAAAATTTGAGGAAACTTATATAAAACGCTGTTGTGTAACGGATCTTAATACTCCTTTATTTGCGCTTTTAAACCCAGAACTTACTTTCTCATTAAGTTCATACCAAACAGCGTGTGGTATTACAGATATGTTTTCTCATATATTAGGACGATACTTTACGAATACTCCAAATGTTTCCTTAACAGATCATCTCTGTGAGGCTGTTATGCTTTCTATTAAGGAAAATGCTAGTATTGTTATGCGTGATCCTGAAAATTATGATGCCAGGGCAAATCTTATGTGGGCATCTACCTTGGCTAATAATGATGTTTGTGGTTTGGATAGAGAGCAAGACTGGTCGTGTCATCATTTAGAAAATCAACTTTCTGCTTTTTACGATCTTCCTCATGGCGCTGGTATGGCTGTTATTTTTCCGTCTTGGATGGAATTTACATATAAGCATGATGTTATGCGTTTTGCACAATTTGCTAATCGAGTATTTGGTTGTGCTATGAATTTTGACGAGCCTGAAATCACAGCACGAGCAGGAATATCGGCTTTAAGACATTTCTTTAAAAATTTGGGAATGCCTTTATCTTTTGCAGACATTAAAGCTCGAGCAGATGACATCCCGCAATTATTGAATATGTTAGGTGTAGATGATGTTTATAAAACAGAAGGTAAATTCATGCCCTTACATCGTAGCGAATGTGAAATCATTTATAAAAATGCAGCAAATTACAAAGCTTAGTATTTATTTTATAACTTTATTGCCAGCAATAGCTCTTTCAAATAATGTCTGTGAGGTCATAGATGGTAGGATAGTCTGTGATGGCAGTTTAAACAATAAAAATGAGGTTAAGCGTTATTTAACAAAACCTAAAAACAGCATCCAAGTTGTGCCTTCTCGAAAAAATCCTTTGGTAGTGGAAGAGTTTTCATTAAAAAGAAATGAAAATAGCGGTTCAATTAAAATCATTGATGGCAAAGTATTTAAGTGTAACGTGCTTGAGAATTTAAAAGAGGTCTGTAAAGAGGATTTAACATCTTATAAAAGCGAAAAGTCTAATGAAAATTAGATTTCATCTGTTTGTTCTGTAGAAATTTTTTGAATTTAAATAATCCTTTGTTTTAATTTTAGTTTCCCCACAATCCTTTTATTTTTTTTATTTGCTTTTTTTTTGATCAAATATAGTGATTTTATAAAAAAAATAGCCTTATTTACGTGAGATAGTTTGTAGATAGGATTTACTCTTAAGTAAAATTTTTTCTCATCTGATAACATGAAAGGAAAAACGTTAAGATGTAAATTAAAGGAATAACTATGTCTTTAGATAAATCATTAAAGAAGCGATATTTAGATATTTTATCCAAAGATTATCCAAACCGCTTTGCTGCTTTTACTGAAATCATAAATCTCCAGGCTATTTTAAACCTACCTAAAGGTACAGAGCATTTTATTTCAGATCTTCATGGTGAGTATGGTGCTTTTAACCACATCATTAACAATTGCTCAGGCGTTATTAAAGACAAAGTTAATCTCCTTTTTACACATCTAAATCAGGAGGATAGAGACCGTTTTTGTACGCTAATTTACTATCCTCACGAGGTTCTTGAAAAGATTCGTATAGAAGGAAGGCTTGACCTTAATTTCTATCGAGACACCATAGGCAAGCTCATATTTTTAGCTACTTTTTTGTCTAGTAAATACACACGATCTAAAGTTAGAAAGGCTATTCCCAAGGATTTTAGTTTTATCATCGATGAACTAATGCATGCTAAATCAGATGAGGATAATAATCGCCAGGTTTATCATGAAAAAATTTTGGAAAATATTATCAAAACAACTAAAGTTGATCATTTCATTGAGTGTTTGGCTACTTTAATTAAGCGCCTGGCTGTAGATCATCTACATATCCTAGGAGATATTTTTGACAGAGGGTGTCATCCCGAAAAATGCTTTGACATTTTAATGAATTACCATAGTCTAGATTTGCAGTGGGGTAATCACGATATACTGTGGATGGGAGCCTGTCTTGGTAATGCAGTATGTGCAGCTTCAGCTGTAAGAATAAATGTTAAGTATAACAATTATTTAATGCTTGAAAATGGCTATGGAATTTCTCTTAGAAAATTAGCCTTGTTTGCAAAAAAGACTTATATTGATGAAAACGAATATCGAGCTATCGACAAGGCTATAAGTATTATTTGCTTAAAACTGCAAGCTAAGCTTATTCTAAAGCATCCTGAATATAATATGCGTTCACGCATGCTTTTGGAGTTTATAGATTTAAAAAATAAAACTGTAAATATAAATGGTGAAAAATATGAATTGTCTACATATGATTTACCAACAGTTGATCCAGACGATCCTTATAAACTCACCAAGGACGAATTAGAGGTTGCCTTAGATCTACAAAATAGTTTTATGGGTAGCCAACGTCTTAGGGCTCATGTAGATTTCCTGTTTTCTAAAGGTTCTATGTATAAATGTCACAATGGAAACCTTTTATATCATGGATGTGTGCCTTTAAATCAAGATGGAACTTTTGCTTCTATATTATGTAATGGCCGTTATCTTGAAGGAAAGCCTTATATAGATTTTTGTGAAAATCAAGTACGAAAAGCTTATAGCGAAGGTGATGAAAACAGCATTGATTTTATGTGGTACCTTTGGTGTGGAGAAAATTCTCCTCTCTCAGGACGTATTATAAAAACCTCAGAGCGAGTTTTGATAAAAGACAAAAAGGCCTGGGAAGAACCTCGTAATCCATACTACATTCATTACTACGAAGAAAAAACTTGCAAAATGATTTTACGTGAGTTTGGACTTGATCCTGAACATGGACATATTATAAATGGCCATACTCCAATTAAGGTTAAGGATGGAGAAACTCCAATTCGTGGTAATGGCAAATTATTAGTAATTGACGGCGGATTTTGTAAGGCCTACCAAAAGACAACCGGAATTGCAGGCTATACCTTAATTTATAACTCTCACAATCTACGTCTTAAAGCTCACGGTCACTTCACAACACTTGACGATGCTTTGGAGAATTTTGCTGACATGCACGACGATGTTATCTTGGTTGAAAATTTTTCAGCGCGAAAAATGGTCGCGGATATTGATGATGGTGAAAATATTCGAAGTGTCATTTGTGATCTTAAAGAACTAGTAAAACTTTATGAAAATGGAAGTATTACAGAGAAAAATATTTAAATTCAAATAAATAGCAAAAATCAAAAATTTTCATTTGTTAGCAAATTTGAAAAAAATGTAAATGTTTCTAAACTACAGTGATTTTCATTTGCTAACAATATTAAAATCTATTAAATAAGCCACTTTATTAAGTACCCATTATTGCTTAAAAACACCGTTAAAGCGCATTAGAAAGCCATTTGTTGTTATGTTTACTCATCTTTTATGGTTGGTTTTAATTAAGTCTGTGTGGAAGTTTTTTTACGCTCGACTATAATGATTTTGTTTTCAAAAATGCCTTTATGAAAATTTCCTTTTAGAGCATTTTAACGAATTTCATTCATAGAATTTTTAGGAGCGAAACTTAGTATGTTGAAAGAGCAGTGGCACGGCTTCAAGGGTTCACATTGGATTGATGATATCAATGTAAGAGACTTTATTCAGAACAACTACACTCCATTTGACGGCGATGAGAGTTTCTTGGCAGGTCCTTCTAAAGCTACCGATATTTTATGGGGTGAGCTACAGAAGTTACAGGCTAAAGAGCGTGCTCAGGGTGGTGTTTTGGATATGGAGACCGAAGTTGTTTCAGGTCTTACCGCTTATGGCCCTGGCTTTATCAACGAAGAGTATAAAGACCTGGAAAAGGTTGTAGGTTTACAAACTGATAAGCCTTTAAAGCGCGCTTTTATGCCATATGGTGGCATTAAGATGGCAGAAGAGGCTTGCACCACTTACGGTTACAAGCCAAATCCAGCCTTCCACAAGATTTTCAATGAGTATCATAAGACCCACAATCAGGCTGTTTTTGACGCTTACACTCCAGAGATGCGTCTTGCCCGTAAAAACAAGGTTATCACTGGTTTACCAGATACCTATGGTCGTGGTCGTATTGTAGGTGATTATCGCCGTGTTGCTCTTTATGGTATCGATTTCTTAATCGCCAAGAAAAAAGAAGATTTAGCAAACTGTGGCTGTGGCGTTATGACTGATGACGTCATCCGTCAGCGTGAAGAAATTGCTGATCAGATTAAAGCTTTAGTTGGCATGAAAGAAATGGCCAAATCTTATGGTTTTGATATTTCACAGCCAGCAAAAGATGCTCGTGAGGCTGTACAGTGGCTCTACTTTGGCTACTTAGCTGCCATTAAGACCCAAAATGGTGCTGCTATGTCTGTAGGTCGAGTATCTACATTCTTAGATATCTATATTCAGCGTGATATCAACGAAGGCAAGTTAACCGAAGAAGAGGCTCAGGAACTTATCGATCATTTAGTTATGAAGTTCCGTATGGTTAAGTTTGCCCGTATTCCTTCCTACAATCAGCTTTTCTCAGGTGATCCAGTATGGGCTACCTTAGAGGTTGCAGGTTTAGGTATGGATGGTCGTCACATGGTTACCAAGAACGACTTCCGTTTCTTACACACCTTAGAGAACATGGGTCCATCTCCTGAGCCTAACCTGACTGTTCTTTACAGTAAGCACTTACCTGAGAACTTCCGTAAGTATGCCGCTAAGATTTCCGTAACTACCTCATCAATTCAGTATGAGAACGATGATGTAATGCGTGTCGAGTGGGGTGATGACTACTCTATTTGCTGCTGCGTATCTGCAACTGAGACTGGTAAGGAAATGCAGTTCTTCGGTGCCCGCGCTAACTTAGCTAAGACCTTACTTTACTGCATCAACGGTGGTGTTGATGTAAAGACTGGTATGCAGGTTGGTCCTAAGTGGCGTCCTATTACCTCTGAGTACTTAGATTACGATGAGGTTATGGCAAACTATGACGTTGCCTTAGATTGGATTGCAGGACTTTACGTTAATGTTTTAAACCTAATTCAGTACATGCATGACCGTTACTTCTATGAGGCAGCTGAGATGGCTCTTATTGATACTGATGTGCGTCGTACTTTCGCAACCGGTATTGCAGGCTTCTCTCACGTTGTAGACTCCTTATCTGCAATCAAGTATGCAAAGGTTAAGGTTATCCGTGATGAGCGTGGTTTAACTAAGGACTTCGAGGTTGAGGGTGATTTCCCTCGTTACGGTAACGATGATGATCGTGCAGATGATATTGCTGTATGGTTACTTAAGACTTTCATGACAAAATTAAGAAAGCACCACACATACAGAAATTCAGAGCCTACAACTTCTATTCTTACCATTACCTCTAACGTTGTTTATGGTAAGGCAACTGGAGCACTACCTGATGGCAGAAAGGCAGGCGAGCCTTTATCTCCAGGCGCTAACCCATCTTACGGTGCAGAGAAGAATGGCCTTTTAGCTTCTTTAAACTCTGTGGCAAAGCTTCCTTATGAGTATGCATTAGATGGTATTTCTAATACCCAGACCATCTCTCCTGATGCCTTAGGTCATGATGATGAGTCTCGTGCAGCTCAGTTAGTTGCTGTAATGGATGGTTACTTCGCCCAAGGTGCACACCACTTGAATGTAAACGTCTTTGGTACTGACAAGCTCATTGATGCTATGGAACATCCAGAGAAGCCTGAATATGCAAACTTCACCATTCGCGTATCAGGATATGCCGTTAAGTTCATCGACTTAACTCGTGAGCAGCAACTTGATGTTATTTCAAGAACCTGCCATAAGTCCATGTAATTTAAACTTATAATTACGATTATTAAAAGGCGCCCTAAGGCGCCTTTTTTAGGAGTAAATATGACTAAAGCATTTGTACATTCATTTGAGAGTTTTGGTGCTGTAGACGGTCCTGGAATTCGTTTTGTAGTTTTCTTACAGGGATGTAATTTAAGATGCCGTTATTGCCATAATCCTGATACTTGGAAACGTAATTGTGGTGAGGAATATGAGGTCTCTTACATTGTAAAAAAAGCTTTACGCTTTAAAACATATTGGGGAGAAGCTGGTGGCGTTACTGTTTCAGGCGGTGAGGCTTTATTGCAAATAGACTTTTTAATTGAGTTCTTTAAAGCCTTGAAAGCAGAGGGGGTTCATACTTGTCTTGATACCTCAGCAGGCCCATTCCGCAATACTCCAGAATACCTAGAAAAATTTGATACCCTAATGTCTTATACCGATTTAGTTTTATTGGACATAAAAGAAATTGATCCTGTAAAACATAAAGATTTAACCGGAATTAGCAATGAAGGTATTTTAGAGTGTGCAAGACACTTAGATAAATTAAAGGTTCCAGTTTGGGTTAGAAACGTTTTGGTTCCAGGCTTAACCGATGATGAAAAAGATCTAAAAGACCTAAAAATCTTTATTGACTCTTTAAGTAATGTTGAGAAAGTGGAGGTTTTACCTTACCACAGTTTAGGTGTTCATAAATGGGAGACGTTAAAGATCCCGTATACTCTTATGGATACTAAGAGTCCATCTGATGCTGAAATAAAAAGAGCACAAGAGATCTTAGTCTCATAAAAACATAAATTCAGTTTTACATAAAAAACACTGCAGTATTGTAGACTTTGAAATTGATCACCTAAGATTCTAAGTCACACAAGCTGGATTAAAGGCTTGTTTCCTAAAATTAATTGGAGACAGGCCTTTTAACTTTTTATTTTTGCGTCAAATTTGCTCAATTTAAATTCCAAAGTCTTAAAAATCTTCCTAATAACAAAATTTTTAAGTATTGATATACAATTGATAAAGGATAACTTTAAGTTTTAGGAAATTTTCATGTCATTAAATAAAAGGGAAAGATTTTTTCTCGTAGGTCCTATGGGGGCAGGCAAATCAACCATAGGAAAATCGCTTGCATTGTATTTAGGAAAAGAATTTATCGATCTTGACTGTGAGATTGTAAAGTATGCCCATAAAACCATACCAGAGATTTTTAGTGAAAAGGGGGAGAGTGGCTTTCGTATTGAGGAAACTTGTGCCCTAAAGCGTACACTTAAAAAAAATGCAATTATTGCTACTGGTGGAGGCATAGTCGTAACAAAAGAAAATTTAGGAATCTTAAAACAAGAGGGCGTTGTTATTTACCTTTATTGTGATGTTGATATCCAATATGAGAGAACATTGAAAGATCAGGGGCGCCCAATGATAAACACAGACGATCGTTATAAAAGACTTTCTGATATTTTTGCATTTAGAAAGCCAATTTTTGAAAGCATTGCTGATATTACTGTTGATAGTGGTAAGCTTTGCGTAAATGATTGTATTAAAGAGATTTGTGATAAATTAGGAAAGTTTTAAATGGCAGTTATAAATGTAGGTCTTGGTGATCGCTCCTATAAAATTACAGTGGGAACAAATTTAGATATCGGATCTTTAGTAAAAGAAGCTCTACCTAAGGTTAAAGATTTACTTATTGTAACTAATGACACCGTAGGCCC
>CALFLJ010000166.1 GCA_937880335.1 uncultured Succinatimonas sp.
TCGCATTTTATCGCGCATTGAGATCACATCTTCTTTAAGTTTTGCAGGATCACGCTGTGTTCTTAGCACATCGTTTCTTATACGGTTAAACTCTGAGATTACCTTTTGTGATCCAGCAATAGGACGAGCTCTTACTAAGGCCTGATGCTCCCAAGTCCAGGCTCTTTGCTTTTGATAGGTTTCAAAGCTTTTAAGATCTGAAATTAAAGTACCTGAGTCACCATCAGGCCTTAACCTTGTATCAAGATCATAAAGTACGCCCCCTGCTGTTCTTGTTACAGACAAATGCAAAAGACGCTGCACTAAACGCTGATAGAAAATACTAACAGGCACACTCTTAGGTCCCTGAGTATACTCATCGCTATTTTCACGGATAAAAACCATATCAAGATCTGATTTGTATCCAAGCTCAATACCACCTAACTTTCCATAGGCAATAATAGCCATGCCAGGCTTTTGTACACTGCAATTAGGAGGAACACCGTATTTTTGTGTAGTAGGATAAATAACTCTTTGACTATTGCCTCAGCAAGCCATGTTAGTGCATCTGATATCTTCATGACAGGCAAAGTTGAGGCCTTATCTGACATGGCAATTCTAAAAACCATGATCTTCTTGAAAAGGCGTAACTCCTCCATTTGCTCTTCAAGATCAAATGGCTCAACTCTAAGGAGTCGCTCCTGAAGTCTTGAAAAGTTTTCTTGGGCCTTAGGGGGAGCATCATAAAGCTGAGGCATAATAAGCTCATCTAATAAAATAGGATGAGCCGTTACAAGTTCACTTGCAAAAACATTATCTTTTATAAGCGAGATAAATCTTTGTAAAACTCGATTATTGTCAGATAACAACTGCATATAAGGAGTTCTTGTTGCAACCTGTTCAACCAAACCTGCAACTTTATTAAAAAGACCTACCGGATCATCTTCTTTTGCAATCTCAAGGATGATTTTTGGCATGAGTCTAACTAGTGTCTCACGTCCTACAGGTCCTACAGGATAACGGCTTAAATTCCTTTTTAAAGCAATAATCAACGCAGCTAAGTTTAAAGCTGCATCTTTATTTTTTAAATATAGCTCCAAGTCTAAAGCTAATTCATCTTTTGTTGAATCTGACTCCCAGAGATCAATACCCACTACATTCTGTTCGTCCTGTCCATCATCAGATACAACTTGACAGAATTCATGATGCACAAAAGACATGATGTCTGAAAGCTCTTTTAAAAACCCCTCATAATTGTCTTTATTCATTACGTAAAGAAGACGAAGCTTGTCCTTCTCATTATCTGGCAATGTTTGAACTTGCTTATCTGAAAATTCCTGAATAGCATTTTCCAGACGACGCAAATAAACATAAGCATCATCAAGCTTCTTTGCTATTTGAGTTGGTAAAAGCTCTAAATTTGACAGCGCACATAAGGTCTTTCTTAGCGATCTCTCGCGCAATTCCTCATATCGACCTCCGCGCATAAGCTCAAAAACTTGAGCTATGAACTCAATCTCTCTAATTCCGCCCTCACCTAATTTAAAATTGTTAAGGCGTCTTTTTCTACGTAATTCAGCCTCAATCATATGTTTAAGCTTACGTAAGGATTGCACAGCTCCATAATCTAGATATCGTCTATATACAAAAGGACGTAAAAGCCCCGTAAGCTCAACGCCAAATTCTCTATATACGCTCTCATCCCCTAAAAGACGAGCCTTAACTAAGGCATATCTTTCCCAGGTTCTCCCCTGAGTTTCATAATAGTTTGACATTCCGTCAAAGGTACTTACTAAAGGACCTGCATCACCAAAAGGACGTAATCTTAAATCAATACGATAGCAAAAACTATCCACAGTAATATCAGCTAAGAAATTTGCTGTACGTTGTACAATGCGGGTAAAGAATTCCCGATGAGTAATACTGTGAGCCCCACCTTGAGTTTCTCCATCCATAGGATAGGCGAAGATAAGGTCAAGATCTGATGAGAAATTTAACTCCTCTCCTCCTAATTTGCCCATACCATAGGTTAAAAGTGGCATTGGTTTACCATCCTCGCATATAGCATCACCAAAAACTCGTTTTAGTGATAAACGAACTACATCTACTGTAGCTAAAACTATTTGCTCGGCTAAATAGGATAAAGCTTTTAAAATTTCGTTTAATGTAGCTTTGCCAGTTAAGTCTCTCCAGGCTATAACCATTGTGCGAGTTCTTCTTAAAACTCTTAAGCGTTTTTTCAGCTCAAAATCAGAAAGATTTGGCACAATAGTAGCTCTGACAACATCCTTTAAATCTGAAAAAAGACATTCATTATCTAAGGCTCCAGCCTTAACTAAAGCTGCACATTCATTAGGATAGGAATATATAGTATTGTCGATAAAATCAGATAAACCTAAGACAATTTTAAAATCATCGCGCTCATCAAAAACAGCAAAAGTCTCAGGACTTAACTTTTGCTTTAGACGCTCATACTGATCATCTGCATGCTTTTGAAGAGTTTCTGGCAATGGTCGTAGATTTTTAGGATCTGGAAAGATATCAAAGCTCATATTAAACCTTTATTTCTAGTCTATTAACATCGACATTAAAAGTCTTAACTTAAGAGGAATAAGGAAAGCCTGATAGCGACATTCTACAGTACGCATTGCAATTAGCTGCTCTAAAACCTTAACCTCATTCCCAGCTAATGACATCTTTGTAATTTCTTTTTCAATTTTATTACTCTTTTTATAAAGAGATTTTAAGATTTTGATTATGACTTTAAGATCCTCCAAATAATCCAATGGCTCTCTTTCACCAGAAACTATTGCTACTTTACCCGACTGTTTTAGCTGTTTTAAAGCTCTTATCATGGTATATAAAGTCGAATTTAAATATGTAAATAAAAGAGGATCATGTTTAATTAAG
The DNA here is from genome assembly GCA_937880335.1 of uncultured Succinatimonas sp. Lineage (GTDB taxonomy): Bacteria > Pseudomonadota > Gammaproteobacteria > Enterobacterales > Succinivibrionaceae > Succinivibrio. The sequence goes on from CALFLJ010000166.1 coordinate 2,890, forward strand.
AACAAGCCATAAAGGTTTTCAAAGCTTTTTATAAGCTCTAAAATATATTCTTTTAGACTCTTGCACTCAGATAGATTTGATAAAGTTAAATAATCTCGTGAGGTACCTAAAAGCACTGATGCTCGATGCATTTTTGAGAAAGGTTCTAATACTAAAGGTAAGCCTTTCTCTGCAAAAATAGATGCCAGGGTACTAAAGAGCATAATAATCTCATCGTCATCACATGAAGTCTCCTTAAGTTCAACCTCAATTTCATTGATGGGATAACTAATACCCTCGCTTAAATCTATTCCACCATTATCATATGCAACTTCAAAAGTACTGTTCATAAATTCAAAGTCAAAGCTACATCTTTTAAAGTTGATTTGGCAAATTGGCTCTAAATTAGCCTGTAATTCTTGTATATTAACATTATCTAAAAAAGCATCTTTAGGGAATAAAGACAGATCAGGTACTTTAGTTTGAGAACTTACAGGAATATTAAACTCACCGCGAGAGTGAATGCCTGCAATATTCTCTCCCCTAACCTTTAAGGTCTGCTCAGTAAAATGATCTCCTCGTCTAATTCTGACCCCAGCTTGCATAGCAAATAAGCGCTGATCTTTTGTATCAAAATAGGTATTCTTAAAATTATCTACTTTTTTTCCGCTAACCTTTCCTGTAGAACTTAAAATTTTCATTAGGTTAGACGGCTCTCCTAAGACACCAAATTTAATCTCAACTTCTTTATTTTGCATAATGAACTCCTTTTTTGAAAATCTTAGCAAAATTTGATTTTAAGATCTCAAAATCTGTTGAAAACTTATAAGTTAGCTATAAAAATTTATTTTTTCCTAAAAAAAGCATTTTGTACTTTTTACTGTCAAATCCATCTATTGTGTTAAAATTATGTGCACATTTAAATGTTTACAAATCTTTAGATTTAAATTCAAAATTTCATTCCAAGAAATTTAAAGTCAAAGGTAGATAAGTGTTTTACAAATTATTAAAAATTCAAGCTTTAGCCGCTTTGCTTTTATCATTAACCCCAATTTCTTACGCTGATCCTATAAATACAGATCAGACAAAACCTGAGTATATTGAAGGCGAAACTGTTTATGTATCAGACAGAGTTAACATAGAATTAAGATCAGGGCCAAGTTCTAACTACCGCATTGTTGATACTCGCAATGTTGGAGATAAATTAACCTTTGTCCGCTTAAGTGAAAATCAGAGGTTTGCTCTGGTTGAAACAGCTGAGGGGCAACAGCGATGGATTGCTCTTTCTTATATTCAAAAAGAACCTTGCGGTAAAGCTGCAGTTGAAAGCCTGACTTTAGAGGTTAATAAATTAAGAACTAAATTAGAAAATTATGATTCAGAGCTTAAAAGTAATTTAAAACAAGCATTAGATCGTCTCTCTGTTTTAGAGAAAGAAAACAGCGCACTTAAAATATCTGACGCACAAAAACAAGAAACAATTTCAAAACTTGATGAAGAGCGTCGCGATTACAGGAAAAAACTTGAAACAAAAGATCTCGATATGCAGATGCGCTGGTGGTTACAAGGCGCTCTCATAGCCTTAGGTGGTGCAATCATTGGCGTGGTATTTTTATTTATTCCTCGCCCCAATCGCAAAAAACGCGACCGCTTCTAATTATTTTTTTGACATCCTTGTCATAAAGGGCAAGGATTTTTTCAGCAAAACAACAAGATTTAACTTTACGAGCATAGGACATTTCATTAAGCCTCACTTAAGGTGGGGCTTTTAAATTCTAGCTCATCGTAAAATATTTTGAGCTACATCTGCATCAAACCTGCACTTTACGCATGTTAAACAATGTAACAGCTTATTTTTTTCACTACACGAAACAACGCAACAGAATCATACAATTCTTTTTTCTGAGCTTTAACTTCTATAAGTTTCGCTTGAGGTTTTTCAATTAAATCTTTAGGGCCTATTTTTTCTAATTTGTAAAAACAAATTCTTTTATGAGCTAAAATTTGTCCCTCCAGATTTTCCTTTCTTTGCGATTTAACCAGGAAATTTATTTCATAAAGCTTATTTGCAAAAAGATCTGACACTAATGATACGGTAGTACTGAGGTTCCTTTGCAGACAATAGGTATAAATAGATAAACCTAAAGAAATACTAACTAATAGAAAAAGAAAAAGTCTTAATGCTTTATGAAAATTAAATCTTAAAGCATTAAGGTTATTACGTTCTTTTTTATTTTGCCTTTTAGCTCTGTTAAGCATTCTTATCTCACTTGTTCAAGGCTTGTTTAGATAAATTGGGGCCTATGTTCCGATACTTTTCATAAAGAAGTATCCGCTCATCTAAATCAAGCTTTAAGAACAGTTCAATAGCTTCCTTTAAAGAAGAACGGGTTTTAAACTTATCTTGAGGAAAAACCTTATTAAAGAAAGCAAGATATTGCTTCTCCTCCTTTTCTGATAATTCCTTATTAAAAAAATCAGGAGGATTTAATCTTATAACAGTGTAACTTCCATCATAAATCTCATCTAGTAATGAAAGATTTATTCTAAATATGTAGCCATCTAAAATAAGCTCAGCTACATTATCATCTAAGTAATTTAAAACGGCATAAAATGGGGTTAGATTTGCATCTCTAAGACTTAAAACCGCAGGACGATTTATTTTTTTAAGGCTTAAAAGACTATCAGCTCTAACGCTGCAGCGTAAAGATAAATTTTTAACATATAAAAGATCATCACAGCTTATAGTTTCTCCATCCTCACGCGCATAGCCCCAAAGCCCTATAAGATTAGCTATAGCGTCACTTTTGAAAACAGATGAAGCGGCTGCATTAGAAAACAAAGCTTCTTCTTTATAATTTTTAGAATTTTTATAGGATAAGGTACTTACTAGACTTTGGTAATTTTCTAAAACCACCTCATCTTTTGCAGCTAATGCTTTTATACTCTGACTGTCTAAAGTTGCAGGAAGGTATCTGTATGCAAAATAAAAAGTAGAAAAAGCCACAACTAGGGCAAAAACTGCAACTGATAAACGACTTATTAGATACCTAAAAAATGATTTAACAAACCACTTAAAACCATTTTTATAAAAGCTTTTAGGATTTCTGACAATAATACTGGCTTTTTTTACCATAAGTGCACTTACAGTGTGCTTATTTGCTTTATAGGCAATACTTAAGGCCCTATCTGCTATAGCATTTATAAGACGAGGCAAACCCTCTGATGTTTTATAAAGACTATTTAAAGCCCGATTTGAAAATACAGGGGAAATACATCCTGCCTGCTGCATACGATAGTTAACATAGGATTGTACTTCATCACGTTTTAAGGCGGGAATTTTTGCAAAGGCTTTTATGCGTCCATAAAGCATATGGTGTTCTTTCTTTTGAATATGGGAGATTAAATCCTCCTGTCCTACGAGAAGAAAGTTGACCATACGACCAATCTTACCCTCTATATTACTTATGAGTCTTATTTGTTCTAAAACAGCATCAGACAGGCCTTGCGCTTCATCACAAATTACTGTGGTCATAATCCCAGTATCAACTGATTTTTCAAGCATCTTGCGAATCTTTAAGGTAAGCTCAGCTATAGACTCATAAGATGTTGCAACTATACCTGAGGCTCTAAGTATAGTTGCCAATAGCATATGCTCATCAAGTCTTGGATCATCTATAGCTATAATGCGCATTCTGTCAGGTAAAGAACGGATTAACATCCGAACTAAGGTTGTTTTACCAGAACCTGATGGTCCATAAAGTACACATATAGCACCATTACGTGACAGATTTTGACTTAATAACTCCAAAGCCTGGTGCTGATTACTACCTACATAGTAAAAACGTTGATTTGGTAAACCATCAAAAGGTAGTTCATCTAAGGAAAAAAACTTTTCGTACATAAAATTTTTATTAAAGCTCAGCCTTAAAATTGAGCCTTTAGCCTAAATATTTGTATTTTGCTTAATTTTTTTACTTTAGCTCTATTTTAACAGGTAAAATGAAGTATCTGAGATTTTTTGGGAAAGTTCAAAATGCAGTTTTATTTAGTTGGCGGTGCAGTCCGCGATAAACTTTTAGGAATTCCTGTTCACGACAGGGATTATGTTGTCGTAGGAGCTACAGCACAGGAGCTTCTAAATCAAGGATTTATACAAGCAGGTCACGATTTTCCTGTATTCTTACATCCCAAAACTCACGAAGAGTATGCTCTAGCCCGCACAGAACGTAAAAATGGACACGGCTATCATGGCTTTAGTGTAGATTTTAATCCTAACGTTACACTTAAAGAGGATCTTATAAGACGAGATCTCACCATTAACGCAATGGCAATGGATGAAACAGGAAAAATTATCGACCCATTCAATGGTCTTGAAGATCTAAAAAATCGAGTCCTGCGCCACGTTTCAGATGCTTTTGTCGAGGATCCGCTTCGAGTTTTGAGAGTTGCACGCTTTGCGGCAAAACTTTATCAGGAAGGCTTTGAGATAGCACCTGAAACGTTAGAGCTTATGAGGAAAATTTCTCTATCAGGTGAACTTTTAGATCTTACTCCAGAGCGAATTTGGCTTGAATTACAAAAAGCTTTACTTACGCCAAATCCTGAGATTTTTATTAAAACCTTACGGCAATGTGAAGCTTTAAAAGATGTATTACCTGAAGTAAATGCCCTGTATGGTATTCCTGGCCCTAAAAGATGGCATCCTGAAATTGATTCTGGTATACATACCTGCATGACTATACATCGTATTTGTGCAGAAACAGATAATCCCATAACGCGTTTTGCAATGCTCTGTCATGATCTTGGTAAAGGGCTTACATCTAAAAAAGTACTCCCCCATCATTTTCTACACAACGAGCAAGGCATAGAGCCCCTCAAACAGATGTGCAAACGGCTGCATGTGCCTCGTGAGTATGAAGATTTTGCTTATATGGTGGTTCTTTATCACAGCGAAATGCATCATCTCTATCGCAAAGGTCCTGAGGGTATAGTTGATCTTCTAACAAAATTAGATGCATGGAGACGTCCTGAACGAATAAAGCCTTGGGTATTATGCTGTAAATGTGATTTCCTAGGACGTAAAGGCTTTGAAAATCGTCCTTTCCCTCGTGCTGATTATTTCCTGGGTATGTTCTCTTTATGCACAACTGTAAAGGCTGCTGAATTTGTTGCTTTAGGATATAAAGGAAAAGATATTGCAGAAAAAATCCGTGAAAAGAGAATTAAACTTATTGAGGATTACTTCAAAATTCTCCCAAAAGACGAGATAAATGACCATTCAAATGAAATGCCGGCCCAATTACCGCAATCAAAATTCAAAGAGGCATCATTTCATGACCGCAAACCTCAACCTAAGCTAAAACCTTTAAAACCATACAGTAGAATTGCTTTTTTCAAGATAAGACGAGATTAGCTTTAACACTAAAAGATGAGAATACGCTCTATTAGATTAAAAGGCTAAAACTCTAGCCCAAAAGATAGAGATACAATTTATGGTAGAAAAAAGCTCGATGCTTGTTTCAGGATTGATTTTTTTAAGACAGCTTATATAACTTTACCTAAAAATATAATTTTAGGTAAAGTTTAGTTTTTAAAATAACCACAATAAAGTAAAGCCAAGAAGCAGGCGATAAATAACAAATAAGGCCATACCTGATTTGGCAATAAATTTCATAAACAGGTGAATTACCATCAATGCAGTGAAGAATGACAAAAGAACACCTAAACTCATAGATAGATAATCTGCCTTATCAAATAGCTCTGGATACCTATAAAGCTTTACACCTTCAAATGTTGCTGAGGCTAAGATTACTGGAATTGAAAGTAAGAAGCTAAAACGTGCAGCAGCTTCAGGACGTAATCCTAGGAACAAACCTGCAGTTAAGGTAATACCAGAACGAGAGGTTCCAGGAACAATAGCTAAGGCTTGAGATAAACCTATAATTATGGCCTGTACATAGCCCAAACCTCTAAGAGAATCTGCTCTTCCACCCTCATTATTTATAATATTAGGCCATATAAAATGTCGATTTAAATAGGATGCTAAACCTAAAAGCAAACCATAACCTATAGTAGTCCAGGCTATAACCTCAAGGCTTCTCCCCCAAGAAGAAATCTGCTCCTCAAAGAGTAGACCTGAAATACAAACAGGAATAGTAGCTATAATTAAACAAAAACCAACTTTGCTTATCGGAGTTTGACGTCTTCTTACACAAGCCTCGATTGTATAAGTTGAGAGTTTTACTAAATCTGACAGGTAATAACAGACAACGGCTAATAAGGTTCCTACATGCACAGCAACATCAAAAGCTAAGCCCTGATCATTCCATCCTAAAAGTTTTGAAGGGAAAATAAGGTGAGCACTTGATGAGACAGGTAAAAACTCAGTTAGCCCTTGAATAAGGGCTAACACAACAACTTGTAAAAGAGTCATAAAATGTTATTTATCTTCGCCGTTCCATTGAGGAGCTTCAACAGACCAATCTATGTCAGCCTTTACAACACGGTGGTTATCAGGTAAACGAGGTTCCATTTCAGCCCAAATCTCACCGACTTTAAGCTTTAAAAGCGGATGCACTAAAGCAGGATCAAGCTCGCATAAAGGGCAAAGAACAAACGGATAATCTTGAATATCGTGACGCGGTAATTTGCATGGAGTTGTAGTAATTGTGTCACCATAAACTAAAATATCAATGTCTAAACGGCGCTTTACACCAAAATTTGTGCCATTGTTAAACATTAACTCTTTTCCTGCTAACTCTTCAATTTCAGATATAGCATTGAAGAGATCGTTAAGAGGCATATCAACATCGCCTCCTACTACCATATTTAAATAATCAGGCTCAGCTGTGCGAATGGCATGGCTTGACCAAACTGATGATTTCTGAAAGTTTTTAAAAAGGCCCTTAAGCTTAGATACAGCAAAGCGCAAAGCATTTTCACGGTTTAAATTAGAACCAACACCAAGATATACTCTAGTTGACATCTACAGTCTCCATTCAATTATCAGCTGTTTTAGAAATTTCAATTCCAGCCCCTAGTGCGTTTTCTACAGCTTGAGGCTTTACCAGACGCACTGAAACCCGTTGCGGATGGAATTCTTTTAAAATAAGATCACAAAGTTCCACCCCTAGTTCTTCTAAAAGGGGAGCTTTGCGCCTTATAACATATTCAGTAACCCTTAATGACAAGGCATGATAATCAATACTCAAACCAAGATCATGTTTTACTCCAGCCTCCTTAAGATCATGCTCTAAAACAAGATCTATAATCAGAGGCTGAGGGGTAATACGCTCTTTAGGTAAAATACCCACAATACACATTACCTTAAGACCTTGTACAAATACCTTATCCATAAAAGCTCTTTTATATAGGTTGTAAATTAGATAAAGGCCAACGTGGGTAAACCTTAACTTTACGGTTGCAAATCTGCCCGGCCTTAAAGCGTAACATACCGGCCTGAGCAATCATAGCCCCATTATCGGTACAAAATTCGCGACGGGCAAAGAAAGCCTTGCCGTGTTCTTTATTCATTAAGGCAGTTAAACGTTCACGAATGTCGGTATTTGCACTAACTCCACCTGCTACAACTAAAGTCTTAAGTGAAGTTAAATGTAAAGCTTTACGGCATTTAACCTCAAGAGTATCTGCTACAGCCTGAGTAAAGCATTTGGCAATATCAGCCCTAACATTATCCAAATCATCTTTATGAGCTAAAACTGCATTTAAAACAGCAGTCTTAAGACCTGCAAAACTAAAATCACAGTTAGGACTTTTAATCATAGGTCTTGGAAAATTAAATGCCTTAGGGTCACCATTTTTTGCTAATTTCTCAAGTCCAGGGCCACCTGGATAAGGAATACCTAAAAGTTTAGCTGTTTTATCAAAAGCCTCACCAACAGCATCATCAACAGATTGTCCTAAAAGAGTATAAACTCCTGGTGCATCTACCTTAATTAACATGGTATGACCACCTGAGATAAGCAAAGCTACGAAAGGAAATTCAGGCTTTTGTTCCTCTAATAAAGGAGCTAAAAGATGTCCTTCCATATGGTGAACTGGAACTGCAGGAATATCTAAAGCATATGCTAAAGCAGACGCTTCCATAGCTCCGGCTAATAATGCACCGATTAAACCAGGACCTGCAGTATAAGCTATGGCATCTAAATCTTTTAAACTTAAATTAGCCTTTTCTAAAGCCATATGAACTAAAGGAACAACGCGTTTTATATGGTCACGTGAAGCTAATTCAGGAACAACTCCACCATATTCAGCATGCATGGCAATCTGAGTATGCAGAGCATGGGAAAGAAGGCCTAACTTATCATCATAAATGGCCACACCGGTCTCGTCACAAGAACTCTCAATACCTAAAATTCGCATTGTCCTGTCCTAGCGCTAAATTGCGTCTTAAATGGCTTTAAACAAAAAAAAGAGGCCTATAAGCCCCTAACACAATGATGTATTTTAGCAAAAAAAATATAATTCTGCCCAACTTTAGCTTAAAAAGGCATAATTTTAAAAATTTTAGCCTTCCAAAATAAATGTCACAGGACCATCATTTATTAAACTAACCTGCATGTCAGCTCCAAACTGACCACATTTAACTTGGGGATACTGAGATTCTGCATAAGATACAATTTTAGAGAAAAGATCTGACGCCTCATCAGGGGCCATTGCTGTATCAAAGCTTGGACGTAGTCCTCGTTTAGTACTGCCGGCTAATGTAAATTGAGATATGAGCATAAGCTCGCCTGAAACATCTTTAAGACTTAAGTTTAAATGACCTTTCTCGTCAGAAAAAATACGTAAAGCGATAATTTTATCTATTATTTTTTTACAGTTTTCAAACTTATCCTGAGGCTCAAGCCCCACTAAAGCCATAATACCTGTATCAATGGCACTTACTATCTCTCCTGCAACCTCAACTTTTGAATATTTAACTCTTTGAATTACTACTTTCATAAAAACCAACTAAAAATATCTTTCACAATTAAAATTTAACACGAAAAGCAAAGCTAAAACAAAAAGAAATTAATTTATTATCAATAAGTTTATAGTAAATTGCGAAAAAAACGCATCCCTAAGCCAAAACTTATACTCAAAAATGCTTATATCCCCTTTACATAACTTTCACTATACTGTAAAATTGTCACGTTTTTTTACTATCGATTTTGTTACTTCCAAAGGTGGTTTTAAACAAAATCGGTGCTTGGAAATTAATAAGTGAGGTGGTTTTCCACATGCCAGTCATTAGAGTACGTGAGAACGAGCCGTTTGACGTTGCCTTAAGACGTTTTAAGCGCTCCTGCGAGAAAGCCGGTATTCTGGCCGATGTCAGAGCTCGTGAATTCTACGAGAAACCGACTACCATTCGTAAGCGCACTAAAGCATCTGCTATTAAGCGCCACGCCAAAAAGTTGGCCCGCGAGAATGCGCGCCGTACCAGGCTTTACTAATCACGCGCCTAAGTCTAATTAAGACATGGCAGTGTTAGTCTAGTTTAAGAGGGTAAAACCTCATAGGTACACTAGACAATTCATCACGAATTGACCAAAAGGGACGTTATAAAACGTCCCTTTGTTTTTGGTGTTAATGCTCTATTAATTTCTTATACTTAGCATATTCCTTAGAATTTAAAGTCAGATCTAAAAGATTGTACTTAGCTCGCGTAATTGCTACGTAGTAAAGGTTTAATTCTTGCTCTAGAGAATAAGAACTTCTTGATGAAATCTTATCTAACTGAGGAAAATCATTCGAAAGTATCACATCATCCCATTCAAGACCTTTAGCGCTGTGAGCTGTGGTAATTGTGTTTGGGGCTGTTAAATTATTATTTAAACTACAGGCTCTCTTATAGGTGTTATATAATTTATCGCCATAGTTATCAACTAAACTTATACTCGCAGAAATTTCAGGATCATCGCATTTTTTTGCGTAAGCTTTTAAACTCTCAAAACTTTTAAAGCGTTTAAGCCATTTATATTGAGGATGAACTTTGCTCTTACTGCCCTTCTTTAAGCTAAGCACGCTTAAGGCACAGGCAAAGATGCTATCAGACGGTCTTGTTAATTTATAGGATTTAAGTTCACAATCCTCCAAACTTATTAACTTATCAATGATTCCAAAATTGGTTCTGGTAATTAAAGCCTTAGTTTTGGATTTACAAATTCCAGATAATTTGGACGTCATATCAATATTTTGATCTTTTGAATAAACTTTCAAAAAATAGTTAGCTCTATCTAATATTTTCTGTGTGGAGCGAAATGATGAACTTAAATTGATGGTTTTATCTCCCTTTATCTTAGATAACGCATTAACAGCCCCCCTAAAGGCATAAATTGCCTGATGCCTGTCCCCTACTAAAACCTGACGACAATTATTATCCTTAAAGATATCCAAGGTTACATCATTAGTATCCTGAGCCTCATCAAGAAGGACATATTCATAATTGCGAAATTTGCTCTTATAATTTAGAGCATAACTCTTAAGGTAAAAATCATGTGTTAATGGAAGCTTTCCTAGATGTATAGCCTCAAAAAGTTCATTAACCTTATCATCATCTGAGCTTTTTTTATTGTTATAACAAAATTCCTTAAATTTCACTAAAGCTTTAAACAATTCATGATCATCTAAAGTTGGAAATAAAGGTTTAATATCAAAGATATTTAAATCTGTTCTTATGTTGGAAAGTCTTTCATCCCCGTAAGTATATGCATACCAGTAATAGGCCAGACCGTGAGTAGTGTAAACTCTTACATTAGGAGGGAAGCTTTTTTTCGCCTCATCTACAATAGCTCGATTAAAGGCTAAGTATAAAAATCGTGATTTTGGATTAGCTTGGGCTATCTGCACTAAGGTACTAGTCTTGCCTGATCCTGCACAGGCTTCAATTTTTAAAATTTCACGACTATTAAGATTAGAGGCAGTATCTACTGCCTCTTGCTGTTCATAAGTAAGCATAAGATCATAAGTATAAGGAAAAAAACGCCCTATATAATAAAGATCTTAGATAATGTTTTGCAAGCTTAAGTGATAATTTGTCAAAAACTAAGGCAATTCATTTCCTGCTGCAAGGTAAATTTCATACCACATTTCACGACTTAATTTGATATTTGCAGCCTGTGCTGCCATTCCAATGCGTTTTAGATTAGTAGTGCCAATCACAGCCTGCATAGCAGAAGGATATCTTAAAACCCATGCTATAGCTACAGCAGTTGAAGTAGTATTAAATTCCTCTGCTATTCTGTCTAATACAGAATTTAATCTTAAGTATTTAGGAGAACCAACAAATACACCTTCAAAGAATCCGTGTTGTAATACTGACCAGGCCTGAACAACGATTTTATGAATGCGACAATACTCTAATATACCTCCATCACGATAAATAGCTGGGTTATTGTACATATTGACGTTTATGCCCTGATTTATCATTGGAGTGTGACAGACACTAAATTGAACTTGATTGGCGCAAATTTTAAAATCCAAACCTTGCTGTAAAAGCTCCATCTGCAGCGGATTCATATTACTTACACCAAAATTTAAAACTTTTCCTTCTTTATAAAGCTGATTGAAAGCCTCCCCCACCTCCTCAGGCTCCATAAGAGGATCGGGACGATGTAAAATCAAGCTGTCGATATAATCAACTTTTAAACGCTTAAGACTACCCTCAACAGAATTTATAATATGTTCTTTTGAAAAGTCATATAAATGGGGGTTTTTACGAATACCGCACTTAGTTTGGACAAAAAAGCGCTCACGCATTCCTTTTGATTTTAAAAAAGCCTCACCTAATAACTCCTCAGATTTACCTTGACTATAAACATCTGCAGTATCAAGCATATTGATACCAACGGAAGAGGCGGTATCTAAAAATTTTATGACCTCATCAGTTGAAAGTTTTGGAATGCGCATGCAACCTAAAACAATATTGGAGACTAAAGTTTTATTTTGACCAAATTCAATGTATTTCATAAAATTCACCAAAAAAAGGCTTAGCAAAAGCTAAGCCTTAAAGAAAAAACTTAATGTTTTACGATATTTATAAGATCTTTACCCAAAATATAAGCTTTTACATTTTTAACTGCTATTGCAATCATGCGCTCAAAGGTCTCCTGTAAAAAGAAGTTGCCTGCAACATGAGGGGTGATAAAGATATTAGGCTCATCGTAAAGAGGAGATTCTTTAGGTAGAGGTTCTGGGTTTGTAACATCTAAAGCAGCTCCTGCAATATGACCTGAACGTACAGCATCTAAAAGATCTTCTTGATTTACTGACGTACCACGACCTACGTTTATAATATAGGCACCTTTTTTCATGATAGCTAAAGTATCTTTATTTATTAGATTACGTGTATTAGGACTATCAGGTAATACCATAGCCACGATGTCAGCTTTTGCAAATGCTTTATTTACATCATCAAAACTTACAATCTCATCTACTCCCTCAACCTTGGCATTTACGTTGCGACGTACACCTATAACATGCTTTGCACCTAAAGCCTTAACCTTACGAGCGTAACTTCCACCAATATCACCCAAACCTAAAACAGCGATAGTTGACCCTTCAATGGAAATTATCTTGCCACAGTCAGTAAAATCATGGGCCTTTTGTTTGTCTCGATATAAAGCCAAATGACGAATTAAATCAAAAGTTAAAGCAAGCATATGCTCACTTACAGTAAGTCCATAAGCTCCTACTGCATTACATAAAAAGGCATCTTTTGGTAATATTCCCTCTTTTACATAGGCATCAGCTCCTGCTGAATTTAATTGCATAAGTTCAATATCGTAAGCTCCTGCAACAACTTCGGCTGGGACATTTCCTACAATTGCATTAACACCTTTAAGATCATCTTTTGTAACTTCACTAGCTCTTTTTACTATAAACTCGCACTTACCTTCACAAGCATCCTCAAAGAGCTTTACATGTCTCTCTAGTATTCCTTCAGCTGCTAATAAAATTTTTTTCATCTTAACGTTTTCCTTTATTTTTGTGCTAAACAATGATCTTGATGTAATAAGTAGGCATACATAGCCTGAACACCTAAGCCACCATCACCTTTATCTATCATAGCCTGATAAACATCAAGTACGGCTTTACTCATATTAAGTTTAAGATCGCCTTTACTCAATTCATTTTCAACGTTTTTTAAATCTTTAACTAAATATGAGAGCTGTCCCCCAGGCATCATGTCCCCAACTAAAATACGACCGCCAAACATGTCTAAGGCTCTTGATCCTGCAGCTCCTCCTGACACAGCATCAATAACCTGCTTTAGGTCAAGACCTTTCTTCTTTGCATAAGCCAATCCTTCACACATACCGGCGTAGCAACCTGCACACATGATCTGATTTACGAGTTTGCAATGCTGACCTGCACCTGCGCTACCTAAAAAAGTAACTGTCTTAGCCATTGCATAAAGAACATCACGAACTTTATTTAAGTCATCCTCGCTACCGCCTACCATTACAGATAAGGTACCATCGCGAGCGCCAACATCGCCGCCTGTAACAGGAGCATCTAAACTATGAAGACTACGTTTTTGTGCCTCATTGTAAAGACGAATAGCCAATGATGGACTTGATGAAGTCATATCAATTAAATAGGAACCTTTTTTAACGCTATCGAAAATACCATTCTCTTTAAAATATAGATCCTCAACGTCTAAAGGCCCCCCCACCATAGTTATGATGACATCACTATCCCTTAAAGCCTCTTTAATGCTACTGTGATAGACTGCCCCTGCTTTTTCAACATCGGCAGTTTTTTTAGGATTACGGGCATAGAAATCAACGCTATAACCTTTTTTTAAAAGGTTATTTACCATAGCCTTACCCATAATTCCAAGGCCTATAAATCCAATTTTTTTCATTGATAAAATCCTTATTCAAAGGGATATTTAACACCAAACTGAGCTCGTAGAGTATCCATAAGCTGCATCATATGGATAGTTTCCTCATGAGGCATGGATGGGCATTCTAATAATCCCTTTTTCATGCACTCAATGCACTCTATAACCTCATACTCGTATCCTGTAAGTTGTTTTGGACATTTAACCTCTTTTACAAGTTCAAACTCCTTATTAAAAATTTTATAGCCCTGTGGGTTATTTATATTATCAACTTGCATAAAGCCCTTTGAGCCATGAATAAAGCCAAAACGGTCAGATGAGACTAAGGCGGAGGAACACAGAACCGCCATGCGTCCAGTATCATTATATGTTAAGGTAATTGAATCATTCATATCGCAGCCTAATGCATTATTTATAGAAATACCCTCAGCACGATCTGGACGTCCAAAAATCATTTCAGCAAAGTTTAAGGTATAAATACCTACATCAAGTAAAGCTCCACCTGCAAGTTCAGGCTTTATAAGACGCTCTTTTTTAGCCATAGGGTAACTTAAATTAGCAGTTAACATCTGAGGTATACCAATTGAACCTTGAGACAACTCATCATTTATAAGTTTACGCATAGGCTGATAACGAGTCCAAATAGCCTCGGTTATAAGTGTTTTCTGCTTTTTAGCAAACTCAATTAAATCAACAGCTTCTTTAGCGTTTACAGTAAAGGCTTTTTCTAAAAGTACAGCTTTGTGATGTTCAAGGCACAAATGAGCGTGGGCATAATGAAAATTGTGCGGGGTTGCAACATAGACCAGATCTAAGGCTGGATCTGAAACTAAGTCTGCATAGGAACCATAGGCTTTTTCAATATTGTATTTTTTTGCAAAATCTAAAGAACGTTTTAAATCACGTGCACCTACAGCATAAAGTTTTAAATCATTATGACCATTCTCAATCATAAGATTGATAGTCTCTGCCATAACACTGGCGATTTTGCCTGCGCCTAAAATTCCAAAATTCATAAAATTCTCCAAAATTTCAAAACTTAATCTTGATTATAAGATGTTTGTAATTACTCTTTTGAATTTGTGGTTAAATTTTATCTTTTTGTGAACTTCATTAAGATTTTAAGACATAACGTAAAGAAAAGATTAGGTTGAAGATGACGCTAAAATATACTTTAGCGTCATGGAATAATTAAGGTAGGATGTTTTTTTTACTTATTAAGATCTATATTATTCTTCAAAATCCACAGCTACGCGCTCTAGTGCAATCTCTCTGCAGATAGAGGCTACAGCTAAATGACGAGGATCATTAGCGTAGGAGTTTAAATCATCCATATTGTCAAACTGACAGATTAAAATTGCGTCAAATTTCTCTTTTGGATTGCAATTGGTGCCAACTTGCAAAGAGCGTAAGCATTCAATCTGACCTACTAAACCTTTTAACCCCTCAAGGAACTCATTCATCTTATCTGTAGTTCCTTCTTTAAACTTCCACATTACAACGTGTTTAATCATGGTAAACTCCTTTTATTACAGATACGAAATATATTGGATCTAAGAAAATTTAAATTTTTGCTATTTCTTTTCTTTAAGAACTAAAACTGCTTTATTATCTTTATCTACAAGATAAAGCTGTCCATTTTTGATCTCATAATCTGTGACTTTAGGTAGTGTTTTTAAAATTAAAGATTCAGATGCCATATCAGCACACATCATCATAGTTGAGCCTACTTCAGCAAATTTTAAACCAGAGGAGGTATCAATATTACCCATGACACGGTTACAGCCTGTAGAACCATAAAAACGCATCTTGTCTAATTCAAAGCCTAAATAGGCCTCATTTTCAATGCTTAAAGCAGAAATCTTCTGCCCATCAACTGCAGTTACTTTCCACTCGCCTGACAAGTTCTTACTCTCATTATCAGACATAGCACAGCCCCCTAAGGCTAAAGATAATAAAGACAAAGCAACAATTTTATTTAAATTCATAGATATTCAGCGCAAATTCTCTTTTGTACAGATAATGAAACGCCGCCTCCTTTATTATTTGTAAGACAGATAATTCTCTTTTAAAGATGGGAAAAATTTAAAACACAGCTTTATCTAATAAAGCCCCATCCTTCTATTAAAGGAAATTACTTTTAATAAGTTCCCTTTGATTTTAAAGATAACTTAGTTTAACAAAGACTTATCAAAGTACAAAATTTTATTTTAAAGTTTCAAAAAGCAAATCCTTAAAGTCATTATGCAGTTTTTTTTAAACTACGGAAGATCATCTATTCTTCCTCTTAATAATTCTATAAAACGTCTTGCTGCAATAGGTAGACTCTGCTTATCGCGAAATCCTACAGCTAAACTTCTTTTAATAGGAGGATTTGTAGGCCTTGTGGTAATTTCATAGGAACTTGAATGCATTAAAACCAACTTAGCTAAAATACTAACTCCAAGCCCCTGCTCAACTAAACTCATAATTGAGTAATCATCATGCATTATGTATCGAACATTTGGTTTTAAGTTAACTGATTTAAAAGCCTCTAAAGGCTCATAAATGTTACCTCCTTCCTCAAGCAGAATAAAAGGCTCAGAACATAAAGCCTCAAGTGGCACAACATCAAGTTTGGCCAAGGGATGACTTTTAGGCAAGACTGCCAGCATTTGCCCGTCTTTTAAAAATCTAGTCTGAATACCATGAGCTGTTTGTGGAGCAAGAAAACCAAAGTCTACTGCGCCTGTTTTTATCCATTCTAAAATAGAGGTGTAATCGCCTTGTTTTATGACAAATTCAATATTAGGCCAGTTTAGAGAAAACTCCTTAAAAACTGAAGGTAGCCAATTTGATGAAATACTAGAGATTGTTCCAATTCTTACAGTCCCTACCTCCAAACCTTTAATCTCCGAGGCTTTGTTTTTTAACTGCTCGTAGGCATAAATACTTTTTTCAATATAGGGGAAAAGCCTTTTACCCTCATCAGTTAATCCAACACCTGTGCGAGAACGGTTTAAAAGACGTAAAGACAATTCGTCTTCTAAAGATGAAATCATCTGACTTATAGCAGATTGAGTACAGAAGCAAGCCTCTGCAGCCTTAGAAAAGCTGCCTAACTTCACAATTTTTTGTAGTGCCAAATAACGTTGCATAAGTTTTTCTAATATTTAAATAAGATAATTTTGTTTTACTTATATTAAATACCACTTTATATTTAGGGGCAAGAGAGAAGAACAATTTATTTGGAGAATAAAAAATGTCGGCCTTAAATTCATCACATATAACCAAATTTTTGGTTTTATCTTTGATGGGCGGACTTATATATACTGTAAGTGATGGTATTCGTGTCAACTTAGGTATTATTATTGAACCCTTATCCCAAAGTTCTGGCCTATCATATGCAACATTAAGCTTTATATTAGCCTCAGGCCAATTTATTTACGGATTGTCTCAGCCATTCTTCGGCATTTTAGCTCTCAAACGTTCCTATCAGTACGTTCTGGTATTAGGAACTCTTATGATGGCCACAGGTTTAATTGGCAGCGCTTACGCTCATAATGCTTTTTTAATGTTTATTTTTTTAAGCTTGTTACTCTTTGGTTCTACTGGAGCTTTATGCTTTGGACTTGTTTTAAGTTGCATGCTTCCACTCTTTGATAAAAAACAAGCTCTAGTTTTCACCGGTATTTTAAATACTGCAGCTGGGGTAGGATGCGCCTTCTTTTCCCCTGTCTACAGCTTTTTATTAGAGGGTTTCTCTGTAAGTGTAACTTTACTTTTATTAACCCTGCCAGTTTGGATCTTATTACCTATCTCTATTTTCTTAGGCCGCTTAAACAAGACTCATGCTCCTTTAAAAGAAGAGCTAATAAAACTTAATATAGTAAAAACGCTAAAGGAGGCCATATCAGACCACTCCTATCAGATAATGCTTATAAGTTTTGCCATATGTGGCTTCCACATGGGCATTATCTATACACATTTGTTCACTCAATTTACCTCGCAAGGATTGAGTAATAAAGAGGCTACTTTCGCCTTTACTATGTTCGGTTCTGCCGTAATTGCCGGTTGCTTTTTATGTGGTGTAGCTTGCGTAAAATACAGATCTTCTAAGATTTTAAGCACCATTTATTTAAGCCGTGCTTTAATTGTTGGTTTTTATATATTCTGTATGCCTAAAAATGAGTATTCAGCATTATTCTTTGCTATAACATTAGGTTTAACCTGTGACGCTACCGTAGCACCAACCTCTCTTAATGTCTCAGAACATTTTGGTGGCGAGAAACTAGCTCTTTTATTTGGCATTGTTTATATCTCCCATCAGTTAGGAGTATTCATCTCAGCTGCACTTGGCGGTTATTTTATAGATTGTCTTAACAATTATGATTTGATTTGGGTTTTAGACATTCTGTTATGTCTTAGCGCCTCATTATTATGCTTAAGCCTGAATATTCACAGAAGAGCTATTAAGCAACAAAATCTTTCAATATAGTAAGATCATATTTACATCCCTCAGTTTCTAAAAGTGTTTTAGGTAAGACTTTTAGAAACTGAGGGATTTTGTCTAAGAGGTAGCTTCTAAAAAATTATTTATACTATTGATATAATCTTTTACTATCTTGCTTTCCTTTTTATTTAAACCATATAACGAATAAATAAAATCATCTAACTTTAAATAAAGTTCTAATCGATCACTTCCTTTTAAAAGCAATTCATCCACAAGCTTAATCACCATATCCTGAGTTTTAAAATCAACTAAAGGAATAGGTAATGCTTCAATATGAGAGCGCAAAAGTTTAACTGATTTAAAGCGTTTACTTAAGTAAAAGGCGGCTACTCCAGAGTTTAAGATCGCCAAAACATACTTAATCTTAAGTTTAGGATGATTTGGAATTAAGATATTGGCACTATTTAAAGACAAAGTTGACTTATCATCATAAGTAAATACAGGAATGCTTGATATAAATCTATATAAAAGTCTTTCTTTGGCCTTAAAAAAACGCACAGGGGCCACCTGTTGGAATTTTTCCGGAACAAATTCTAAATAACGATGACTTTCTCTCAAACCATATTTAAATACGTCTTTACCGGATATTACCATCTGACTATTTAAAAAAGGCTCATCTTTTATATAAAGAGCATTATTTCCAGTTACAATCCCCAAGGCAAATTCTGAAGCATTTTTTAACGAAGTTAAGTTCTTTATATTCTCAACCTTATCTAAAAGAGCATATTCTTTATCATCAAGATTTAACGTAAGAGCATCACTTGTCAAACGACGCTCTTTTAAAATTTCAAAACTTCGTTTTTTTTCAGTAACTTTACAGCCTAATACTCCACCACAATCCTGCTTTTTAAGGCCTAAAATAACTGATGGGCAAAATACATTTTCAAAAGCCATATCCAAAAATGAGACAAAGCTTATAGATGAATTATCTAAAATAAACTCACGCAGTTTATTATGCTTAGCCACACTTAATAAAGATTCAGGAAGAAGTAAAGCAATATATCCTCCGTCCTTGCAAATTGATAAAGCTTTTTCTAAAAACACAGCACTTGATTCAATACTATCTCCAGTTACTGTCGTAAAATTTTTCTTTAAAAAATCTTTTTGCTCTTTGGAAAAGATACTACCCCAAGGAGGATTGCCTACAACTAAATCAAAAGACTTTAAAAACTTATAGCTTAGAGTATTATCAATTAAGAAACGCTCTTTTAAGTCCAAAGCATTAAAGTCATCTACATATAAAGCTAAATTTAAACGGGTAAGCTTTACACTTATCTCATCTAGATCAAAACCATAAAGATTATCTAAGCTACAGCCTTTTTCCAAAAGTCCTAAAAAGAAATTACCGCTACCACAAGCAGGATCAATTATTCTTTTGTCACTAAACGATTTTACTCTGTCTAAAAGACATGAAATTAGAGAGTGAGTTAAAGTTAAAGGAGTATAGTACGCGCCATTTTTTTTGCGCAAAGACAGATCCTGTAAGGTTAAATAAAGATAACCTAAGGTATCCTCTCCCTTTATATAACTAATCTTATAGCTTAAAACATCTTTTAAATTTAAAAGCTCTGAGGAAGATGGAGGTTTATCTAATAAAAGATCTTTTAATAAAATTAAAAACTCAGGGTATTTATTATCTGAAAAAAAGTCTAAAAGGGCATTTTCATTATATAAAATGCCTTTCTTTTCATAAAAAAGAGCCAGAGCATAATGAGACAAAACTAAGCGCAAAGAGCGATCAGATGTAACCTTATTTGAGGATACAAGCTTAGGGCCTAACTTTAAATTCTCAGAACTACCAATATAATCCTGATTTACCTCCTGCCCATGAATGGCATTTTTGTTACGTCTTTTTTTCTGTAAATCATTGTCTTTATTATTAAGAAGCTTTGCTAGTTTTTTAACATAACCTTGAGAAAACAAATCGTGTGGTCTATCTGCTTGTATCTTACCTAAACGTTTCCAGTTTTTTAAAGTATCCAGAGAAAAGGTTAAATAATTTGCCAGATCTACAAGAGTATAGTTTTTTTCCTTCCCTTTAAGATATTCAAAAACAGCTTTTTCATCTACAGGGGATGGAATATACCAAACTTTATTTTTTAAAAATGCACCTTTAAGTATTTGAGCTTCACACAAAGCTCGAACCTTATATGGACTTAAGTTATATTTTGAGGCTAAATCTGAAGTTTTAATATAGGATGTCAAGGTAAATTTCTTCTTTAAAAAAACTAATTTTCTATAAATTATAAATTTAGAATTAATTATACAGACTAGATAAAAAATTTCCCAAAGTAAAAATTCTTATACATACAAATTTTTATAGTAAAAAATTCCTGTTTAAAAAAATAGGACTATGACAAAGTATTAATTTTCTTTATTAAGTAAGATTTTCTAAAATTTAAACATAAATATTTAACTTAAACCTTCAGGGAGAAATTACTGCATGTTTTGTTTTTATAAAGACTGTCCTCAAGAGGATATGGGCAATGGTGTTAAACGCCGTATTTTAGTACATGACGGCGTTATGATGGCAGTAGAAAATACCTTTGAAAAAGGTGGTATAGGCGCTATGCACTCGCACCCTCATGAGCAGGTAACCTATGTTTTAAGTGGTGAATTTGAATTTACTATAGGAGATACTACACATACTGTAAAAGCTGGAGACTCACTGCATAAACTGCCTAATGTTATACACGGATGTGTTTGTTTAAAAGAAGGTGTCTTGATTGACGTCTTTTCACCTCAGAGAGAGGACTTCTTAAAATAGGCCTAAATATTTGTTTTTAGCCTCGAAATCTTCGAGGCTAAATGTTTAAGGCCATGACCACATTTTCTAAATCAGATTTAAAAATCTCATATTCACTTTCAGAAATTCTGTTTTTACTGCTAAGAACAAGTAACGAGTGAGGTTTAAAACCTTTTCGATATGGAGGGTGTTTATGATCATATGGATTTTCAAAAAATCCGCAATCTTTATAAAATCTCAGACGAGCAAAAGAAGTATCATCAACTAAAGGATCAATTTCTAAAATTATTTTTTTCAGATTTGTCCTAACAAAGTTTTGTATCATTTTATGCCAGTAACCTTTTCCTCTATGCTCATCCATGATAGCTAAATGCTCAACATAGATATATTGAGCAAATTCCCAAAAGGATACAAACCCCACAAATAAATTCCCATCAAAAAAAAGCTTGCAAATTATAATTTGGATGGTTGAATGCACGCTCTTGCTGCTCTTGTGTTCTTTGTTCAAATATCGGAAAACTTTTTTTATATAGATATGAAAATGCTTTATAGTATGAATCTTCTAAATCTAAAATATTATAAAACCGCATGTAAAACCGATTAATCTTTTTAATTATTCTCCTAAAAAACTATACTACCATTAATTTGCTAATTTAAACATATAACGTAAGGTAAACCATAATAAACATATGGTTTACCTATATTTTTGTAGTATAATATAGACATATAATATTATTTACCTATAAAGGTGTTTTTAGTATGGCGATCCAAAATACTCCAAACCTTCCTCCTCTTATGGTCATAATCAATAATAAATATGCTTATGTAACAACCTACAAAAATGTTTGGGATAAGGAGCATAAACAAGCTCGTCGTCTAAAAGGACAGAATCGCACTGTTGGGAAAATATTGGGAGGAGGTCCTGAAGGCGTTATTGAATGGAATGAGGACTTTCTTTTAGAACACCCTGAACTTCAAACCTTAACCACTAAAAGAGTTTTAAAAGGTATGCGTGGTAATCGTCGTGTTTTTGAATTTGTATTCGAACCTATTGATGAAATGATTTCTTTAACTGAAGCCTTTAATTTAAAGCGTCTTTGTGCTGGAGCAACTTTTGTTTTAGATAATACTATTGCCAATACACCACTTATGATGGCTCTTGAAAGGACTTTTAATAAGTATAACTTGCATAAAAAGATTTTATCTTTAGCTTATTTTATGTACCTTTCCAATAATTCAGCTACATGGCTTTATGAAGACTTTGCTAAAAAACACCGCATGCCTTTTAATAAGCCACTAAAACCATCTCAAATCTCAAGACTTTTTTATAATATATCGGTTTCTGACATTGATAAATTCTTAAAGTCTTTAAACTCCTTCACTAATAAAATAGAAAAAGAAAATGCAGGTAAGATAAATACTTACTATGCTTTAGATTCTACTTCTATTTCAACTTACAGTAATAACCTTAGAAAAGCACAATGGGGACATAATAAAGACGGCGATGCTTTAAGGCAAATAAATCTACTTATGTTG
The DNA here is from genome assembly GCA_937880335.1 of uncultured Succinatimonas sp. Lineage (GTDB taxonomy): Bacteria > Pseudomonadota > Gammaproteobacteria > Enterobacterales > Succinivibrionaceae > Succinivibrio. The sequence continues at coordinate 25,498 of CALFLJ010000166.1, forward strand.
GTAAATCAGGAAACGGGCATGCCTCTTTACTATCATACTTATACGGGTAATACTCCTGATGTTGCAACAGTAAAGAATGTCATCTCTGAATTTGTTCGTACTGGTTTAAATCGCCAAGCTGTAGTTGTTGCTGATAAAGGTTATGGTGTTATTTCAAACATAAATCTTTGTCTGTTACATAATATAAACTTTATCTTTAATACCAGAACTTCTTTAACTTTTTCCAAGCAAATTATTGCAGAGCATCTTGAAGAACTCATGGATTTTTGTAGTTACAACTCTAAAATTCAATGCTTTTGTGTATCAGATAAATATGAGTGGTCTTATCCTACATTAGATAAAACTCCTACAGGACGCGCTGTTAAAGCTAAAACTACAGTTTATGTACATATTTACCTTGATAAACAAATACGCGCTGAAAGTGAACAAGCTTTTTTAAAAAGTAAAATCCTTCCCCTGCTTGAGAAATTGAAAAATGGCTCAAATTTAAGTTTGGAGGAGACTGAGCTTAAAAATGAATTTATAAAAGAAAATGGTAAAGGTGGATTTTTAACTAATAACAAAGCTAAAACTGAATATATGCTCAATAAAGGCATCAGAATTTTAGTTTCTAATACCATATCAGATCCTGTTGAAGCTTGGAGAGCTTATTACGAAAGAGAACGTGTAGAGGACGCTTTTAAGGTTATAAAACAAAAAGTTGGTGGTTCAAGATATCGCACCTCAAAAAATGAATCCACAGAAGGAAAAGCTTTTGTAATGCTCATCGCTTGTGCTGTGGGAATGATGTTTAGACAGAGAATAAATCAAGCTTCTAAAAAAGGCATGAATTTACCTTTTGATTCTGATGCCAAATTACTTTCGTATTTAGAAGGCATTGAACAAACTGTATTTAGAAATGGTAGCTATTACGGGGCTGTGACAGGTATACATAAAAGAATTCTTGAAAGTTTAGATGTGCCGTTACCTAAATCAGAATATTTTGGTGTTTTATCAAAAGAAGAAGAGGAGCCTGATGAGGATGATAACTTTAAATCTCTTGATGAGTTAGAAATGTCCTTATATAAACTCGAGAGTCAATTTAATTAAATTAAAAGCTGGATAAAAATAATCCAGCTTTATATAGACTTACCTAAACATATAATTTCGAGCAAAGTTTAGGTATGGAGTGGACTTTAATATCAGAACTCGGATCAGTGTGTCATAAAAAAATTACAAAATCCGAGTACATAATTTATTATTCCCACTCGTTGCAGGAACTCTAATCTTAAACAATTTTGTTTAGATAATA
>CALFLJ010000167.1 GCA_937880335.1 uncultured Succinatimonas sp.
ATAGTTTGAAGAGTGCTAATTATGGATATTTCAACAATTGCGATTTTAATTTTCTGTGGCATGTTCTCGAACATTATGTCAGCTCTTTTTGGAATTGGTGGCGGTGTACTGATGGTTCCAATTCTTATGACTGTTTTTAAAGACTTTCCAATCCAGATGGTAGCTGCAACTTCTTTATCGATTGTTATTGCAACTGCATGTATAAATCTTGCTTATTTTATAAAACAAAAAATAAAGGTTTCTATTGTAGCTACCATCTTATGGTCTTTAGGTATGATTATTGGTGTGCAGTTAGGGTTTGAGTTAAGTTTTTTTATTCACGAAAACATAATTGTGGGAATCTTTATTACAACCATGTTAATTCTATCTTTTAAGACTTTTCTTTCCTCAAGAAAAGATTTAAAGGGGGAAATTGTTCCTGTGGGAGTCGGAGATTTAGCTAAAGGTTCAGCTTTTACTACTATTGGAGGAGCTATTGCAGGTCTTACCGGTATTGGAGGTGGATCAATTATGGCGCCATTAATCAATCAATTATCCTGTGTCCATAAAACTCAGGTGGCAATTTACTCAAACTATATGATGGTCTTAGGTGGATTAGGAAGTATGTATGGCTATCTTACTAAGGATAGTCCCTATATCATGCCTAATACCTATCAGATAGGTTACATAAATTTAACTGTTATATCAATTGTCGTCCTAGCTTCATTTATTACCTCTTTTTTCTCCATGAGGTTAAGAAAAAAGCTTTCAAAAAGATTCACCGATCTTGCATTAGGCTGTATTTTATTTTTAATAGCTCTCTATACAAGCTGCCTTAAATTCGTTTTTTAGTAAACAAAACATCATTTAGATTTTTTATTTAAAAGGTTTTTCTTTCCCCGCGTTTAAATAGTTTAAAATTTAATATTCAGGAATATTTTATTAAAAATTAAATAAATAATCTTATGCTATCATTTAGTTTGAGGTTTTTGGGTTTTTAACATTTATACTTAAACTAATGGTGGACATATAAATATATAGGTGGGGACTATTATGACAGGTAGCAACTACTTTGTAACAGGCGCAAGTTCTGGTATTGGGCGTGCTGTGGTAACAGAGCTTGTAAAACATGATGTCAGGGTTTTCGCAATGACTCGTGACGCACATCATGCAGATGATCTTGTAAGTCGTTATGGTGCAAGCAAGATTGTTACAGTAGTGGGAGATCTGCAAAATATTAGTGCCTTAGACAAAATTGTTCCGAATTTAATTAAGGAATACGGGCCTTTTTCCGGTTTAGCTCACTGTGGCGGTATTGTGCGATTTGAGTCGCTTAAGAAATTAAGCTACGAGCGCAATTTAGAAATGATGCAGATTCATTATTTCTCTTTTGTAGAGCTACTGCGACTTTTAACCTTTAAAAAAGATCGTAATCTGCCGTTTAATGCTGTTGCTGTTACATCTCTTACAGCTGTAAAATCAATGCGGGATATGGCCGCATATTCTGCGGCTAAAGCTGCCATTGAAGGGTTTATAAGATCTGCAAGCTTAGAGCTTTTAGAAAATAATATTTTTATAAATGCACTGCGTCCAGGTTTAGTAGATACCCCAATGCTTGAAATTGTAAAATATACTAAAGAAAACTTCGAGGAGTGGAAACGTAACTTGCAGCCATTAGGAATGATTCCTGCAGATGCGGTGGCCTCGGAGGTATTGCATTTATTATTACGTGTAAATCCTTTCGTTACAGGTACTGTGGTGGATGTTAATGGTGGTATGCCTATCTAAGGGATTTAAGTGATAATTTTAGGAATTGATCCGGGATCTAGGATCACAGGCTATGGAATAATTAAATCAACGCAAGGTAAGTTAAGTTATTTGGGGTCAGGTTGCATACATACAGGCGGAGGAACTATGGCCTCACGCCTTAAAACCATTTATCTTGGAGTTACAACCTTAGTTGAGCAGTTTAAGCCTGACGTAATGGCTATAGAAGAAACTTTTTTATCTAAGAATGTACAATCTACCGTAAAGCTTTCTGAGGCTCGAGCCTCAGCAATGGTGGCCGGAGCAAATTTAGGACTTGAGGTTTTTGAGTATACTCCCATGCAAATCAAGCAGGCGGTGGTAGGTTATGGCGCAGCTCAAAAATACCAGGTTCAGTACATGGTCAAAACAATCTTACACTTATCGGGAAATCCACAAACTGATGCAGCGGATGCTCTAGCTTGTGCTATCTGTCATGGTTTTACATACCATGTTACATCTGCTATGGGATCATATGTGGCTAATGGTTCCTCTGTAAGAGGACGCTTCCGTAGTCGGTAAAATATTCATGTCTTATTGAGTTTAAGATGTGAACTTGCCTTAATTTCTAATATAATTTCAAAGAAAAATAAAGGTTGAGGCTATTTATGATTGGTAGTTTACGCGGACGATTGTTAAGTATTGAAGGCATGACTGCACTTATTGAAGTTGGGGGGGTAGGTTATGAGGTTGAAATGCCCATAAGCTCACTTAATTGTTTAAAACAAGATGATGAGGTATTTATTTATATTCATCATATTGTAAGAGAAGATGCCTCCTTGCTTTACGGTTTTGCAGATCTTGCATCTCGCTCTTTGTTCCGCGAGCTCATTAAAATTTCAGGTGTAGGTCCTAAAATGGGGCTTGCCGTATTATCAACTTTTGATGTACCTTCTTTTATCCTAACGGTCACTCAAGGTAGAGCTACTCCTTTGCAACAAATTCCAGGTGTTGGTAAAAAGACGGCGGAGCGGTTGATTGTTGAGCTTAAGGATAAATTAGCTAAATTTGCCACAAGCGAAAGTTCTGGTAATACTCAGGTTGTAAATAAGATTACAGATAGCGAAAGTTTATTGCGCTTTGATGAGGCTGTAGGAGCTTTAATTGGTTTAGGCTATAGAGAAAATGAAGCTTTAAATTACGTTAAAAAAGTTTTAGATGAAAAACCTGAGGCCTCAATACAGGAAATAATTGTGGCATCTTTAGCTCTTGTAAATAAAGGAAAAGCATAAAAAAGATGGCAGATAAAGATAAGCTTGGCATTGTTGCAGACAGTCTTAGCATAAATCCAGACATAAGAGCAGAAAAAACAATTGATGAACAATTATCTGAGGATAATCGCTCCTTTGAGGATAGAGCTTTAAGACCTACAAGGCTTTGTGATTATATAGGTCAGGAGGAGGCAAAAGAGCAATTAGCTATTGCTCTGGCAGCTGCTAAAAAGCGCGGAGAGGCTTTGGATCATGTATTAATTTTTGGCCCTCCAGGTCTTGGTAAGACAACATTATCTAATATTATAGCTAATGAGCTTTCTGTAGGAATTTCACAAACATCAGGCCCTGCCTTAGAGAAAAAAGGGGATGTTGCAGCTCTTTTAACAAATTTGTCTCCTAAAAATGTTATTTTTATTGATGAGATCCATCGTCTTTCCCCTGTAATTGAGGAATTTTTATATCCGGCTATGGAAGACTATAGCGTAGATATCATGACAGGCGAGGGGCCATCAGCACGCTCTATAAAAATAAACTTAAATCCTTTTACTTTAGTGGGAGCTACAACAAGAGCTGGTACTTTAACCTCTCCTTTACTGGCTCGTTTTGGCATTATTTTGCAACTTAAGTTTTATACACCAAAAGAGCTTGAGATAATTGTCAATGTAAGTGCCAAAAAGATAAAAGTTAAAATTGATAAGGATGGAGCTTTAGAGATTGCAAGACGGTCACGAGGAACTCCTCGTATTGCAAATCGTCTTTTAAGACGAGTTAGAGATTATGCAGAAGTTAAGGGATCTGGAACTATCACATTGGATGTAGCTAAGGCCGCTTTGGAAATGCTTAGGATCGATGATGATGGTTTTGATGATTTTGATAGACATTATTTAAAGTGCATGATCTACGATTTTAACGGCGGACCTGTTGGTATTGAGAGTCTAGCCTCATCACTTGGCCATGATCGAGATACTCTTGAGAACGTCGTAGAACCTTATATTATCCAACAGGGCTTTGTGCAACGCTCCCGTTTAGGTCGCGTTGCAACAGCTAAAGCTTACGCTAAGTTTGGCCTTGAATTTGCGGGAAAGAAAAATGAGTGAGATAAAGACCTTTAGTTTTAATTCACGTGTATATTTTGAAGATACTGATGCAGGTGGCATTGTCTATTATGCAAATTATCTTAAATTTTGTGAAAGAGCCCGTACTGAATGGTTAAGATTAAGTGGGATAAGTCAATCTCAACTTTTAGAAAGTAACAAGGGATTTGTGATCCGCTCAATTGAGGGGCGTTATATCAGATCTGCAAAGCTTGACGATGAGTTAAATGTTTTTGTGATTCCGTTTCATCTTGGAGCATGTGGTTTAAAAATTTATCAAGAAGTCTATAATCAGCACAACGAATTATTGTTTAAGTTTTCTTGCAGTTTAGCTTTTATTGATTTTACAAGAAGTAAACCTATTCCTATGCCTAAGGATGCGCGTGATTTTATAAAAAGCTATTTGAATTTGAATATACAAGGGATAGGAGATTAAAAAATGGATAACTCATCTCTTTCCATCAGCAGTCTTATATTAAATGCCAGCTTTTTAGTACAGCTGGTTATGTTTTTTTTACTTTCACTTTCAGTAATATCTTGGACTATCATTATTCAGAGATCCAATCTTTATAAAAATTCACGCAAAAAAGCTGATGAATTTGAAGATAAATTCTGGTCTGGAATTGATCTTAATAATCTTTACCAGGAGTGTATGAAGCGCCAGCAGAGTCTAACAGGTCTTGAGGTTATTTATACTGCAGGGTTTAAAGAGTTTGTTCGACTGGTAAATTCAGGTCCTGCAGATCAGGAAGTGGTAATGGACGGAACATACCGTCAGATGAAGGTCGCTCAAAGTCGCGAACTTGAAAATTTAGAAGGCTCCCTTGCTACCTTAGCTACTATAGGTTCAATTAGTCCATATATAGGTTTGTTTGGTACTGTTTGGGGCATTATGCATGCATTCGTAGCTTTAGCTGCGGTAAAAAATGCAACCTTATCTATGGTTGCTCCACCAATTGCTGAGGCTTTAATTGCAACTGCTATGGGTCTTTTCGCTGCAATTCCTGCAGTTATGTTTTACAACCGTTTTATTTCAAGAGTTGAGGCTTTAGAAAATCGCTACGTAAACTTTATGGATGAATTCGCCACTATTTTAAATCGTCGTTTAGTTACCGTACGTTCTCAACTAAACGCACAAAATAAGGGTGAGGTAAATCAAAGAGAGTCCGCTCAAAGTCCTATGTCCAAGACCCCCTCCCAGATGCAGGCACAAAATCAGGCCCAAAATCCAATTCCTCAAAATACCTATAAGGAGAGTTATGTCAAATCCCCAAATCAGATGCAATATCCTCAGGGCAATGCTTACTCTCATTATCAAAGAACACCTGAGAGCAATGCTTATAATCAAAACTTTCAATATCGTCGTTCACAAGATAATCAAATGCAAGGTCAGTCTTTTGTAAATCATTCAAAGTCTTATCCACAAGGACAAAGTTATGATCCTAGAGTTCGTCAGATGGGAAAAAACACCTATCACAACTCTGAGGAGTAATTATTTATGCAAACGGTAAGAAGACGTAAAAATAGACCTAAAGCAGAGATTAATGTCGTACCTTATATCGACGTTATGCTAGTTTTATTGGTTATTTTTATTGCTACAGCTCCTGTAGTTATGCAAGGTGTTACGGTTGATCTGCCTCAAGCTGAGGCTGAGACTATGAATGAGGATCAAAGAACTCCAATCATAGCTTCTGTCGATAAGGTAGGTCAGTATTTTGTCTCAATTGATTCGACAAATGAAAAGATGGAAAGTCTGGATGCTCTTGCAAGTTATGTTTCACAAGAGCTGGCAAAAGATCCTAGTCGACCCGTAGTGGTACAAGGTGATGCTCATGTAAGCTATGACTCAGTAATTCAGCTTATGAATGCCTTGAAACAAGGCGGCGTTAAGAGCGTAGGCCTTGTGACTGAACCTTTAGGAGAATAGTGTGAAAATTGGTAAAGGGACGGCTTTTACTTTAGCTGTGCTCATACACTTGGCAATTATTGTAGCTTTGGTTGTGAATGTGTCTTTAGATAAACCTGAGAGACCTCAAAATCCTGGAGCTAACCTTATGCATGCCACCATGATTACTCCTCCTGCAAAGGGTAATCCTAATGGAAAAATACAAGGTAACACAGCATCTAAAGAAAAGGACAAGCAAAAAGAAGAGAGCATAAAGCAGGATGATGCTAAAAAAGAACAGGCACAAAAAGAGCTTTTAGAGCGTGTTGAAAAACAACAGGCTGAGGAGCGTAAGCGTCAACAGATTGTTGAACAAAAAAAGAAAGCTGAAATAGCAAGAAAAGAGGAAGAACGTCGCTTACTAGCCTTAAAGAAAGCTGAGGAGCAAAAGAAACTAGAGGAAAAGAAAAAGCTTGAA
>CALFLJ010000168.1 GCA_937880335.1 uncultured Succinatimonas sp.
GTTACGAATAGAATCTATTTTTAATCTATTTTCTTCTACCGTTTTTTTGTGCACGCCCCAGGCATTTTTAAGTGCAATAAGGAAGGCTAGGACAAAGAAGCCTCCTGGCGGTAAGATAGAAATAAGTAGGGTGTAATCATGAGGTATGATTTGGCACTCAAGGCTTTTTCCAAAGTCGCCTAGGATTATGCCTGCACCATAAAGCCAGGTGCCATTTCCTATAATCTCACGAATAGAGCCTAGTACAAATAGTACAAGCCCAAAGCCCAAACCAGAACCTGTGGCATCTACTACAGATGAAATAGGTCCGTTTTGACCTGCAAAGGCTTCAGCTCTTCCCATGATAACGCAATTTGTGACAATTAGACTTAGATATATACCTAAGCTTTCATAGAGATCAGTAACATAGGCCTCAACGTAAAATCTTACCAATGTAACTAAAGTCGCAATTAGAATTACGTAAAGAGGGATTCTGACCTCTCTAAACAGAAATTTTCTTAAAATTGAAACCATAAATGAAGAGAAAATTACTACTAATAAAGTAGCTAGCGCAAGTCCTAAGGCATTAATAGCAGATGTAGTAACCGCTAAAAGAGGACACAAACCTAAAAGCTGGCATAGACCTGGGTTATTGGACCACAGACCCTTAAAGAAAACAGCAATAAGACTTTTCTTTACATAATTCTGAGTCTTAGTGCCTTCTACAGTATTAAATTTAGTCATTACAGATCTCCTTTAGGGCAGGGCTTTAATTTATTTAGATCGATACTATCAAGAGCATCTAACGCATCTTTTGTAGCCTTAACTACAGCACGAGATGTAACTGTAGCGCCAGAGATAAAATCAAAATCACCACCAAATTTTTTTACATCCCATTTGGCATTTTCTTTATTTTTTCCATTTAGCATATCTAGGAAGTTTCCATACTTGCGCATGACCTTATCACCTAAGCCTGGAGTTTCCATAGAATATTGAATATCAGCCTGATAGACGTTTTTATCTTTGTCAAAACCTGCAATCATAACTAATGGATTTGAATAACCACGGGAGGTTGCATAAGTTAGAATATAACCTTCAATACCGTTTTTTGAATTAGCTATAAATAGTTTCATCTTATTGCCTATAAGCTTGTGGGAGACAATCTTACAGGTATAGTTAATATTATCGCCACGGGCATTTGGTGGAAGCAGAGTTTCTATTTTTGACTGCATCTTATGCTCAATTTGGCTGTCAATTACAGGCTTTGTGATATTCTGGGTATAGAGAACTGTACCTACACAAATAGAGCCTATTGAAGCTAAGATTAATCCGCTTAAAATGGCCCGTCCAAAAGGATGGCTTTTTTTATTCTCAGACATTTAGGCCTTATCCCCATTATTTATTTTTGATTTATCGTTTACGTCTAAAACGTCATTTATATTAGGTTCAGGACGCGGTTTTAGAAGTTCTTTCTTAGCAAAACCAACGCCATAGGGGCGACGATGAGTTAGAACATCAATCAAAGGTGCAGCTGAGTTACTTAAAAGAACAGCAAAAGCAACTGCATCTGAGTAAGAGCCAAAAGCTCTTATAATGACGATTAAAAAAGCCGTGAGAATAGCAAAGACAATACGCCCCTTAGCAGTTCCTGCATTTGTTACAGGATCTGTAATGATAAAGAAAGCCCCTAGCATGGTACCGCCTAAAATAAGCTGTGTATCCAAATTTAAAACAAGGCTTGGGAAGAAATGCTTTCCTATAAGGACAAATATACTAAACGATAAAAAGAAACTTATAACCATGCGTAGGAATATGATCCTAAATGCAATAAGTACACATCCTCCTAGGGCATATGCTATGGCAAGATATAGATAGGCACTTTCAGCACCGTCCTTGTAATTAGCCTCTCGAACATCTGAAATATTGCCTGATTTTTTGGCTGTTTTCATTGTTTCAAGCCATGTAGCACCTGAGAGAGCGTCATTTTCATTATTAAGTTCCATTACTTCTTTATGAAGCAAAGCAGGATCCTCATTTGAGAAGATAACATTATAAGTTCTCTCTAGGCTTGCAACTTCGTAGGCATGCGATGCCGGGGCTATAAAGGTATCGAACATCTGAGATGGAGCTGAGATAAGTAAAAATACAAAGCCTGCCATAGCAGGGTTGAAGATATTCATACCTAAACCCCCAAAGCATTCTTTGACTACAATAATTGCAAAAACTGTAGCTAGGATAGTGAAATAAGCCGGAAGCAGGGGGGGTATAGTCAAAGCTAGGAGCAGTGCTGTAATTAGATATGACAGATCTCCTACTGATTTATACAAACTACGATGGCGTAAAAACCCACATATTAGCTGACAGATAAATGCCGTTGAGGCTGAGATAAAAAACTGCCACACAACACCTGTGCCGAAGAATGTAATCATAACTATAAAGGCAGGCATAAGTGATATAAGAGTTATAGCCATTATCATTGTGGTTGATAACGGTGAATGCATATGTGGCGCAGGAGCTGTGGCAAGATTTTTTTTAATCATGCCTTGAGATGAAATAATATCCATATAACTAGCGTCTATTCCTTAGAGATTTCTTTAATAGGGCTTGAGGTATGCCGTTTGCTTTGCGGCCTTCATTAACCTCATTATTTTCCATAATGTCTTTATCTAAATTTTCATTATGACTTGTACGTCCTATAGATGGGCTTGCATCAGTTTCAAATGTATTTGCCTTTACAGGCTCTACAATATTTATAACTTTACGACCACCAGAACGTCTTAAGGCCCTAGGTATTTCATTGCAGGTTTCGTCTGTAGAATTATTTTCTGCAGTTATCTCTGGAGTAATCAGAGGTTTTGCAACTTTTTTTATAGCCTTAATCTTAATTTCAACAGGCGATTCTATGGCGGACCTTACTGAAAGCTTGGTAATAGCACTGCGATCAGGATTGCGATCTGCATCTGATATAGTTTCATCAACTTTATCTATTATTTTTTTCTCACCATTTTGCTTGCCATCTAAAAGCCTGCGTTTACGCTCTAGGGCTGCTTTTCTTGCTAAGGCTATAGCATCATCTTGACTTAAAGGCTTTCCTTCTGGTGTTTGACCTAGCTTTTGAGCATTAATTCTAGCTAAGGCCGCAGCTTTCTTGGCCTCGCGGGCTTTACGCTCCTTTTCCATACGCTCATCATGAGCCTGCATTCTCTGGCGGGCACGTAAGTTGCGGCGTTCAACCTCAGCTAG
>CALFLJ010000169.1 GCA_937880335.1 uncultured Succinatimonas sp.
ACGGAAGACCATTTTATGCAGGATGGGGACTTACTTTAGATAAATATAATTTTGCAAACCGTAAAGTAAATTTGACAATTGACGAGCTTATAGCTGGAGTGTTAATACTTTATCCTCGATACTATGACTGGTTAAGTGGACAGTTTATGCAGCCTTTAGATGTTGTTTTTCGTTTGCAAAATTTAAATCCCAAAGATTTACCAAAAGATCCATTTTTAGTTAGATTTATCCGTAAGTTATATTCATTACGTCGTAAAATTTTAGGAGTTTTTCAAAAATAAATCTTGTCATTGAAGCTTAATTTACACTAAAAAAAGTTTTTCTTGGGTAACTTTTATAAAGCATTTGTAGATAATTCTCGAATTTTCATAATCTCAGAAAGGAAGATATATTCTGCATATGCTTTATTTTATTTATAATAGAAAAATTTACTAATTTGAGTGGTAGACAAATTTATTCACAAGAATGTAAGCTATATAATTTAAAGACAAAATAGTATTGAATGATTTTACAAAAGATATTTTTATAATCGCTTTATATATAATATTCTTCCAAAAATGTAGGCTGTATTTATATTAAAGAACAGGTAAAAATTGAGTTTAGAAACCTGTAAAATTAGTAAATATATTTTTGTAATGAATAATAAAATACATTGCAGTGAATTTAGGTTTGAATTTGTAGGTTGTTATTTAAATAAAAAATCTACAGCTAAAATTTTATGAGTTTGGCACAATAAATAAAGGATTTGCTATGAAGCTTTTTAATCGTGCTTTAAATATTGTTTCTCTTTTGCTATTAGCTACAGTGTTTGTTACAGGATGTTCTACTCCAAGAGGACTACAACACCGATCTCATAGACCTATAGCTAAAGTTAATTTAGTTAATCAGTCGCAAGATGTGGCAAAATTCGCCCAATTGGTATCATCCATGATGGTCGACAGTACAGAAGTATTTGAATTTACTCCTTTTGGAAGTAACGTAAACGTCAAAGCTGGATATTTTTATACAAATGCATTATCTCAAAAGTGCAGAAAAGCTCGTTTTGAAGGCTCTAACATAAGTCAGGATTTTGCAGTTTGCCTTGATGCGCAAGATAAGTGGTATTATGTTCAGCCGCTAAATAGCAACTATTTAAACTAGTATAGTTTTATGTCATTTGGTTTTATAAATTCACTTTCTCAAGCTCTTATAACTGAGTATAGAGTTATAACAGCACTCATGTTGCGAGAAACCCATACAATTTACGGAAACTCAACTTTGGGTTATTTCTGGGTAGTAATACAGACGGTATTTGGTATAGGTGTTTTCTGGGGACTTAGAGAGATCCTGGGAACCTCATCTCCTCATGGAATGCCTACTGCTCAGTTTTTAATTTTAGGATTTTGTATATGGTATGTAGTATCAGGAACTACCTTAAAATGCTTGAATGCTGTTGCTGCTAACAAAACACTCCTGACTTTCCCTCAGGTTACAGAACTTGATGTTTATATATCTAGAACCCTGGTTTTATGGTTAACGCAAGTTATAGTGTCTATCGCTTTACTGCTTTTATCGGATGTGGTCAATGATGATTTAGATATTTTTGCAATAGGTGATTTGTATCTGGTTATTTTTCTAGCTCCTATTTTAGGACTAGGATTGGGGGTGACTTTGTCATCTTTTGCCGTTTTCCTTCCAAGTCTTGAAAGAATAGTCCCATTAGTATTTAGAGTTCTTTTTTTTGCATCTGGAGTATTCTTTTCTGTAAGTACATTTACACAAAATATATCAGAGATATTGACCTATAATCCAATTTTACAACTTATAGAACTAGCTAGAGCCGCATTATATTACGGTTATCCAGCAGATGGGTGCTCTTTTTTCTATGTAGGCATGATTACAATTATTCTTTTAGGGATGGGGCTCCTACTTGAGCGCTATGTAAGGCCCAGGAGAAAATTATGATTGTTTTAGATAAAATTTGCAAATCATATAGGACTAATCATGATATACATAAGGTCTTAGATAACATCTCAGTTACCTTCAAAGATGGAGTAAATACAGCTGTTTTAGGTTTAAATGGATCTGGTAAATCAACACTGATAAGACTTATAGGAGGTGCTGAACTTCCAGATTCAGGTCGAATTATCCGCAAAAGTACTGTTTCCTGGCCAATTGGTTTTACAGGATGTTTTCACGGTTCTCTAACTGGAAGAGAAAATTTACGTTTTGTTTGCCGAATTTATGGTGCTGATATTAGAAAAGTTACCTCTTATGTAGAAGAGTTTTCTGAGCTTGGTGAATATTTGGATATGCCATTTAAAACTTATTCATCAGGCATGAGAGCTAAATTGGCTTTTGGTCTTTCATTAGCTGTAGGTTTTGATTTTTATTTAATTGATGAGGCCTTTTCTGTTGGAGATGTTGTATTTAGACGAAAGGCTGAGGTAGAACTTAACAAACTAAAGGAAAGAGCAACTCTAATTTATGTGTCGCATTCTTCATCTTCTGTAATACAGCATTGCAGTGCGGGGGCTGTATTGAATCAAGGACATCTTGAATATTTTGATGATATAAAGCAAGCTATAAAAAAGTATACGGAAATTTGTAATGCAAAACAAAAATAAGATTACATAGACTAAAATAGGAAATAAATTAGAGATGATTAAAGTAAATGATAATAAAAAAAATAAATCCAATAAATTTAAATTACTTAAAGATGGTAGTGCAAAAAATTTTTTTAAATGTTTCAAAAATAGGATAGGTTCTCTCCCAAAAAAAGCTAAAGAGTACTTAACGTATATGACAGTAATACCTTTGATAGTACTTTTTATTAATATTTTTGTATTAACTCCTATGTATACATCAGAGGCAAAGTTTGCTGTTAGAACTATATCATCTACAAATAGTGGGGTTGATTTTGCGTCTCTAATACTTAAAGTACCATCAATATCTATGCAAGACGCAAGAATTTTGGAGGAATACTTAAAATCACCTGATGTATTATATGAGTTAGATAAAAAATTAAATATAATTGATCATTATTCGAATGATTCGTACGATTTTTTTTCAAGATTATCAAAAAATTACAAATTCAGGTGTGGTTACAATTTCTGTTGAATCATTTAAGCCAGAAATTTCTAAAAAAATTGTTGAAACTGTTTTAGTTCTATGTGAAGTATTTATTAACGGCATAAATGAAAGAGCAAATAATGATGACCTCTTGATGGCTTCCAGCGGAGTGAAAGCGGCAAAGGAAAAGTTTGATATAGCCCAGAACGCACTTAAAGATTTTCGTAATAAGTATAAAGATCTAGATTTAAAAACAACAGCAACAGGCCTTCAAAGTGTAATTATTGATCTTGAGGGACAGGCTACATCTGTAAGAACACAGCTTTCAGAAGTTTTAGCTTATATGCAAAAAGATGCTCCTTCTGTTAAAGCTTTACGTACAAAGCTTTTAGGTATTGAAAGGCAACTTGAGATAGAAAAACAAAAAGTTACCTCTTTATCTACAACAGGTGACTCAATCAATACCCTAGCAGGGGTGTATGAGACATTAACAATTGATGTGGAGTTTGCAAAAAAACAACTTGAATATGCAATGGCTACATATGAGAAGGCCAAAATAGAAGTGACGGCGAAAAATCTATATGTAGTTAATATTTCAAATCCATCTCTACCAGAAGAACCTTCATCACCCAAACCTTTTAGAGATACTTTTTATTTTTTTGTAGCCCTAAACTTTGTATATTTTTTTTGTTTTACATTCAATGAGAGTAACAGTAAAAATGAATAATTTTAAAGTAAAGTTACTATGCTTTTTTGTTCTAGCTTACACTCAAATAAGTTATGCTCAAACGACAGCTAATTATTCTTATGAAAAATTTCTTACAACTACAAATACTACTAGTTCTCTGGGTAAAAGTTCCAATCCAAATCCTCAGAGCGTAGGTGGAATTCCTTCTACACCTTCAAATTTTGTCCAAAATCAAGGGGTGAATTCTAGTTACGGAGCTCCAATTTTAAGACAGAATGAAATACCAAATGCAGTAAATTTTAATTTATCTTCAGTTCCTCAAGGTCAACCTGCCTGGGTTCAGGACAATTATTACAGTCAGAACAGTTATATTTTAGAACCATTTGGGTCATCTCTCTTTAAAGGGCATTTTGCAGGTAGTTATTCGGATAATCTAAATGAAGGTTATGTCATATCCCCAGGTGATCGTATAGTTGTGCGTATTTGGGGGGCGAAACAATATGATGACATTCTAGTTGTAGATCAGCAGGGTAACATATTTTTACCTGAGATTGGTCCTATAAAGGTAGCTGGTTTTTCAAATGCAGAGTTACTTTCAACTGTAAAACGTAGAGTGGCATCAGTTTTTACTGATAATATTGAGATTTATGTTAATTTGCAAAGCTCACAACCTGTTGGGGTTTATGTTACAGGTTTTGTGCCAAGACCTGGGCAGTATGCTGGTGGTTCTTATGATTCATTACTATCCTATATAGACAGAGCAGGTGGAATTGATATATTTAGGGGCTCTTTTAGAAATATTTCTTTATTGCGTAATGGAAAAACAATTGCAACATACGATCTTTACGATTTTATTTTAAAGGGACAGAAACCGGCAATTCGTTTAATCGACGGGGATGTAATTTTAGTTAAGGAAAAAACAAATGAGGTTCGAGTTATAGGAGACGTTCGTCAGGAATCCCTTTATGAACTTAAAAATGTATATGAAGGACAGAATCTGATTTCCATGGCAAGTCCGTCCCCAGGTGTGACACACGTTTCTATTTCAGGTATTAGAGATAATGTACCTGTTCATTATTATTTAACCTTAAAAGATTTTAAAGATTTTGTGCTATCAGATGGGGATACTGTAGATTTTGTTGCTGACAGAAAGGGAGATAGTGTTATTGCAAAGGTAAGTGGTGCTATCGTTGGTGCATCACGCTTCCCAATTGCAAAAGATGTAACATTGCGCAAGCTTTTATCTTATGTCGAGGTTGATCCTAATTTAGCTGATACAGGTTCTATCTATATAAGAAGAAAGTCTGTTGCAATGCAGCAGCAAAAGACAATCAATGATTCTCTAAGACGTCTAGAGCAAAGTGCTCTTACTGCAACTTCCGCATCTGTAGATGAGGCTAAAATAAGAGTTCAAGAGGCTGATTTAATACAGGATTTCGTAAAAAGAGCAGGTCTCATTGAACCTGATGGAATTGTAGTAGTTTCAAGAGGTGGAGTTGTAAGTGACATCCGTCTTGAGGATGGGGATGAAATTGTAGTACCACAGTATAGTGATGTTGTCCTTGTTACAGGCGAGGTCATGATGCCTAAGGCTGTAACTTTTGATGAGGATATGAATCTAGACGATTACTTAGGAGCTGCAGGAGGTGTTTCTAATAGAGCTGATGATAGAAATATACTTGTAGCAAAGGTAAACGGTGAAGTCGGACTTGCTGATGATTTAGGCATAGCTCCAGGAGATAGAATAATGGTTATGCCAAGATTTGATTCTAAGAATATGCAGCTAGCTAAAGACATAATGCAGATTATGTATCAGATGGCCGTGGCAACTAAGGTTGTAGTAGATTTATAGTACAAGGTAGGTAAAGTTATTATGATAAAAAAAATTCTGATTAGTTGTGATTTAACAAGAATAAAAAAAGAAAATAATAAAATTAGACCCTTTCATAATATTAGGTTAAAAAAATATTATGATTTGTTGTCATGGCAAATAAAAAAAGGTACAAATTTACCGGTAGGTTTACTAGGTTGGGACATTAAAGGGTTTAGTCAAAAAAAATTTTATAATTTAGTAAACGAGGAATACTCATCAGAATTTTCATGGGTTAATGTATTTGATAAAAAAAATTTACAAGAGGAAGTTATAAATTATTATGGAAATTTGATAAAAGATTCTCTTGTCATTTATATTGAAATGTCAGATACCCAAAAGAGATTACATAATATGTTGGGAGTTCCTTATATTGATATAAGCGTTCACCCAGTCAGATATATGAGTGACCATTTTTTTTCCTTGAGTACAAATAATTTCGAAATATATGAAAGATTAAAGAAGTATGAAATGAATGAAGATCAATTTTTCTTGGGGGCAGGTTACTCAAGGTTCAAATTGATCAAAATATGTTCAAAGCGGAAAAAGGATCTGCTTTATTAGTAGGACAAACCAAGCTAGATAGATCTCTTATATTTGATGGAAAACTCGTTGGCTTAACAAATTATTTAAAGAAAATAGAAGATCTATCAAAAAAATTTAATGTTGTTTACTTTAAATCGCATCCTTATGTGAAAGATAAAAGTTTATATGATGCAATAAGAAAAATAGAAAATATAAAATTTACAAATGAAAATATTTATAGGTTGTTGAGCTGTTCTGAAATTTCAACTGTTATTGTAATTTCCTCTTCTGTACTATATGAAGCAAAATATTTTTCAAAGAAAGTTGTTTTTTTAAATAAAAAGTTCAACTTGTTTGAAAAAGAATTTAACGAAAAGAATTATGTTTCTATAGATAGTGTGATTTTACAACCTTCATTCTGGCAGGACATTATATTTGGTGAATGTGAAGAAAAAGTTCCTTATATTCCTATAAAACTTGACAGTAATACAATGAGAGCTGCATTAAATGATTTTTGGGGGTATACAGATTATGACCCTGTTGTTAGGGTTGTAAAAAAATCAAATGTAAAAATAGAAGTAAGCCCATCTACGCATTCTGGAAAAGAAAACTATAAAAAAGGGATCGTTGGTAACATTGTTAACATTACAGATAAACTAAATTTAAATTTTATAGGGGAGCTCGTTCGGTTTTATGCTTTAAATAAGAAGCTAGAAAAAGAAGCTAAAAAATTTATAGGAATAAAAGATATTCAATTTATAACATATAGACCGGAAGCTCCTTTTGGAGGAAGAGGTGGGGCAGGCGCTGTTCAATCTGCTGTAAAAACAATACTTAAAGATAAATTAGAGAATTTATCTATAAGATATTCTTTTTCTGAAAAGGATGGGGTTTGGCATTCTAAGAAAAATAAATATTTTGTTAAAAAAAGATTCCCAAAAATTTATTCTGAAGAATCAAGATGTTTTCAATTTTGGGCGTCTATGGTTTTTGTTTTTGATAAGGCAAAATCTGTTGATACATTGTATGTAACGCAAGATATTCCGACTGCATATGCTTTATCCTTAATGAGAAGAAAGTATATCTTGATCGTACATAGTCAAGGTGCAAGATTGGATGAAATTGATGCTTTGGGTGAGTATTTCAATAGATTTGAACGTCATATAATAAATGTGATGGAGGATAAGGCCTTATTGAATGCATCAAAAGTTTACTTCCCATCACGTGGGGCTAGATTAGAGTTTGAGAAATCAAAATACAAAACAAGATCTGTTCTTGATAAGGTTAAATTTTCAGATACATGCTTATATAACACTTTGTATTATATTCCTACAGAAGTTGAACACGAATATATAAAGAAAAACGATGAGCTCTTAACTTTTATATCCGTAGGAACTGTTACTTCTAGTAAGGGACAAGATAGAACATTTGAATATCTCAAGCATCTTGCTACTAAAAGACCAGAGCTAAAAATTAGATGGATTTGTGTGGGAAAAGGTCCGTTATTAGATAGCCTTGTAAAAGACTACTCTAATATGAAGATTTCTAATTTGGAAGTCCAGTTTCTTCAAAAAGTAGAGTATGCCCAAGTACAGTTTTTGTTAAAAATAAGTGACATCTATATAATGCTTCATAGGAAGTCCATTTTTGATCTTGCAACACTTGAAGCTATGAATAGAAATTGTATGCTTATACTTTCACGGTGTGGAGGTAACATAGAATTCAATAAAGCTGGTAATGTTGTTTTCAGTGATGACGATTTTGATTTTGATAAGTTAAAGATTGAAAAATTAAAAAATATAAATAAAAGCACGTATATAGAATATTTTGGTAACGAGAAATTTAAAAAACAATGGACAGACGTTTTGCTGATGGAGGTTAAAGAAAATGAATAATATTAAGGAAATAGAATATAAAGATTATTTTGTTTACTGTAACCTTAACAGCGAATTTGAAGATAATGTTACATTGGTTTATTTTGATCATGCCGGTGGACGAAATAGTAATAATGAGTCAATAGATAAAAATGTAGCTAAAAACAGGGTGGAAAAAGTTATAAAAAGCTATTCTAAATTATGCAAAAATTTATGGTGTATTGTCCCGAAACTTTGTAATTGGTTTCAGTCTGCTGAAATATATATTGTCTTAGATGCGATAAATAGCTTACGTAGCAGGTGCGTTTGTTTTGGGTTTAGCATGGGCGGATTTGGGGCAATAAATTTTTCTGGTTACTTGAATGCTGAATTTGTAGCTTTTCAACCTCAATATAAACTGGATGACAATGTACCCATGATTCCATTTTACAGATCTTGTTATCAAAATATAATTAGATTTTTTAGTGTTTCCAATATAGAGAATAATCTTTGTAAAAATCAAAAAGGATTGCTGTTTTTTGATCCGTATAATGAAGTTGATTTATACCATGCAAAGGAGATTTATAAAAAAACAAATTGTAACCTAATTGAAATCCCTTATTC
>CALFLJ010000170.1 GCA_937880335.1 uncultured Succinatimonas sp.
ATGAGATTTCCAATAAAAGCAGGTCATAATGCTCTTTAGACCTGCTTTATGGGTAAGCTATACTTTTTTAGAAGCACTAAAACTAAGGTAGCTATTAACTGTCACTAAATACCAGCTATCCATTGGCTGATACTACAATCAAGGGTTCAAATAAAAATCCTGTGGGTTACATAAAAGACTCAGGAATGTGTCATGTTGAAAACTACACTATATTGACATTTAAGGCGTGGGAACTTAGCTATGACTATTGAGTATCATCAATATTAAAGACAGGAATTTGAAATGTGTTATAAAATAAGGAGACCACCTAATAAATAAACAATTAAACAAGGTCCCCTATTATGGATAATAATGTTACTTTAGAAACTCGTCAACAAAATTTAGTAACTTATGAAGTTACAAATGATAATGTCTTTAATATTTTCAATCTTCCACAAGAGAATCTTAAGTTTTGTGAATATAGAGCCAATAAAGATTCTGAGGGTAATACAACAAGCCACCTTTTAATTCTTGAGCTCTTAGACGAAGAGTATTGCTGCCCTGTTTGTAAATGCTCTGTTCATAAACATGCAAAAGTTACACGATACTTTCGCCACATAAGTATTGACGATAAACCGATTGTTATTGAGTTGCATCTTAATCGTTATAAGTGCAAGTCCTGTGATAAGACCTTTACTCCATCTACACCTTTACAGCATGGTAAAAAAAGAATAACTAATGTGTTATCTAATTCCATACTCACTAGACATTGCACGACAAACAATTTAACACTTAAGAGTACTGCTCTATCACTAGGTGTGTCCGAGTACTATGTTCGTACCAGTGTATATGGTTACTGTGATGGTAATTTTATTGATACCAGCGCTTTAGATAGTAGTAATGAACAAGATGTCTGCCATTTTAAGACTCCATCTAAAGTTATTACACATATTTACGTTGATGAGATTGCTACTCATAACAGGAACTATATAACTCTTGTTTACGATGCAATAACGCATGAGCTACTTTATTGGGTTCTGAAAAACAATAAAGATGCTATACAATCTTTTATTAATTGGGCAGGAATTAGTCTATCTCCTCAGGTATATGTGGCTTGCGACATGAATGCTCCTTTTTTCAGTGCTTTTAAAGAGCTTCTGCCTGAATGCACAATAACTTTTGACCGCTTCCACCACATGTCAAACATTGCTGATGATTTAAAGATTGTTTATATGCAATTGGCTAAGGATTTACCCGAGGATAGTCCTGTAAAACCATTATTTTTTGAAAAGGATAAGCCAGCATTAAGACTTCTATTACAGAGAGAGCCAAATCTCAAAGATAAGCGTGATATTAAAACTCTTCGCAAGATTTTAAATAGTAGCGATTTTATTAAATCAATTTATGAATTTTATCAAAACATTATTGCATTTTATGATCAAGCTGAGCAGAATGAGGATGAGGTAGATTTTACTAAAAACTTACTAGCAATTTGTAAGAATCCTTTAGAAGTAGAGGCCTTATCTCCAACTTTTGCTCATTACAAGAAGAATAAGCAAATTTACACAAAATGTGGATGTGAATTTCTTCTTCATAGTTCTGCATGTATTGTAGAAAATACTAAAGAAAAAGCTATTGAAACTAATAGCGAAGCTTCCTTAAATGAGAGTAAGAAAGAAGGGAAGCATTATAGCGCCATTTGTAGAATGATTAGAAGAATTGTTACCAAATTAGCTCCTATAGCTAGTTTTGCTAAAACCCAGCTAACAACTGGCCCAATTGAGGGACTAAATAACAAGTTAAAGGTGTTCAAGCGGGCAAAATATGGAATTAAGTCGATATCCAATTTTATGAACTTAATTAAATTGAGTAGCCTAAATTGGCATGCTGACGCAGCTAAAACTAAACTTGCATAAAACAGCTAAGTGTTTGAAACTACACTATATTGACATATGTATACAATTTATGTGTAGGCTTTTTTAAATCGATCCCACAGGATTTTTATTTGAACCTCTTTTTAGCAAAAAATATAGTCCGCAAATAATTAAGATCACACCACAGCTAAAAAAAATAAAGCGCAAGCTTCCACGACTTAGTAAGGGAGCATGAGGTTTGCCTGTGGGATCGCACAGCCAATTCCAGTTCCTGATTGAGCCTATGACTAAA
>CALFLJ010000171.1 GCA_937880335.1 uncultured Succinatimonas sp.
TATGGGGTAAGTTGGGCTATTACAGCCTTATTTATCTGTTACCTTTACTTTAAGTTTTAGGATGAAATATTTTGTAAAAAAGCCTACAAGTTCATAAAATAATATGTAAATAAACTTAGGATTCTATTAAAAATATTCCAAAAGCCCCAAAATAGGGCAAAACTATATGAGTTATTATATAAGTTAACTACTTAAAAAATAAAAGAAAAGCTTACCTTTCGTGTTTTTTTTAATAAAAACTGCTAGTTTTTGCTTTATAAGTGTTAAATATCGATAAAAAATTGCAAGACTTTGTAAAATCATTAAAATAAGCGCGGTCAGTAATTGATTTTTAAAACATTAACCAACAGGAATTATAAACATGCTAGAAACAATGGACGCCATAATTAATAGTATCAATGGCGTATTGTGGTCATACGTACTCATCTATGTATTGATTGGTATAGGTCTATACTTTACCGCAAAAACTGGATTTGTGCAGATTCGCTATTTCCTTGAAATGTTCAAGGTTTTGCGCCATGGAATAACCAGCAAGAAACCTCGCGGAAAGGAAATCAGCTCTTTTCAGGCTTTTTGCATCAGTACAGCCTCTCGTGTTGGTGTAGGAAATATTGCAGGCATTGCCATCGCAGTTGTTTTAGGTGGCCCTGGTGCTATTTTCTGGATGTGGGTAATTGCAATTATTGGTAGTGCATCAGGCTTTGTCGAGAGTACCCTAGCTCAGATCTATAAGGTTCCTTATCGTGAGGGGGGGTATCACGGTGGTCCTGCCTACTATATTAAAAATGCTTTAAAGCAACCTGCAGTTGCAGCTTTATTTGCTATTTTAATTACTGTTACTTTTGCCTTATGCTACAACTCTGTTCAGTCAAACACCATTGCGATGTCTTTAAAGGAGTCTTTTGGTTTTAACCCAATTATTACCGGTTTGGTAACATGCATTATTACTTCCATGGTAATTTTTGGTGGTGCTCAGCGTATTGCAAAAGCTGCTACCTTTATGGTGCCTATTATGGCATTACTCTATTTAGGTGTTGCCATTATCATATTCTTTAAGAATATTAATATGGTTCCTGAGATGTTCTACCTTATTTTCCATGATGCTTTCTGCCCTCAGGCAGCCGTATCAGGCGGTTTTGGTGCAGTAATCATGACTGGTATTAAGCGTGGATTATTCTCAAATGAGGCAGGTGAGGGATCTGTTCCAAATGCCGCAGCTTGTGCTGTTACATCTCATCCTGTAAAACAAGGCTTAGTTCAGGCTTTTGGTGTATTCGTTGATACCATTTTTATCTGTACTGCATCATCCGTGATTGTTATGTTAAGCCAAAAATATGAGATTGGTGGTGATCTAACTGGTATTGCTTTAGTTCAGGCTTCATTAACCTCCGAGCTAGGTTCATTTGCTGGTTACTTTATGTCATTTACCATTACTTTATTTGCTTTCTCTTCAATTATTGGCAACTACTATTATGGTGAAGTCAATATGGGCTATTTAAGCAAGAGTCCTATTGTTATGACTTTGTTCCGTATTTTTGTTGTTGGTATGGTCTTCTTTGGTGCTTATGCATCCTTAACCTTAGTTTGGAACCTCGCTGATGTCTTTATGGCTTTATTAGCTTTGACAAACCTTTATGCTATTGCAAGATTAGGTAAATTTGCCTTTATTGCTTTAAAGGATTATGCAAAACAGCGTCGTGAGGGTAAAGATCCTCGCTTTGATCCAAGTGTTTTACCATCACAGGATGGTATTGCCGCATGGGGTAAGGAAAAAGATTATTTATCAACTCATGAGGAATAAACTTTAGTTTAAAAATTTATTATTCCTCCTAGTTGAGATCTCAGTTATAAAACTCCGTTACAAAAATGTAGTGGAGTTTTTTTATGATTTTATATTATTTGATTTGGAATTTATAAACTAATAAATCTATAAAATAAAAACCTCGGTCTTATGCCCGAGGTTTATATTAAAAGTTATAGAGGCTACTATAAATCAAATTTATAGCAGATGAATTTGTTTAATGGCTCATCTGGAGTTACCATTTTATTTACATCACTAAACTGTGGCATATTAGGGCAGTTTGGATAGTATTCAGGTTCTAAGCAAACAGCAGTTTGGTTGTCATAGATTTTTCCATCGTCACGAGCTGTGATCTTTCCTGTCTCTGTGTTTATGTAATTACCTGTATAGAGTTGTACGGCAGGATAGTCAGAATAAACCTCCATTTTAACTTTGTGATCATCAGACTCAAGTTTTGCAAATGGTTTTTCTGGATTTCCTTCAATTAAGAATGGATGATCATAGCCTAGGCAGGCTGTCATCTGATCGTCCTTGCGGAAATCTTGTCCTAATGTTTTAGGACTTGTAAAGTCAAAAGCCGTGCCCTTAACTTCTCTTACTTCTCCTGTTGGGATAGAAGTATCATCTGCAGGTAAGAAAGCCTTAGAGTCTAAGAATAAAGTATGATTTAAGACACTGCTGTTATGACCGTTTAAATTAAAGTAAGCATGGTTTGTAATACATGACCAGCACTCTTTGTCACACTTTCCTACATATTCAACGTTAAGCGCATTATCTTCGGTAACCGTATATGTAACGGTTAAATCATAATTGCCAGGGAAGCCCATATCACCATCAGGAGAGTGTAGGGTGTAGGTAAGACTTGATGGGGTTTTGTTTAATAAGGTGAAACGACGTTTATCAAAGCCATCATTACCGCCATGTAGGCAGTGCTTGCCGGATGATTGAAGCTTATAGTTTTTACCATTAATGGTAAACTCATTGTTTGCAATGCGATTTGCAAAACGACCTATGGTGGCATTGAAATAGCAACTTTGTGTATGCCAGTCTTCCGGATTTTTTACGCCTAATAGAATCTCACGAGCAGACTCCCCTTTTACGGGAACTTTAATTGAAATTATTGTAGCACCCCAATCCATTATAGTTATGGTGAGACCTTTTTGATTGCTAATAGTTTCAAGTGAAGGATTTTGTGAATATTTGTCAGTCATAGTAAAATCAGCATAAAACCTCTGTCATAAGGCAGTGGATATAGCCGTCCTCTTTTCAATTATTGTAAATTAAATTCCTGTTTTTTAAGAAACTTTAATCCTAACCTTTTATTAAGTCGATATCTTAAATAAAAATTAGAAGAAACAACAGCTAAAGCTATAACCTTTTATTTTAAGTCTTCAATTAACTAAAATTGGATGAATATTTTCACTGTTTTATAAATTACCTAAAATATATCTAAATCCTTTTGAAAGGAAAACTTAAGCAAGTCTAGGATAACTTGAAATCTTTAAGTTCGGATTTTAGCTTATAAATTGTTACATTCCTGTTAGCTAGGATAGCTAAGTGTATGAAAAGTCTAAGGCTAAAAAGAATATCATACTATCGTTTTGATCACGCATTTTAAATAAATATAAAATCTTGTGTAAAATTAGTTTTACTAAATTTTTATAGTTTAAATTGGAGAGTTTTATATTAAGGAGTTTTTATGGATTTTTTGGAGTTAGCAAAAACTCGTTATACCACAAAACATTTTGACCCAAATAAAAGTATAAATGCAGATGATTTAAGTAAACTTTTAGAAGTGTTACGTTTATCCCCAAGTGCGGTAAATGCACAAGCCTGGAAATTTATTGTAGGTTCAGGTGACGCCAAACAAAGGATAATGAGCGCTGTTGCTGATTTTAATGTGTCTCGTATAGAGGATTGTTCTCACTTTATTCTTATTTGTGCGCATAATAAGCTCGATGAAAAATATTACAAAGAGGTTAGTGATAAGGAAGATTTTGACGGTCGTTATCCAAATCATCCTGAAATTAAATCCATAGTCGATGAACATAGAATTGAATATGGAAAGTATCAGGAAAGCTTAGGCGAATATGCTTAGTGGACATCAAAACAAGCTTATATAGCCATGACAAGTTTAGTTTATGCGGCTAAATCATTAGGAATTGATTCCACTATCATGGAAGGATTTGATTTTAAAAAGATGGATGAGATTCTAAATTTATCGTCACAGAATCTTCATTCCGTAGTCTTAGTTGCCTTAGGTTATAGCCTTAAAAATGATTCAAATAAGGTTAGACCTAAATCACGTCTTGCAAAAGAAAGAGTTATTACATTTATAAATTAAGAATTGAAAGGATACTTAATGGCTTCATATACATATAAAACTAACGGTACTTGCGCCAAACAAATCCATGTGGAACTTGATGGCAAAATAATAAAAAGCGTAAGTTTTGATGGAGGGTGTAATGGTAATCTAAAGGGGGTAAGCAAGTTAGTTCAAGGTCAGGATATTGATAGTGTAATAAAGATTTTGCGTGGCATAACATGTAAAAACAAGCCTACATCTTGTCCAGATCAGTTAAGTTATGCTTTAGAAGAGGCCTATGCATATTTTAAGTTGAATAATTAAAAAAAATTTCCTTTTTAATCGAGAAAAAATTTTTTCAAAATTAAAAGGAAAAAAATAACTTAGTAAGAAAACAAAGAGCAAGAATAAATGCATAAATTTACGATAAAGATCAAAAAAAATTAGCTAAATAAACGGCATAAAAAAGGGAAAAGT
>CALFLJ010000172.1 GCA_937880335.1 uncultured Succinatimonas sp.
CTAGAAAATTTATAACTGAACCTTAGTACGGCGATTTGTGAAAGTTTTAATTAATTATACTTTATTTATTTTTCTTATTTGTTACCAATAATGTGTCATTTGAACTTTTTTTACTTAGAACAAGCTCTTTTATCTTCTTTAAGGTTGCATTTTCAATCTGTCTTACACGCTCAACAGAGATATGAAGTTCTTCAGATAATTCCTGTAACGTTGCTTTTTGTTCATCTAACCATCTTTTTTGAATAATAAACCTAGAACGCTCATCTAAAATTTTTAAAGCCTCACTAAGCTTATTTAACTCATAAGAATGGAAATCCCTTATTTCAAAATTTTTTGCAAAATTAGACCCCTCATCTTCAAGGTATGCTGCAGGGGCATAACTTGAAGATCCATCAGAAGCATCATCTGCATCTATATCAAAACCAATATCTTGCCCAGATAAACGAGTTTCCATTTCTGCTACATCTTTAGCTGAAACCCCCAAATCTAAAGCTACATCTTTGCGTTCACTATCAGTAAACCAACCTAGGTGCTTTTTATTTTGCCTTAATTTAAAAAACAACTTTCTTTGAGCCTTAGTTGTAGCGACCTTAACCATTCTCCAGTTTTTAATTACATATTCATGTATCTCTGATTTAATCCAATGTACTGCAAAAGCTGCTAATCTACCACCTACATCAGGATCATAATGTTTAACAGCTTTCATTAGTCCAATATTTCCTTCCTGGATTAAATCAGACAAGGGCAAACCATAACCTGCATAACCACGAGCAATGCTAACAACTAATCTCAAGTGAGATAAAACTAGTTTACGAGCAGCTTCAAGATCTCCATAATCTCTAAGTCTCTTAGCTAATGTTCGCTCATCTTCAATTTCTAGCATTGGAACTTGATTAATGGCTTTAACATAACTCTCGATATTTCCAACCGGAGCTAACATTCCAATATTTTTGTTTTTAGAATCGTCTGCCATCTTAACCAGCTAAAATTTAAATAATATAGTGAAGAAAAAATTATACTGCTATAGTTGAGCATAATCTAAATCAATTTATATCAGATTTTTCTCCCAATAATGCGTCAACAAAGTTTTCAACGTCAAATTCCCTTAAATCTTCAGTTTTTTCACCTATACCAATAAATCGTATTGGTTTTTTAAACTTATCAGCAAGAGCAAATACAACGCCACCTTTAGCTGTACCATCAAGCTTTGTTAAGACAATACCAGAAACATTTACAGCCTCAGAAAAAATTTTCATTTGAGAAACTGCGTTCTGACCTGTAGTCGCATCTAAAACTAGTAACACCTCATGAGGAACCTCATTATCAATTTTTTTCATAACTCGAACAATTTTTTTTAGCTCTTCCATCAAATTGTCCTTATTTTGTAATCTACCAGCTGTATCACAAATCAAAACGTCCGCTTTTTTTGATTTAGCTGATGATAAAGCATCGAACAATACAGAAGCACTATCAGAACCTGTTGGTTGAGAAATTACAGGTACACCAGTTCTATCTCCCCACTCTTTTAATTGTTCAACAGCAGCTGCTCGGAATGTATCTCCTGCGCCTAACATGACCTTAAGACCTAAATCCTTAAATTTAAGTGCAAGTTTTCCTATTGTAGTGGTCTTTCCAGCACCATTAACACCAACCATAAGAATAACAAAAGGAAAATCATCGTTCTTTTTTACTTTAAGGGGTTCTGAACAAGGTGAAAGAATTTCAATTAAAATTCTTCTTAAGTTACCTTTTAAAGCTTCTGCATCATGAAGCTCTCGAGCTTTTGACTCTTCTTTTAGCCTGTTAATTATATATTCAGTAGTTTCAACTCCAAGATCAGCTGTAAGTAAAGAAGTTTCTAAATCTTCATATAACTCTTCGTCTATTTTCTTACCCAGAATTAATGCAGATAAACCGTAAGCTAAATTTTCGCGAGTCTTACGTAGCCTTTCAAAAAAAGATCTTTTTATTTTTATCTTATCTTCTTTATCATCTTGCTTTTCTAGTCTATTTTCAGGAGCATAAATATCAGCTTCCTCTTTAGCTTTGCGTTCAGCTTCCTCTTTAGCCTTGCGTTCAGCTTCCTCTTTAGCTTTGCGTTCAGCTTCCTCTTTAGCTTTGCGTT
>CALFLJ010000173.1 GCA_937880335.1 uncultured Succinatimonas sp.
TTGATTACGCTACATCTGAGCTTAAGATCGTTATGGAAAAGGCTTACTCTACTGGTGAGCGTTCTGCCGTTCGTTGCTTCGGTGCAGACGATGTACGAGAAGGTGTTGCAATTATGCATCACGAGGGTGTAGACGTTTCCATTACTGGTAACTCCACCAATCCGACCCGTTTCCAGCACCCTGTAGCCGGCACTTATAAGAAAGAGTGCGTTGAGCAGGGTAAGAAGTACTTCTCTGTAGCATCTGGTGGTGGTACTGGTCGTACTTTACACCCAGATAATATGGCTGCAGGTCCTGCTTCTTATGGTATGACTGATACCTTAGGTCGTATGCACTCTGATGCTCAGTTTGCTGGTAGTTCCTCTGTTCCTGCCCACGTAGAAATGATGGGCTTCATGGGCATGGGTAACAACCCAATGGTAGGTGCAACTGTTGCTGTTGCTGTAGCCGTTGATGCTGCTTTAAATAAGTAATTTATTCTTAATTATTAAGGATAAATAATCACTTTTTAAGTAAAAGAAAAGCTGGATTTCAATGATCCAGCTTTTTTATCGCTTTTAAATTATAGAGGCTTCAATAAAGACGTTGTAAATGTTCAATTAAAGCCATATGTAAACTTATTGATCTTCGCACTTTACCTCTTTTTATACGAATCATAAGTGCATTTCTTCACAATGCGTCCAGAATCATTTTTGACATCAAAATTCTTAATATATTTTCTGTTATACTCTTGTGCTCTACGAATGCTCGCAGCCTCTTTAGGATCCGTAACATATCCAAACGAGGATTTTATATAACAAATAGGTTTTACATTTATACCATAACCATACATACTAGAAAATTTCTTGAGTGTTCTGCCCACATCAATCATTTTCCCTGACTTATTTGAAAGTTGCTTATTTAAGTATTTCAAATCTTCTACTAATTTGGCTTGATTGAAACTTAATGGAACCTGCAAAATCTCATTTACATAGGAATTGAGTAATTCAAGCTTCTCAACTGAGGTCAGTTTTGGTGCATCAAATGTAAACCAATTATTGTCAAGATCACCACTTTCAATATCAGAGCAAGACTTATGTTCTAAGTTTGCGTTATTAGCTCCACTATAACGGCAATCTATATTATAGGAATAGTATTTTCATTTTGGCTAAGTGACATAAAAAGCTCATTACGAACTATTATTTTGCTTTTATCGTTATCAAAATACAAAGCAATCAAATTTCCAGGGTAAAATTCTACGATAATGCTATATTTTGATGGAGAGGACACTACATTAAAGTCAGCCTCGTCAAGAGCCTTTTTTACATAATTTTCAAACA
The DNA here is from genome assembly GCA_937880335.1 of uncultured Succinatimonas sp. Taxonomy (GTDB): domain Bacteria; phylum Pseudomonadota; class Gammaproteobacteria; order Enterobacterales; family Succinivibrionaceae; genus Succinivibrio. Next base: position 1,320 of record CALFLJ010000173.1, read on the forward strand.
ACTCTCTAAAATTTACATCAGATGGAACTGTTATTGTATAGTTATCTAATCTACCTAATACTTCAGAATTATTAAACTTAGGAGGAGACGGTGTTTGAAAATCACGAATATACCTGATATTCCTAATAAAACCAAAGGAATAAAGCTCAGCATTTGGATTTATCTTTGCATATTTGGGATCGACTAGTGGTTCGGAAAAATCAGAAACGCTTTTTACATAAATAGAAATGCCTTTGTTTCTAGTTTTTTGAATTTAAAGACATCAAAAAATCTTGGTTCAACAATTAGCTTTTCCTCATTGGCATTAGGATCTAAATTTTCTTTCAAATTATTCCTTGCACAAGACGTAAGAAGCAGTGATATAGGAATAACGAAAGAACAACATAAAAACTTAAAATTGAATTTCATAAACTACTATTTTGCGCATAAATTACAATTAAAAACATAATACTTAGAACCATTTCGTTATATCAATAATTTCTAATCGTATTTGTCGTACTTAATTCTAGTATCCAGTTCATAACACCTATACTTGCTACTTTTTATATTTACATCTTGAAATCTAACAGGGCCAGTTGATTTTTTTTTGAAGAGACAATTCATCAAGCACGGAAAAATCCTTAGGACCTGAAACTCTCTGTTGTACGTTTAGGGGCTTTCTATGTTCCTTAATATAACTTGTCAAAGATTAACAACCATAAATAAAACATATTGAAATCAAAATAAGCAAAATTTTGTTTATAAAATTGATTTTTATATAAAGGATGAGTAAAAAAAAACACAGTAAATAAGTATACTTATTTTTAAAATATAGCTATATAAATATTAGCATTTTTTTATTCTTAATTTAAGAAAAAAAGTATTTATCTTTTTTTCAAAACCTTAGCAATTCTAACCTGACAAATTTAAATAAGCATATACTTGACTTGGACGAACAAAACTTAGTTATTTGATGAATTTATCAGTTAGGTAAAAGTATAAAAGGGAGGGGCGGTTATTTATTTCTTATAAGTTTATTTTAAGGGAAGAGGAATTTAGACCAATATAAAATAATTCCCGGTAAAATTTTAGGGTCACCGCGAGAGGAGGGGCACCGCATTCTACCGGGGATTTATAGATTCTATAAGTAAATTTTAAAGTTTAAAGTGTGTAACAAGTGCTTTTAGGTTACCTAAAAGGTTAACAGCATTTGTAATTTCAGATCTTGTCTGAGTAACTTCATCAGACAGACTTTGCGCAGCAGCTGTAATATCCTGCATATTAGCTGATATTTCTGATGTGGCAGTGGTCTGCTGTTCAGCTGCTGTTGCAATCTGATTTATCTGTTCATTTACACTACTTACCTGAGTTGTAATATTATGTAACAGATCTTCAATAGTGCCGGTTTCAACTGCTAAGCCATCCATATTTTCCACAGAGGAACGCATGGAGTCATTGGCAGAATTGGCATCAGATTGAATTTGATCAACCATTTTTGTGATCTCTCTTGTTGATGAAGATGTTCTTGATGCAAGAGCGCGAACCTCATCTGCAACTACAGCAAATCCTTTACCAGCCTCTCCTGCACGTGCAGCTTCTATTGCAGCATTTAAGGCAAGGAGATTTGTCTGAGAGGCAATATCATCGATAGTTTGAACAATGGTGCCAATTTTCTGTGCTTGATCAACAAGAGCCTGAACTAACGCTGCATCTTCTTTTGATTTTACAACCTGATTTTGAATTCCATGGATAGTATTTTGTACCTTTCCTACGCCCTCTAATGTTGTATCATTAGAGCGGATTGCATCAGCGGCCGCACTTTCACAGTTATGTGCAATATCAGATGTGGTTGAAACCATTTCGTCGGCAGCTGCTGCGACTGTAATAGCTCTGTTTTGACTGTTTCTGGCAGCCTCATCCATCTTTGTAGTTACAGAATTTATACCATTTATATTTGATTCAATTTCGCTGCATGATTTTGCAATAGTAGATACATGGTTATGCCAATCCTTACGCATTGCTTCAAGACTTTTTAAAAGTAATCCAAATTCGTCGTCGCGGTTGTTTTTTATCTCTGAGGTCAAATCGCCTTTTGCTATAATAGAGGCTTGCTTGACAGCAGTATTTAAAATATTGACAAAACTATTAGAAAGAATTAGGGCGATAACTAAAGCTAGAGTTACGGCTACTAATGTGCTTATTGAAACTACGATTGCAGGGGTATTAGAATTGATTGTATCAACATTGCTGTTAATTGATACTAGGTATTCCTGCTGAAGGGCTGTCATTAAAAACTCAGCTTTATCAATGGCAGGGAAGACTTTTTTTACAAATACAGCACGGCTATCTACGCTATATCCCTTATCTAGGAGAGGGACCATCTCTTGTTCATAGATCTCAATGAATTTGAAAACAGACTGTTTTATCTCTTCAATTTTAGAGGTGTGTTCGATATCGTCAGAACTTATTTCTTCAACGCTATTTTTGAGTGTGGCTATGGTGTTTTTTACTTCATTTGCAGAATTGGTATTGAAGTTTAAGATAGCTGAATTAAATTGGAACACCTGGGATCTGAAAATCTGTGTTTGATTTATGGCTTTAGTAAGACCTGCATAATGTTTACTTACTGCAGTATTAACATGAGATGCAACTTCCTTATCATTGATAATACTTGTTAAAGCGGTGGCTGAAATAATACAAGTAAGAAAAATAACGGCAATAAAAGAGGACAGAAGCTTAGCTTTGACACCTAGTTTTTTTACAAAATTCATTTTTGTTTAGCACAAGTAGAATAAGGGGTAATTTATATCTAGTTTGTGCCCCCTCCGTTTAGTTGAAAAATAAACACCAAGATCTGTAGTTTCTATTACCTAATTATAAGATAAATTACAGCTTACAAAATTATCAAAATTGTTTAATATTAAGATCATTCAATTTTTATATACATTTTAACGGTAAATATTCTGTTTTTGTTTAGCATATTAGAAAAATTTTTTTTAATTAGTGCAAAAAAAATAAAAAGTTTTAGTAAAACAAAGTGTTAATTATGAGATCCTTAAATTTAGGTTAAGCATTACTGTAAAGTAAAGTGCTTTTTTGCATGTACTTTAAAGCTTAAAGGAGTATACAAGTTTAGATAAGGCTAAGTCACGTAAGGGACAAATTAGAGTGAACGTACTTATATTTTT
>CALFLJ010000174.1 GCA_937880335.1 uncultured Succinatimonas sp.
ACCAAAATCCAGCAGAACAGGCTGATAAGGCTCTAGATATTGCATATATGTACCTATTGTCTAAAGATAAAGGAAAACACTATCGAGATCCAAATTGCGAAATATCAATATTAATTGGTGAATGCCTATAAATTTTTTCTTTTGCACACTTATCACTCATCACATCTAAAAGTGTAATTACTTTTATTTGCTTAAACCTTAAGTTATGTCTGATGAATGAAATTACTAGATAAGGCTACTTAGTTTTTCTGTAGCCTCTTTTAATAAAACCACCTGTTCCTCAATAGGCTTTTTAGCATATTGTTGCAATACGCCAGAAATACTAACTGCAGCTACTATATTACCGCTTCTGTCTAAAACAGGAGATGCAAGACATACAACACCTTCACAATCCTCTTCATTATCAATTGCATAGCCTAACTCTTTAACCTGTTTTAGGCTATTACGTAAAACATCAAGATCAGTAATAGTCTTATCTGTATACTTTTGAAAAGGACCTAAGGTTTCTAAAAGATGCTCTCTTGTTTCCTCATTGATATAGGCTAAAAAAACCTTACCTAAAGCAGTACTATTTAAGGGCAATTGTTTTCCTACATAACTATTTACAATTATGGCATAAGGACTTTCAACTTTTACCAAATAAGAAGGATAGTTATCTGTAAGTACTCCAAGATGGCTAGTAAGCCCTGTTTTATTTGTAAGATCACGTAAAATTGGATAGGCAATTTCTTTGATGTTAAAACAGTCTACTGCTTTTTTTCCCCATTTACTTAGACGAAGCGAAAGAAAATATAATTCACCTTGTTGACGGATTAGTCCATGAGCTAAGAGACTTTTAATCAATAAAAAAGCTGAACTTTTAGGAATATTAAGATTTGTATATAACTCTGTAAAACTAACACCTAGAGTGTTATCGGATAAATAATCTAAGATTGCTACACACTTATCAAGCGCAGGAGACGAGGTTTTAATCATAAAGTCGCAAACCTAATTTTTAGTTTTAATATATTTTTTATAATAATTTAAAAGTCTCAATTATTATAAATACAAAAATTTCCAAACTTATAATTTTATATTTTTGTTACAAAATATTTCTTTCTAAAATTAAAGTAAAGGTAACAGATAAATAAGGCTGTAATAGCCCAACTTACCCCATAAACGGCCATAAGTAAGCCATATGTAGGATAGGCTTCAAATACTGTATAAAGCCAGATAACACGTACTGAACAAATTCCTATTGTAGAAGATCATGTAAGAAGATCCAGATCTGACAAAAAAATTTTAAGACGATTCCCCTCTCTGTAGCGCTTCCTGCATCGCCAAAAGTCCGCATAACCACCCCTACCAGTTCCAAAAGTTTGTAGGTATCCACTTAATTATCTTTTTAAGTCGTCTTTAATAAGGATCCTCACCAAAG
>CALFLJ010000175.1 GCA_937880335.1 uncultured Succinatimonas sp.
ACCTTTTCCATAAAAGCTCCATTATAGATCAGTAAAATGGAGCACTTTATGGGAATATATTCACCAGAGATCTGCTTTTCTTTTAAAGTCGATAGTTGTAAAGCTATCTTATAAGCATTAACTACTTAGAGGTTACCTTACAGATAGCATCAACTAAAGTGTCAATGTTCTTATGGTTAATTCCAGCTACACAAATACGACCTGAACCTACGATATAAATACCAAAGTCCTTACGTAAAGCCTCAACTTGCTCCTTATCTAAACCGGAGAAAGAGAACATACCACATTGAGTATTGATAAAGTCGTAATCACCAGCACCTGCAGCCTTTAGCTTTTCAGATAAAAGTGAGCGCATTTCCTGAATACGATCACGCATAGATGCAAGCTCATCTTCCCACAACTTACGTAATTCTGGATTAGATAAGATAGTAGTAACAATCTTCTCGCCATGTGCAGGAGGATTGGAAATAGCTGTACGTACAGAAATCTTAAGCTGTGAGAATACATTTGCTGCAGTTGCTGCATCAGCACTAACAACAGTTAAAACACCCACACGCTCATTATAAAGACCAAAGTTCTTAGAGAAGGAACTGGCAATTAACATCTCAGGGCAGTGAGCGGCAATGGTTCTAACACCAAAAGCATCCTCTTCTATGCCCTTACCAAAACCTTGATATGCAAAGTCAATAAAAGGCAAAAGCTTCTTCTCAGCCAAGAACTTTGCTAAAGTTTCCCATTGCTCCTTGGTAGGATCAATACCTGTAGGGTTATGACAGCAGGCATGAATGATAACTGCATCACCTTCATTTGCCTGGGATAAAGTCTTCATCATGCGATCGAAATCTAAGGAATGATTTGCACGATCATAATAAGGATAGCGCTCAAACTTAAGACCTGCTGACTTTGCAATCTGATAATGATTACCCCAAGTTGGGTCTGAGATCCAAACAGTTGAAGATACATTTTGCTGAACTAAAAAGTCTGCACCAATACGTAAGGCGCCAGTACCACCAGGACAGTGACAACTTACAGCACGACCGCCATCAACATACTCAGAGCCTGCACCAAAGATAAGCTCACGAGCAAAACGACCATACTCAGGTAAACCTGTAATAGGTAAGTAAGACTTAGTGGTTTCCTCCTGTAAAAGCTGTTCTTCTGCAGCTTTTACGCATTTTAAAATAGAGGTTTCACCTTCCTCATTCTTATAAACACCTACACCGAGGTTAATCTTGTTAGGGTTTGAATCTTTTTTAAAGGCATCATTAAGGCCTAAAATTGGATCTGCAGGAGCAGCCTCAATACGTTCAAAGAACATTACATCACCTGTTATTAAAAAAAACTGTGGTGTAAATATACCACAATGTTAAGAAACAATAAAAAACTAAATAAAGATCACATATTGCCTTAAAATTGTGCACTCTTCTTATGTGATACCTTTTTAAAGTTGACTCTGTAGTTGTGTTTGGCTGCTTTTACCCAAGCCTTTGACCTCCAGCGAATGAACATAGAAATACCACGTAGCCACTCATCAGTGCAAAAACCAATCCAAACACCTAAAAGACCTAAATCCATGTACAAAGCTAAAAAGCAACCTAGAGGTACGCTAATACACCACATTGAAATTACTGCCATTATTACAGGAAATTTTGTGTCGCCTACCGCTCTTAAGGAGTTTATGATTATGATATTTAAAATTCTTCCAGGCTCCATAAATACAGATAGCATGAAAAGAGGCGTTGCCATAGCTAAGACTGCTTTACTGTCAGTAAACATCTTAATTGCCATTTCTCCTGAAAACATTGGGATGGTAACTGCAATACATGCTGTGATGAGCATTCCTAATTTTACTGAATGCATAAGTTGCTTATATGCCAGATCAAGCTTCATTGCACCTGCATAGTGTGCAACTAAGATCTCAGTTCCCATGCCGATTGAAGCTGAGAATAAAAATAAGATCATACACATCTGAAAATAAATACCGTGCGTAGCTAAGGGAATAGCCCCTAATGAAGCAATCACCGCTGTCATAAACATATATTGACTGTGCCATGACAGGTTCTCTCCAGCTCCTGGAAGGCCAATGTTTAAAATATGTGTAAGGATTTTCTTTTTTATAACAAACATAAAACGGGGAATTATTCTAACCTTAGTGCGCTTTACGATGAGAACAATAAAAAATCCCACAACAACAGTGCGTCCTATAACAGTACTTATAGCAACACCTTCAACTCCAAGCTTTGGCACACCGAATAAGCCAAATAAGAACAAGGCATTTCCAATAACAGTAATGATATTGATTAAAATAGCCATGTACATTGAATCTCGTGTACATTCATAGGCTCTTAATATTTGGGCTGAGCACAAACACAAAGCTTCAGGCAAAAAACTCAGGGATAAAATCATCAAATAGGTGTGGGAGCTCTCTAATATCTCTTCTGGAACCTGCATAAGATCAACAATTATGCCAGAGCAGAAAAACACACCCATTGAAATTATTGCACCCCATACAATATTTAAGCCTAACGCCATGTGAACAATACGACGTGCCATGCGTCGATTACCATTTCCTAAAGCTTGCGCACAGCTTACACATACTCCAATATTGATAAAGTTAAATAATATAAGCCCCAGATCAAAAACCTGATTTCCCACAGTAAGCTCAGCTACAGCTTCTACAGAAACCATACCTACCATGATCATATTAATCATAAGGGTTGCAAAGTGCATCCCAAGATCAATAAAAATTGGCCAACTTATAGAAAATAAAGAACGACCTAATTGAGGTTCAGACTTAAAACTTGCAGACTCAGACATAGCATAATCCTAAAAAATGATTTTTCAGCATTATAGTGATTTGGTGCAAAATTCCAATCAAAATTTTATTTAAATTAATGTTTACAAGTTTTGTGTAATACTTCCTAGAGCCTTAGCTTATAAGACAAATATGAAATTTTTATAAAGGTGATTTTAATATATAAAAATAAACTTACATTTCAGTATTATTAAAATCGTAAACTTGCCATTTCTTTCTTATTTTAGAAAATGCAAATTTTATACTTGTACTCTGCATTAAAAGAACATACGTCAACCTAACCTCATCTGTAAGTAACCTGTTTTATAAGGCCCAAAATAACAGCTTGTTACCTCATAGGCTGTCAGCCAAACACTCACCTGAATTTAAGATTAGATTTGCAAAAGCCTACACAGAAGGAATTTCTAGTTTAGAAGATATTGCTTAACTCTATAGCATACAAGCTTAATCATCAGTAAAAATTAGTATGATATTTATCAGTCTCAAGGTAAAAAAAGAATTGATGAATATAAATGCTCAAGGCCTGAATATCCTTTAAAAATTATTTAGAAGAAGCCTCTATGAGTAGTGGTTCATACCTTTACCAATTGTATAAAGCTCCTACTAAAAAACTTGATGTTATTCATAATGACCATATTGAAGCTATCTTAAAGATTCATTCTGCAAGCAAAAAAAGATATGGGTATAGACGAGTTGTATATGCATTAAGACCGAGGATGGCAATATCAAAATCTCCATTATTCTAATTGCATAAAACAAATCATTTAATTCAAAGTATGTCTAGAAAAGCCAATACTCTTGACAATATCATTATTGAAATATTCTTAGGCTAAATGAAGGTTGAAATGCTTTGCGGAAAGTAAAAAGCTTTTAAATGCTTAGATGACTTAGAGCAAGCTATAAAGGATTAGATCTATTGGTATAACCATAAAAGAGTTTGTAAAAAGTTAAAAGGCCTGTCTCCGATTAATTTTAGGAAACAAGCCTTTAATTCTGAGAGTATGATCTAGAAACTTAAGTGATCAATTTCTTAGATCATACTAAAGGTCTCTTTTTCTTAGCTAAAATTAAAGAATCTTTGCTAAAAATTCCTGAGTACGCTTTTGCTTTGGATTTGAGAATATTTCTTCAGGAGAGCCCTGCTCTAAAATAATTCCCTGATCAACAAACAATACTCTGTCAGCCACTTGTCGAGCAAAACCCATTTCATGAGTTACGACCATCATGGTCATACCACTCTCGGCTAAATCCTTCATAACATCTAATACTTCATTAACCATCTCAGGATCTAAAGCTGAGGTTGGCTCATCGAAAAGCATAATCTTAGGATTCATAGCAAGCGCTCTTGCAATGGCAACACGCTGTTGCTGACCTCCTGATAACTCATCAGGATAAGCATCTACCTTCTCAGAAAGTCCGACCTTATTTAAAAGATCTAAAGCTGTCTTACGAGCCTCTTCTTTTGACTTATGACGAACGTTGACAGGAGCTAAAGTAATGTTTTCTCCTACAGTCATATGCGGGAAAAGGTTGAAATGCTGGAAAACCATACCAACCTCAGCACGGATAGTATTGATATTGCTATTTCTATCAATAACCTCTCCATCAATGGCAATAGTACCACCGGTTGGAACCTCAAGATAATTTACGCAACGTAAAAGAGTACTTTTACCAGATCCTGAAGGACCGATAACAACTACAACTTCACTTTTCTCAACGCTTAAATCAACACCCTTAATAATTTCATTAGAGCCGAAACTTTTACGCAAATTCTTAATTTCAATCATTGACATGGTAAGACTCCTTAGACTTTGCGCTTAGGGTTAAACTTCTTCTCTAACATAGCAACAATACGCGATATAGAGAGGGTCATAATTAAGTAGATGATTGCAACAGCTGTCCAAATTTCCAATGAACCATAGGTTGATGCAATAACCAATTGACCTTTACGGGTTAATTCCTCAAATCCGATTACGGATACTAATGAGGAGTCCTTCAACATAGCAATAAATTCATTACCTAATTGAGGAATAATACGACGGAAGGCTTGAGGAATAATGATATAAATCATAGTCTGATTCCAGGTCATACCCAAGGAACGACCAGCTTCCATCTGACCACGATCAATTGACTGAATACCAGCACGGAAAATTTCAGCTACATAAGCGCCAGAGTTAATTGAGCATGCGGTCACAGCAGCTATAAAGGGCTCAATACGCATTCCCAAAATTGTAGGTAGCGCAAAGTAGATAATAAAGATTTGTACAAGTAGTGGAGTACCACGGATGAAGTCTACGTAAACTTTAGCAGGGATACGTAACCATTTGTAATTTGAAAGTTCGGCAATACCGACAAATAAACCAATGAAAACGCCGCAAGCAACAGCTACAGCTGTGATTTCAATTGTGACCAAAGCACCTACACCTAACAAAGGTAAGGAGGTCCAAATCAATTCTAAGTCAAAAGGAAAAGGCATATATATAACTTCAAAATAGAAAAAACAAAGGACACACATCTAAAGATGCATGCCCCTGTGTACAAATTTATAGCTTATTGAGCAACTTTAAACCATTTTTGGTGAATCTTAGAGAATGTGCCATTATCGCGAATCTTCTGTAAGCCATCGTTGATAACCTTAAGAGCCTCTTCGTTACCCTTAGTGACGGCAATACCATATTGTTCACCATCTAAAAGCTCGGGAATTTCAACGTAATCATTAGAATTCATCTGGCTTAAGAAATAAAGATTTACAGGACGATCGTTAATAACAGCCTCGCATCCTTTAGACTTTAGCTCCATGAAAGCCTCAGGAACAGTATTAAATGCGCCAACCTTACCTGAAATCTTTTCTGCACTCTTAGCTGAGGTTGTGCCAATCTGTACACATAAGCGGACAGATTTTAGATCAGAGATCTTCTGATATTTAGATGCATTTGAGGATAAGATTACAGCAGATAAGCCTGAATTATAGTAAGGGGCTGAGAAATCAACCTTTTTAGAACGCTCAGGTGTAATGGTAATACCAGCTATTGCAGCATCAATCTGAGAAGTAAGCATTGCAGGAATTAGGCCATCAAAAGGCATATTGATAATCTCAACCTTATAACCTTCAACCTCACCTATAGCACGAATGATATCCATATCATAACCGGTAGGAGAATCACTTCCAGCTTCTACGAACTCAAACGGAGCAAAAGTTGCCTCAGTTCCAACGCGTAAAACTTTTTGTGCAAAAGCAGAACTCATAAAAGTAGCGCTTACAGCGCAAACTGCCAGGGCTACAGATAATTTCTTAAACATAACGATCTTCTTCCTAATCAAGGAAAACATGATCCCAAGTAGCCTCATAAGGACATTACGGGATCCCATATTTTACGGCATTGTACCAAATAACATGCCTTTAATAGAAGTCTATAGCGTTACTTCTTGCACAAAATAAAAATTTAATTTAAAAACATATTATATAAGAAGCAAAAGCATCCTTAAAATCAAATAAAATCTTATAATTTGTTTACTTAAATAATTTTGTCAGAAAAAAGCTGCCATTCTTATTTAAATTAACTGGTAAAACATATAATTAGCATTAAAAAAATGTAATTTAATAAAAATTTTCTCATAGAAGATCACAGTTTATAACTATGTTAATATTTTTTTTGAGGCTTGTTAAAATTTTGATCTAAGATAAATAATACCCTCTACACTCAATTGAATTAGGAGTTCAAAGTGGCGATTAAAAATGTGGTTTTCGACTTAGGTGGAGTTCTTTTAGACTGGGATCCTCGTTATTTTTATAAAGATTACTTTAAAGATGACGAAAAAATGGAGTATTTCCTAAGTCACATCACAACCTCTACATGGAATGCACAGATGGATAAAGGCCGAACCTTTGATGAATGCATCAAAGAATTAAGCGAGCAGTATCCAGAATACAAAGATGCCATTGAGCAATATAAACCAGGCTGGTACAAGATGCTCAAAGGAGAGGTTGCAATTGGTATGGAGCTGTTTAATAAAGTCAAAAATAGCGGACTTTATACTATTTATGCTCTTACTAATTGGTCATCTGAAACTTTTCCTTACGCCTTTGAACACTATAAATTTCTGCAGGATTTTGAAGGAATTGTAGTCTCAGGTGAAGAAAAGATGATAAAGCCTGACAAGGGTTTATTTTTAACCTTATTTGAGCGTTACCACTTAAACCCTGAGGAATGTTTCTTTACAGATGATAATCTTAAGAATATTGAAACAGCCCGCTCACGTGGCATGCATACTGTTTTGTATACACAAACAAAAGAATGCAATGAAGAAATTTTAAAAATTTTGAAAATAAAAGACTAAATGTAAGAAAGCATCGCAAAGCGATGCTTTTTTTTAAAGATTTAAGCAACTTTGACCGTTAATAGTTTTATGGTGTGTAATGGAGGATTTTCTATGTCGTCACCTATTAGCGCAACTGACAGCAGTAATTTTGGTATGGAGTCTCTTGCATTAGCGATGGCAAAGCGTGCCACAGATCGCGACGGGCAAGTAGCTCAAACATTAATTCAAAGCGCTGTTGCAGATGTACAGCAAACACAACAGGTAGCCTCTCAAATAAAAAATAGTCAGGCCTCAAATTCGATAATCGATACCTACGCATAAATAATTCAAACCCTCTGCTTTTAAAGCTGAGGGTTTATTTTAAAAATTTCATTAAACAAGATAATAACCTAGCCTCGCTTTTTTCTCTTTGTTATTATTTTTTATAATCAATTCTTAATGAGGCAAAAAGTGATAACTACAGCTCAAACATTTTTAAACAAAAATAAAATCCCATATAAAAGCTACGAATATAACTGCACAGTCGATCATGACTTTGGAAAATTTGCAGCTCATGCTTTAGATATTGAGGAAAACAGGATCTATAAGACAATACTACTCTTTCACGAAAAAACTTTTGTTACGGCCATAACCCCGGTTGATGGCATGATTTCCTTAAAAAATGCAGCTCGCATTATGGGACTTAAAAGTCTTGAATTAGCCTCCGCAAGCGACGCACAAAGAATTACAGGCTTTGTAATTGGCGGGGTAAGTCCCTTTGGACAAAAACGTCGTACCTTAACTTTACTTTGCTCAAGTGCTTTAAATTACGATGAAATCCTAGTTTCAGGAGGCAGGCGAGGCTTTTCTGTTGGGGTTAATCCTAATGATATTATAAAAGCCTTAGATGCTAAAGTCGGGGATTTTATAGATCACAAAAACACTTAGAATTAAGTAGGAGGAGATTTCTCCCCCCTCCCTCTTAGAACACCGTACGTGCCTATCGGCAAACGGCGTTTCCCATACGATAGAAGGTTAGATCCTAACTTTAGATCTGACCTTCAACTAATTCTATACTAAACCATCCTTCCTTAAGTAAATTTTCCTTACTTAGGGCTTTGTGC
>CALFLJ010000176.1 GCA_937880335.1 uncultured Succinatimonas sp.
CCTAGAAAATTTATAACTGAACCTTAGTACGGCGATTTGTGAAAGTTTTAATTAAATATTTCAGGGCCATCCTTGTATTTAAAACAAATTCCATCCCCTTTAAGAAAAATAGGTCTTTTATTGGCACTTACATCATTCCATTTAAAAGGCTTTTCTAAATTAAAAGATCGTAAGGAGTGAATTTCAGGATTGTTTTCTAAAGAATTAAAATTTTCAAAATAAACTTTTCTTCCTTTATCTAATAGTAAAATTTTGCAGTTGGTTTCTTTGAGGTAGTAAAGTCGATGATCGCAGATCATTATGCAAAATCCATCGTTTGCAAGCTCTTTTAGAATATCCTTAAGTTCGTTTATGCTTTTATTGTCAAGATTGGATGTAGGTTCATCTAAGATTATGTTTTTAACTCCTAATGCATATAATGCGGCAAGACCTACTTTTTGCTTTTGTCCTGAAGATAGATCTGATAGTTTACTCTTACGAATGTCTGTAAGATTAAAGCGCTTTAGTGATTGTTCAAGGCGACTATTAAGTTCATCTAAACTGAGGTTTTTCCACTGCAGAGAAAATGCAATTTCATCTTCAACAGTTAAAGCGAAAAACTGACGCTCTGGATTTTGAAAAAGAGAGCCTACTTTTTTTGAGATAATGCCAAGATCCTCGCAATCTAAATAGGATATGCCATCAATTAAAATATCTCCTTTAAAAATACCCTTGTAATAATTAGGGCAAAGACCGTTTACAAGTCTTATTAAAGTAGATTTGCCACAGCCACTTTTGCCGCAAATTAATGTGATCATGCCGTCAGGTGCTTTAAAACTTAGTTCATCTATAGCTTTAGAAGTGTCTTTTAGATAACTGTAACTTACGTTTTTAAATTCAATCATGGATGGATAGCTCCATTTGTTGGCACATAGTAGATCTGCTCTAAAATCAAGGTTACTGACGTAAAAATTAAAACAGCAAACAAAAGCTGGTAATCTCTCTTTTTTAATGAGGATGAAGGAATATAAGTAGGTTTATTGTGACCTATACCCTTTATTTCAGCGGCAATACCAAGATCATCGGATGTCCTTATGGTTAGGAAAATTAAAGGAGTGTAGGTTAAACGTAAAAACAACTTTGGATGTTTTAGAATATTGAAAAAACTTATTTTGACACCTCGAAGTTTAATTGCTTCTAAAATTTGTTTTATATCAAGGGTAAAAGAAACTATAAAACGTACCATAACCGCACAGGGAAGATAGATTATTAAAGGTAGTTTTAAATTTTGCAGGCAGGATAAAAAATCCTGCATCCTGATTGTAAGCGCCAATGGTAATAGGGTATTTAGTGCAGCAAGCCCTCGTAAAAACGGGATTATTGCTTTTTCAAGATTTAGCCCTTGTTTATCAATGCCTGGGTATAAAGCAACAATTACCTTTATAAATATAAAAGAGATTGCCATCATTAAGAAAAATAATGCATAGGTAGCAAAGAGAGCTTTAAATTTTTTTAAAGATAAAGCGTAGGCAAAACTTAAAAGAAATATAAAACCTAAAGCCTGATATGATGCGGTAAAGACAACTAAAAATGAAACTATGATGCTTATGGATGCTTTAGTTCTTACATCAATTTTATTTAGAAAACCTAAATTTTTATTCATGGATAATGCTTGCATGCTTTAACTCCAAAGCTTTTTTGTAACCTGTGTAAAGGCCTATGATGGCACCTATGTAGCCTGTTACTATGATTGTTCCTACGAAAAAAAGCAGTTCTGGCATCTCTCGCATAAAAAGATAGGATAAAAATAGAGATCCTGTCCTTTGTAAAATATCGTAGATGGCAATGGCTAAAATAGGGGCAAAAAACTTGTTAAATCCTCCTAAAAGCATTACCAAACTCTCAGATAAAAGAGCTGCCAGAAGGAGTATTGGAATTGATGTAAATCCTCCCTGTAATAAAAAGAAACTTACAATGGACTGAATAAGTACAAATAAAGATAGCGCAAAGCATTTTCTTACTTTGTACATAAGCACTACTAAAAGTGTGGTCATAATTAAATTTTTAATTATTATGGTAATAGGATTAGGTCCACCACCTAAAAGAGCTATGAGAATAGTAATTACCTTAGATGAGGCAGCAAAAATGCCTAAGGTAACAAGCTCTGTAGCTTTAAAGTAATTTTTTTTCATAAAGGATCCCCTAAGCTATTTAAAGCCCCAAATTAAAAGTGAGGGTTTATCCCCCATAGTAGGGGGATTTTTTATCTAGAAGGATGCGTTTGCACTTATCACAAAGTGACGACCAGGTTCTGAAAGATAATTAGACAGTTTGTAGTCCTTATCTAAAAGATTTAGGGCTTTAAAACTCAGACTATAGTCCTTATCCTTACCAAAGAATAAGTTAAACTCTGCATTTGCTGTGGTATAGCCATGATTGTTTATAGTATTGTTTTCACTGTCGTAAGCTCTGCGTTTGGAGGCGCCTCTTAAATAGAGATCCAAGTTATAAGCATAATTGCCAAAGTCATGCTCATAGTTAAGACCTGATTTAAAGCTTAGCTTAGGAGTATCTGTATTGTATGTTGAGTATTCTAAAGTCTCAAACTTGCGACGCATAAATGTCATTTGGGCGTATGGCTTTAAACCGTTTTCAAATTGGTAGGACAAAGATATATCACTGCCAAATGATTGAGCCTTGGCAATATTTGCATAGTAAGCTGATGATTTGTCTAAATAGAGAGTAGTTATATAGTCATCAATCTTATTTAGGAATAAAGCTGCATCTAAGGTTAAACCACCTTTATATAAGCGAGCTCCAAATTCATAATTGTCTGAGGTTTCAGGTTTTAAATTAGGATTTCCTATGCTATTTACACCACCCATAGAGGTATTGGTATATTTTTCTTGCAAAATAGGAGATCTAAATCCTTGTGCATAGGTAAGTCTTAAGGCCAGATCTGATATTCCCTCGTAAATTACACCAAAGTTTACAACGGGTTTACTGTAGGTATTTCGGGTATAGGGGCTATATGTTTCTTTTAAACTAGTATTTCCTCTCATAGTGGTATAGGTTTTTGTGTGATTGTTTTGTAAAGCAGATTCTACAAAAGTATAGCGAGCTCCATAATTTACTGTAAAATCATATGGAAGTATGGTTTCATTAGATAGAAATGCATAATAAGTGTTTTGATAGGCATTTACATCATTAAAAATATCATGCTTTAAGGTAAAGTATTGGGTATTTACTTTTACATCTGTTTTATTATGTGAGCTTAAATTATCAAAAGATGCTCCTATACCTGAAATCAGGTAATTATAGTCTCCTAACTGCCAGTCTGCCTGTAAGCTAAGGCCCGTACTCTCTCCATCATTTTCAGCTCTGTTGTTCATAAGAACAGAAGTTTGTTCAACCAAATTATCCATTAGCTTATAATTAGTCTGATAGAAAGCATCAAAACGTATTTTTGCAAGATACTGATTTACGTTGCTCTTTTCAAAGAAGATAGCAGCTTTCTGTCTTTCATAAGTTGGAATATCTACGGCGAAATCAATGTAATCTCCAAGCTCATCAAGTCCTGAGTGAATTTCACTATTGTATATATCGTAGCTAAATCCGACAGTGGTATCTGAATTTATATCATAAGAGAGAAATAACGAGCCCTGTCGACTTTGAAAATCAGTGTTTTTTACATGACCATCTGGGGTCTTAAGATCGCCTGCATTAGAAAATGCTCCTGAAAGTCTAAAGTTAAAGCCATTATGTTTCCCATATAGCGAAGCATTTTGCGCAAAGCCCTCAGAGGCTTTGCTGTCGTAACTTAAACCTAAGTCAAAACCAAGATTTTTTTGAGCCTCTTTTTTGGTAATAATATTGATAACTCCGCCTAAGGCATCAGCTCCATATTGAACCGAGGCCGGTCCCTTTATTACCTCTATCCTTTCAACTATAGAAGGGGAAATTAAAAGAGGGTCTCCTGTCATAGATTTATGTTCAGAAATCTTTTGACCATCAATTAAAACTAGTGTGCGAAAAGAGTTCTCTCCACGTATACCAACCCTTACTAATCCTTGTGAGCCGTCATTTGTAAGTGATAATCCCGGTTCATTTTCTAATAATTCTGCAATAGTTGTTGCGCCACTTTGTTTAATTTGCTCCTCGCCTATGACAGACATTGACATGGGAACATCTTTTAGTTCACGTTCAACTAAGGTTGCAGTAACCTCAACAGATGATGTTCTTATAGTTTCCTCTGCAGATCCTACAGGGATAAGACCTAAAGTAGTAAGTAAAGCTAAAGTAATTTTGGTAATTTTCATGGTATAAGTCCTATTTTAGGAATTTCTTGGTTCTAATTTATGGATTAAATAATTTTGTAAGAGTTGGGACATAGTCACGCTGTAGAATAAACCTGCTAGATTTAAATTAATATAGCGCTCATCTATGGTTAAAAGCTTTGCCTCTTGCCACTGTTCAAAAACCTCAGACGCAAGATTCATAATATCCAGATTATGTTTTTTAAAGATAGCCTTACGATCTATATAACCAAGCTCTAACATCTCTCCTAGGTCTTTATATAAACTAAAATATCGGGATGGCATGAACATCATTGCAATGGGCTTTTTGTTCTGTTCAATATCCTTTAAGTAATCCTCATAGGTACGTTTGTTTAAAAAGCTTAATCCCTGGATTTTTCCGCCAGCTCCAGGACCAAACGCCAGGGTGTCAGCATCTGATTTAGCTAAAACATTATAGAGATTGCGCTCTTTGGTACTGCGGGCAAAATGACTTATAGATAATTGTCTTAGGTGATTTCTCTCCAAGAAATTGCAACCAAATTCATAAAGACGAGCGCGGTCCTGCTTATCTGGCATTTTTAGATTAGGATTAGCTTTTTTTATTTTCTCAAGCGGTGAGTGCTCAAGCATTATAAGCTGATAGAGATCAAGTCCGCTTAAGTTTAAATCTAATGCAATTTTTAGATCTTTTTCAAAACTATCTAAACTCTGGTTGGGCAGACCAAATATTAAGTCAATAACAACAGCAGCCTCATCATATGAGGTAAGTTTGCTAAGATGGGAGATTAGTTCATCCTGAGTTGAGATTCTACCTAATGCCTGACGGCATTTAGTATCAAAAGTCTGTACTCCTAAAGAGAATCTGTTAGCTCCAGCTTTAAGACACGCTTCAATTTTTTCTTCATCAAAATAAGAGACTCGTCCCTCAACAGTAATTTCAACGTCATTTGCAAGAGGTAGATAATCCTTAGCTGATTTTATAATTCTGTACAGATCGCAAGCCTCAAGTGCGGTAGGTGTGCCTCCACCTAAATACAGAGCCTGTATTTTACGTGAGCTTTGAGACTCAAGACCGTCCCACATTGCTATTTCCTTTATGACAGCATCTGCAAAGCGCTTTGATTCTTCCTTTTTGTAGGGAGCTATATAAAACATGCAAAAAGAGCAACGAGTTTGACAGAAAGGCACATTGATATATGCAACACTTCTTGTGGTTCTTGGAATATGGCTTAAAACCTCACTCGCTATAGGAAGCATAGGAGGGGGAACTATACTCATACCTCCACTTGTATGAGGGAATGTTTTTTCTGGGAAAGCGTCAAGTAGTGGGTTATCTGAAACATTAGCTTTAAAATTAAGATCTAATGTAGCCATTTCATTTTGCGCTTTCATTTTCTTTTCAAGAATATGCTTAGGCATAGCACAAGTGATATTTAAGATTTCTCCCATCCCACTTAAGGCAACCTTATCTTTTAATGAAAGATTTTTTATTTCATCGATAAGACTTTTAAAGTTTAATTTTTTTTGTTCATTGCTATGTTTGACGATTAGAGCCTTTATCAGTTCGGTCTTGTTTGTTTTGGACATAGTAGTAATGTTAAAGAGTAAAAAAAACAAAGTTAGCATAAGCTAACTTTATTAATATAACTTAAATAAAGATTCATATCAAAACGCAAATAATATAAACATCATTGAAATTGTTAGCTTTTATTAGGGAAGTTTTATGTAGTTAGCATACGCTAACATGATATATAAGCCTAATTTAGTAAGAGAATCTAGATCAACTTTTACATTATCTAATGATAAAAATTATCAAATAAAATTGTGTAATGATTCAAGTATTCTTAGAAATTTTATTTGATTTATGAGAGTAAAATTTTTGCGTAAAAAAAAAGACAAAGGACTGTTAGCCTTTGTCTTTGTAATCTAAGTTTTAAATTTTAATAGGTAATTAGATAACACCCTGAGCAATCATAGCGTCAGCAACCTTACGGAAGCCTGCAATATTAGCTCCTAGTACAAAGTTGCCTGCAACTCCAAACTCAGATGCTGTTGAGGCAACATTGTTATAAAGGTTGGTCATAATTGTGTGTAACTTACTGTCAACCTCTTCGAATGTCCATGCTGTCATACCAGCATTCTGTTCCATTTCAAGCTGAGATGTTGCAACACCACCGGCGTTAGCTGCCTTTGCAGGACCGTAGCTGATGCCAGCCTTTAAGAACTGATTGATAGCACCTAAGGTTGACGGCATGTTAGCACCCTCAGCTACAACCTTACAGCCATTCTTTAATAATTCCTTAGCATCTTCCTCGTTAAGCTCATTCTGAGTTGCGCAAGGGAAAGCTGCATCAACAGCGTAGCACCATACCTGATGCTTGCCCTGAGGGTAATCTTCAACCTTGGTGTACTGTGCAGTAGAAACTAATTCAGCATAACGGGTTAAAGACTCGCGCTCTACTTCCTTTACCTGCTTTAGAACGTCTACCTTGATACCGTTAGGATCATAAATTGTTCCACGGGAGTCAGAAACAGTTACTGGGATTGCACCTAACTGATAGAGCTTCTCGCAACAGTAGATTGCAACGTTGCCAGCACCTGAAACAGCACACTTCTTGCCTTTTAAGGAATCTCCTTTGTCCTTTAACATGGCATCAGTGAAGTAAACTACACCATAACCTGTAGCCTCTGTACGGGCTAAAGAACCACCGAAGGTTAAGCCCTTACCAGTTAAAACACCTTCATAGCGGGTAGTTAAGCGCTTGTAAGCACCATACATGTAGCCAATCTCACGGCCACCGGTACCAATATCACCTGCAGGTACATCAATGGTAGGGCCAATGTAGCGATATAACTGGATCATAAAGGCCTGGCAGAAACGCATGATTTCAGTCTCAGATTTGCCCTTTGGATCAAAATCTGCGCCACCTTTAGCACCACCTATAGGGGTACCTGTCAATGAGTTCTTTAAGATCTGCTCTAAACCTAAGAATTTCAAAATACCTTCATTTACAGTTGGGTGTAAACGAATGCCGCCCTTGTAAGGTCCAATGGCAGAGTTAAACTGTACTCGGAAACCTTTGTTTACCTGAACCTCGCCTTTGTCATCAACCCATTCAACGCGGAAACTTACAGTTCTCTCAGGCTCGGTCATACGCTCTAAGATCTTATATTTTTCATACTTACTGTTAGTGTCAAGGCATGGTTGTAAGGTGGACAGAATTTCTTCAGCTGCCTGTAAGAATTCTGGCTGATATGGATAACGCTCTTTTAAAGAGGCTAAGACTTTCTGAGAGTATGACATTAGATTTATCTCCTGATAAATAATAATATTGCCTAGAATTTTTTTGTTGTTTGTAATTTACAGCGCAACCAACTTCTGTGCAACAATTGTTATAAACCTCACAAAAAAAGGGCACTGATTGCACTAAATACAGGCTGTGAACATTTTTCCTGAATTAGATTATTAAATATATTTAACTATTTGATTATTAAATATATTCTTGCTTAAACTAAGTGACTTATTTAAATTCTGCTTGAGTTTATAATTTAAAAAAAATTCTTGATCTTGATCTAAATTTTTTAAATTATTTTTAATATCCTTTACAAATCAATAAGTTATTCTTTATTATAATTTTGTTTAACGGATTTTTATAAATTTTTACTTTTAATTTATATACGATCAAAAAGAGAGCGAAAAAATTCTCTATTATCTAGCTAATTAGTGAATATTTCCTTTCTTGTAATATTTTTGTGAAATTGAAAATTATGGATTTTTTGCTGAATTTAGAAAAAAAACAGTGTCGTAGTGTGATGGTACAACTTCAAATTAGAGAAAATATTTCCAATTTTTTATGGCTTAAGTTAATAAAATAGATATCTGTGCAAGCTTGTAAGCTTTCACTAAGAAAACTGACGCAATCATTTAGGATTATATGAAGGTTTCTACACCTAAAAAAAGCCTC
>CALFLJ010000177.1 GCA_937880335.1 uncultured Succinatimonas sp.
ATATACCAAGTGTTAACTCCCGTGAATCGACTGGAGATAAAACTAACGAGGTAAATCGTCTTTTTGACATTATTGGAAATGTAATTTCAAGAGATTCTGTAACTGGAATTTATACAATAAAAGCTAAATCAGGCAAGATCTTAAAGGTTGCTGATCTTGTAACCGATACAGATGGTATGCAGGGTATAACGTTAGCATCTTTAAGAGATGAAGAAAACTTAAAATCTCTTAATATCATTATTGCGCTTGGAATGGCTAAAGAGGGGTTCGATTGGCCACAGTGTGAATATGCATTAACCGCAGGATACAGGGCATCCTTAACTGAAGTTGTACAGATTATTGGTCGTGCAACACGTGACTGTAAAGGAAAAGAACATGTTCAGTTTACAAATCTTTTGGTAATGCCAACGGCATTGCTTGATGATGTTACAGATGCAGTTAATACCTTGCTTAAGGCTATTACACTTTCCTTGCTTATGGAGCAAGTTTTAGCACCAAATGTCCATTTCAGAAAAAGGTCTGAAGATGATACCTCAAAGACCTCCGATGGGATGGACATAAATGCAGGAAATAAAGATAAGCCAAAATCAGATCCTAACAATATTGAAATTACTATAGACGACTCTATCAGTGATGCTGCAGTTGATATTATCAATGAGGAGGGCAACGATATTATAGAACGACTCTTAAATGATTCATCTGCAGTAAAAAGTGCTTTAGTAAATGGGGGCGATAGTGTTTCTCAGGCATTAGCTGAGGATGCCATTGTTGATGTTGTAAGGGATATGCACCCTGAACTTACTGATGAAGATGTCTGTGCTATTTCACATGCAATTGCTACAACTTTGGTTTTAAAGGCTCAAAGTCATAGAGTCTCTAATGATAGTAGTGATGGACAAAAGCCTTTTGTAATTGTTGGTGAGGATAATACACAATTTATAAATATGAATGGAAAATTCATAAATGTAGATGAATTGGATTTTAGCTTAATTGAGTCAATAAATCCTTTTGCTGATGCATATCAATTCATATCTAAAGTAATTGAACCTGAGCTCTTAAAGAGACTTCAGGAACAAACAGCTAAAATGCGAGAAAAAATGACTTTGTTAAAGGCATTTGAACTCTGGCCTTATATAAATAGTTTTGTAAGTGAGCATGATAGATTGCCGGAAATAAACTCCACAAATGACTTTGAGCGTCGTCTAGGTATTGCGCTTTCATTAGTTAGAGAAGAAAAACGTAAGCGCAACGCAAAGGCAAAGGCAGAAGGTAAATAATGAGATTAACAGGTGATAAAAAATTAGGGAAAAAGCCTGAAAGTTTTGAAGAGCTAGTTTTAAATGATCCTTTTCATCTTTTAGAAAATGTTGGAGAAAAGCGCTTATCAATGTCTGTTTCAGACATAATTAAGGCTCAATTTGAAGAGGTTGCAGAATTTGTTAAAAAAAATCAGAGATTGCCATCTCCTGATGTAGATGACTTTGATGAAGTTTTATTAGCTGAAACATTTAATAATCTTATAAAGGATGCACCTGAGGGTAAAACCTATTGTGAGTCATTTTTAGAGCAAAATAAGGTTAAGGATAGCCCTGCGGACTTACGCATTTTTAATAATGAAAAGTCGAGTTTTAGTAATGGCATGCAAGATAAGATCTCCCATATGGAAACTAGGTCTTATCAGAATATAGACGATGTTTTTAATGATGATCCTCTAGGACTTTTAGATGATGTAGGGGATGTTCTGGTTGAAAGTGAAAACTGGAAAAAGGATAGAGACGAGTATTCTCCAACAGTTGATGGAAAAGTTGCTAAATCTAAAACATGCGAGGACTTCTATAAATACAGAAGGTATTTTGATGAGATAAACAGATTGATTGAAGATGGTCATTTAGAGGCTATACCTATTCGTGGAGATGATGCTTCAATAAATTTAGGTGATATTTTTGTAATAAATGGCATGATGAACTTTATTGCAGATGTTTATGACTCACAATATAAAATAGAATCATCAAGAAAACTTACTTATCGTGTAAGGCAAATTTTTATAAATGGTACAGAGTCAACCCCATTAAGTACCTCAATAAAAACAACTTTCTATGCAAGATCTAAGATGCCTGGTAAAAGAATTGTACAAAAAGATCATATAGGTTATGACTTTATATCATCTATGCAAAAAGATCTTGAGAGACTTTCTTTGGGATCTGAAAACTCAATTATGAGTGGCTATATTTATATATTATCCTCAAAAAGTACTCATCCTGTTATCAAAAAGTTTACAGAACAGAGCAATCTGGTAAAAATTGGTTACTGCACAACAGATGTTGCAACAAGAATTGCTAATGCTGCAAACGAACCTACTTACCTGTGTGCACCTGTTAATGTCCTTAAGACTTTTGAATGCTATAACTTTGATCCAAAAAATTTAGAGGATGTTTTGCATACCATTCTTGCAAGCCACAGATTAAATCTTGAAATTAAAGATAAAGATGGAAATACCTATAGGCCTCAAGAGTGGTTTACCGTGAGTGTTAAAACAGCAAGTGATATAGTAGATCACCTTTTTGCTGGAGATATTGCCAATTATTATATTGATAGTATTCAGGGAAAACTAAAAATAAAGAAATAATAATTTACCTTTTTTATGATTTATAACTCAGGTTTAAAAGGTAATTTAGCCTTATTTTAGAGTAGATAAAATGGCGGTAGATTTTACCGCCATTGTTAGAAGATTTATTATGAATTTTAACCTATAAAGAGGTTTACATTTGATTTTGAAGCCTCAGATATGTAGTTTGCTACACCGCCAATTTCAACACCATCAATAAGTTCTTCCTCTTTAATGCCCATCATATCCATGCTCATTGAGCAGGCTATAAGTTTAGCACCACCTAAGACAGCTGATTTTAAAAGCTCCTCAACAGATGAGATGTTCTTTTTCTTCATAAGGTTTTTCATAAAGAGTGAGCCTAAACCAAAGAAATTAAACTTTGACATCTGAAGTTTGCTTGCATCCTCAGGTAACATAAAGGAAAACATCTTTTCAATAAAGCTCTTGTTTGCAACATCAGTCTTCTTTCTTACTGCAGCTAAGCCATAGAAGGTAAAGAAGAGGGTAACGTTTTTACCTGCAGCAAGAGCTCCATTTGCTAGGATTAAAGCTGCTAAAACTTTATCCATGTCATTTGAAAAGACAATGATGGTTTCATCGTTTAAAGATTTACCAGGAACCACTACAGGAGACTTTTGTATATTTTTACCTATTTTGGCAGTAATGATCTTATTTTCGTTATTAAGTGAAACAAGACTTGCTCCAGTGCTCTGACACCAGCCTTTGATGTCAGACATAAAGCCCCTGTCAGTGCACTTAACCTCCATAAGCTCACCGTCATTTAGACTTTTATAGCCCTCTGAAACCTTCATAATGGGACCTGGGCATGAAAGGCCACAAGCATTTATTTTAAGACTAGGTTCTATACCATCTTTAGATTGAACTATACGATTATTGACTATATCATTAGAGCTATTTTTCTTATTAAGACTTTCTGGCTTTTTATTCATTACCTTGTAAATATCTATACCAGCCATTAAGGTTACTACATTTGTAAAACCTCTTTGCATCAGAATACGAGCTGACACATAACTTGTGTAACCTGTGTTGCAGTAGAGAACTAATCTTTTATCCTTTGGAAGATCTAAATTATCATCTCGTAAAGTGGTAATTGGAGCGTTTATAGCATTTTCGATATGAGATGCTCTAAAAGCCTCTTTTGGACGGACATCAACTAATAAGTCAGTATCCTTTATCTCAGATAAGCTTATGCCTGATACCCTCTTTTCTAAAATATTTGTGGCAAGCATACCCAAGAGATTTACCGGATCTTTTGGACCATTAAATGGTTGGGCATAGCAAAGTTCAAGATCGATTAGATCATAGACTGTCATATTACCTCTAATGGCAGTGGCAATTACATCTATTCTCTTATCAACACCATCACTACCTGAGGCCTGTGCTCCTAAGATCTTCCCTTTATCATCAAATAAGAGCACATAGATTGAAAGTTCAGAGCCAGGATAGTATGAGGCGTGATTACGCCCCATAATTATGGCCCTTTGATAGGAAATTTTTGCTCTGTCTAGGGCAACAGATGACATACCAACACTTGCTGTAACAGTGTCGTAAACCTTTACAATTCCTGCTTTTGTGGTGTCTTTATAGGTAGATTTAATGCCTGCAATATTGTCAGCTATGATGCGACCTTGACGATTAGCAGGACCTGCAAGAGCTGTGATCTCCAAGGCATTGCTTATATAATTTACCGTTTCAACATTATCACCTGCAGCATAGATATCCTCATCTGAGGTCTGCATGTGTTTATCTACTAAAATACCTTTATTTACTTTAAGTCCGGCATCTTTAGCAAGGCCTGTTTCAGGTCTTACACCTACGGACATAACTATAAGATCAAAGTCAATTTTCTTGCCTGAATTTAAGATAACAGAATTTCCTTCAACCTTTACAATGGCATCGTTTAATACAACTTTAATATTGTTTTCAACTAAGGTATTTAAAACATTTTTTGAAATTTCAACTTCAAATCCTGGTAAAACCTGACTTTGCATTTCAACGATAGTTACGTCAAGACCTATTTCGTTGAGGTTTTCTGCCATCTCAAGACCGATTGCACCAGCTCCTGCAACTAATATTTTTTTAGAGGAAGTTTTATTTATATATTCCTTAAGTTTTACCGCATCAGCGACTCTTCTTATAGTGAATGTTTTATTTTTTTCAAGACCTTCAATTGGGGGTACAAAAGGGGAGGCCCCTGAGGCTAGTACAAGTTTGTCATATTTTAGTGATGAACCATCCTGTAAGGTAACAGATTTGTTTTTACGGTCAATGGTAGTGACTTCTGAATTTAGCTTTACATCAATATTAAACCATGTTTTAAACTTTTCTACAGAAGATACATAAAGAGAATCCTCGCTTTCAATTACCCCACCGGCAAAATAAGGTAGACCACAGTTAGCAACAGAAATCTCATTACTTTTTTCAAGAATGGTAATAGAGGCATTTTCATCAAGTCTTCTTAAACGAGCCGCACAACTTGCACCAGCGGCACCACCACCAATCACTAAAACTTCCATTTTTTTACTCCATATTAGCTTTTTCTAATATTAGAATATTACAATATAAAAATATTTTCAAGTTTCTTTTAAATCTGATATTATAAAAATATGAATACAGAACTTATTGAAGCATATACAAAAATATTTTCGGCCTTATCCCATCCTTTAAGACTATCAATAGCCTTAGGGCTTTTGAGTAAAGGTCGTTGTAACGTTAATACTATGTCAGAGCGTCTAAATATTTCGCAATCTTTAGTCTCTCAACATGTAAGAATTTTAAAAGACGCAGGTCTTATAAAAGGTCAGCGAGAGGGGACTATTATCTGGTACTCCATATCCTCAGATGAGGCCCGCCGTTTATTATCCTGTTTAAATTTGGGATGTGACTGTGAAAAAAATTAAGATAAGTAAAATAATGTGATAAAAAAAGGCGGCAATCTCCTGCCGCCTAAGAGAGGTAAATCCTCACAATCTCAAGTTAACTAAAAGTTTTTACCTAACGTTCAAAAT
Source organism: uncultured Succinatimonas sp. (assembly GCA_937880335.1). Taxonomy (GTDB): domain Bacteria; phylum Pseudomonadota; class Gammaproteobacteria; order Enterobacterales; family Succinivibrionaceae; genus Succinivibrio. Next base: position 5,638 of record CALFLJ010000177.1, read on the forward strand.
AGAGTCCATTACTGTATTTTGTGTTTGTAATGACTGAGCGTTAGCCTGATATGATCTCTGAGCTACGATAAGATCGACTAATGAAGCTGACAAATCCACGTTAGAGTTTTCAAGGTTAGCTCCTTTAATCGCACCTGCGGTACCTTCATTAGCTTCCATGGCGCGAGGCTGTCCTGAGTTAATGGATTCCTTCCACTGAGTATCGCCTATCTTTGTTAAACCTTGAGGGTTTACAAAGTCAGCAAGGGCGACCTTAGCTAAATATTCGCTACGACCATTTGAGTATGATGCAACTATAACTCCATTTTCATCTACTTCAACATTAGTAAGCTGACCTGTAGCGTAACCGTCATCTGTTGGGGTTTTACTAATTGTAAAGCTTGAGGAACCATACTGAGTTAAGCCCAGTTCAATATGAACGTTTTGAGTATCATCAACACCTCCTCCCATGGCAAAAGCTAGGGAATGATCTTCACGTCCAGCTGGGATCTTATTAACACTATTGGTATTTTGGATATAAAGAGCACCAGGTTTCATACCATTTTGGATAAGCTGACCATCAGGACCAAAGGTTAATGATACAGTTGAAAATTTCTGATTTACCACGGTTGAGTTTTTATCAGTTACTTCCATCAGGGTACCATCCTGAATATCTACAGGATTGCCATCAACGAAAGCTGTCATAGTCCAATTTGTTTGACCGTAGTTAGGATCTTTTACGTCTGTGATTGTATTGTTTTTAATAAAGTAATAAGTAAGGGTGTGAGCCCCACCTAAGGAATCATGGATAGTTTGTGAGGTTGAGCTTGTATAGGTACGGCTATCTTTTGGATCAAATTTAGTCATGGCATGGACCTGGGCTGTACCTAGATCATCTGAGTTTGCAGGCAAGTTTAACCCAATTGATAATTGTGATGAGGCTCGAGGGGCTCCTGTGGTACTTGGAACTTGAATTGCTTTAGTTGAAATAACATCTAAGTTTGTGGCATCACCCTTATCGTTAATATCGTATCCCTGTAGATAATCACCTTGAGCTGTAACGATAAATCCCTTTGAGTTAAGTTGGAAAGCACCGTTACGGGTATATGAACGATCACCATTGTTTACTGCATTATTAGCATTAGGTTCATTAGATAAAACGAAGAAGCCATTACCTGCAATCGCCATATCAAGATTATTTCCGGTATCGCCTGTTAATGTACCTTGGGTAAACTGCTGAGAGACAGTAGATGTTAAGGTACCGTGTCCAACAGCTGTTTTTGAACTGGTAAATACCGAGTTTGTATACATGTCAGCAAATTCTGCGCGAGATTTCTTAAAGCCATAAGAATTACTGTTGGCGATGTTATTTGATGTAACATCTAAGTATTTTTGTGAAGCGTTAAGACCACTTAAGGAAATTCCGAACATTTTTAGCTCTCCAAACTTGAGATTTTGCCCCTTTGGGGATGTTATTTTTTATATCTCAAATAAAAGCAAGAGCTGTGCCAAATGTTTATAAAAGAATTATTTTAATAAAATCAAACAGTTGTATGTATGTTAGAAGTTTTGTTTATAAAAAGGATCTGGCAAAACATTGCCACTTTATTATTTTTCCCTTTTAAGTCGCCAAATATTTAGTTTTATTTGCTCATAAGAAATTATTAAAAAAGCTCCTAAATTAAACCTAATTTAGGAGCATAAGTTTTATTGTTTTTTGACTAAATATAGTAGATAAATACAGCTGTAAACATACCAGCTGAAATAAATAGCTTTTTCTTAAATGTATTTGGATCCTTGATGTATTTTCTGTAGAAGATATAGGCTATCAAAACTCCAATTACACAACGCAATGACTGGATGATGTTTCCTTCAACTACACCTGCTAAATAGAAGCAGCCAACCCAGCAGAAGGTGCCTGCAAGCCAGGATAAGGTTGCCCATTTGCATTGATTTATGTGTATAGGATGTAAGTGAAGAGGCTTAACTAAGAACATTAAAGGAATAGCTATCAATCCTAAAATGACATATTGCCATACAATTACAGCGATTCCTTTTTCAATGGTGGTACCTTCATAATGATGCATAAATATTACAGTTCCGTAATCAGCGCCTGCATAACCTAAGCAGATTAAAAACATCATCATAAGAGGCATAAGTTTGATTTTTCCTGAAAGCGAGGAAAAATAAAAGCCTAGCATAATAATTAACGCTACTGAAAATATTTGTTTGGGTTCAAAAACTTGACCTACAAATATAAAACTAATTCCGGCAACAACAGGCATTTTAAGAGTTAAAAGAGGAGATACTACCGAGCTGTCAGTTGCAGTCAAAAGCCTAATTAGAAGATATTGGGCAATTAAATAAGGCACGATAATATATACAGTGTCTAAAATAACTTGCGTGCTTAAATGATTAACTAAATCAAATAGGAATATAAAAGGAATCATAAGGATAAATAAGCTTACATGTACGACAATAAGCTGTCTTATACCTCGTAATCCAAATTTTTCTACACAATCCTTAGAGAATGCGTAGTTGCTGGCATTACATAAGGCTCCTAAAAATCCTAAGATTATACCTAAATGTTCGAGATTCATTTTTTACCTACAGATAATATAAGGTTACAGCTATAAACATAAATATGGCAATTGCCATTTTTTTCTTGAATGTATTGTGATCTTTAATGTATTGACTATAGAAAAGGTAAGCTATTACCACTCCTAAAACAGAGCGCAATGATTGAACAATACTTGTTTGTACAACACCTGCAAGGTTGAAGCTTGTTACAAAAAAGATATCTGAAATCATCCATGTTACTGCAATCTTTCCTGAATATTTTACATGGGCAAAAGATAAGTTATATGACTTAATCCATAAGAAAGGTAAGGCAATAATTCCACAGAACATAAACTGATAGCAGATTAAGGCTATGATGGAGCTTAATCTATCTCCTGGATAATGATCCATAAAAGCTGCCATACCTAAATCTGATACAGCGTACATAAAACCTACAACTGTAACTAAGAATAAAGGTAAGAGCTTAATGCGACCTGAAATTGAGGAAAAGATAAAACCAAGACCTATAATCATAAATATGGCTATGATTTGGTTTAAGTTAAAGCTTTGATCTAATAAGCTTACAGCAATTAAGGCTAATACAGGAATCTTAAGAGTTAAAAGAGGGGATACAACTGAACTATCTGTCATGGTTAAAGTTACAATCATAAGATATTGTGCAACAAGATATGGTACAGATGCCCAAAGAGTATCGAAGATAAGCTGTGTGGAAATATGTTCAATTAAGTTTAAAGCAAAAAATGGGATCACAACCATTAAACCAAGTCCTATATGAACTACGATTAGCTGGCGTAAACCTTTTAAAGCGTATTTTTCAGCACAGTCCTTTGCAAAGGCATAGTTGAATGATTGAAATAAGGCTCCTAAAAAGCCTAATAAAATACCAAAATGTTCAAGGGCCATAATTTGTCCTAAATATAGTAAACGCTCACAGCGATAAACATGCCAATGGCTATACCAAGTTTCTTTTTAAATGTGGCATGATCCTTAATATACGATTTGTAAAACAAGTAAGCGATGATAACGCCAATTACACTTCTTAAGGTCTGAATAATATTGCCTTCTACAACTCCAGCTAGATTAAAGCAACCTACAAGACCAATCATACTTACCATCCAGGCAATACCAACCCATTTAGTTTGTAAGATTTGTTTTGGGTGAATATCAAAGCGTTTTACAAACATCGCTGGAATTGCAAAAAATGCACAGGCCATATATTCATAAGTTATTCCGGCTGTGATTTGATGGATTCTTTCACAGTCTAGAGTTTTCATAAACTGAGTCATCGCAATATCTGATGTTGAAAAACAGGTACATGCACAGGCTATTACAACAAGGGGGCCTAAGCGAACTTTTCCGGCAAGAGATGAAAAATAAAAACCTAAACAAATAATTACTGTTATGCATAACACCTGCAACATCGAGAAATGTTGTTCAAAGAAGATAACAGAGATTAAAGCTAGGATTGGAACCTTTATAGTTAAAAGGGGAGAGACAATTGAACTGTCTGCTATTGTTAAAGCCTTAATCATAAGGTATTGGGCTAAAAGATAGGGGGCTATAATCCAAAGGCAATATAAAACTGTATCTAGATTAAAAAATTTGTAATAGCCTAACGCTACAAAAGGAATAAGGCAAAGCAAAAACATGAAGACGTGAACAGCTATAAGCTGCCTTACGCCTCCTAATTTAAATTTCTCCACACAGTCTTTTGTAAAGGCGTAATTAGCGGCTTGTCCTAGTGCACCGATAAAGCCTAAAATCAAACCTATTTGTTCAAGATCCATAAAATCACCGCAAAAAAAACAGATAGACTAATTTTACGCCTTTAAATCTTATAATCTTCTATAGAAGTAATTTATTTGCGTGTGATGATGCCATTTAGATTAGATCCTTTCCAGTAAGCACCATAATCTGGCAGAATATGTTCACGTAATAGTTCTACCATCTTACCTATGTCTAAGCTTTTAACCGCATTTAGGATCTCTTTGTGCTGCACTACCGAGCGGTGTAAATGGGCAACATTATTACCTAGGAAGTTGCGGGCAGTATCCATAATTGCTGAGACTAATTTATATGATTCTATAAAGTAGCGGTTATCACAAAGAGAGACTAATGCCTGATGAAATGCTGAGTCCTGCTCTAGGTAATCACGTATATTGTTTGTTTCAAGATCTATTTTCATACGATCGATTACAGCCTGCAGGCGGTTGCATAATTCCTGTGGTTGTCTGTCAAAAGAGAGAATTGCAGCTTGCGATTCTATTACAAATCTAAAATTCAAAAGATCATTTAAATCACGATTACTTAAAGAGAAAACATAAGTTCCACTTTTAGGTCGTCTTTCAACTAATCCTTCAGCTTGTAAGCGCTTTAAAGCATCGCGTATAGGAGCTTTGTTTGCATGCAGTTTTTTCTCAATAATAGTTTCTGAGAGTTTGGAACCCATCGGAAAATAACAGCAAACAATAAGATGTTTAATCTGACGGTAAACAATATCTTTTTTTAAATTATTTTCATTTGTATCAGTCATTTTTAAACCGCCTTGGATCACTAAATTTCAGATCTAAGTTAAAGCAGAATAATTATAAATCTGAAATTTAATTAAAATTTTGAACTTACTCAAAAAGTAAAATTTTAGATTTAGAAAATTTTCAAATTTTAGCAAATTTTTGAACATTTGCTACTTAAATTTTCAGTTCAAATAAATATGTAATAAAAAAAATTGGGGACAAAAAATTTTGTTTTATTAAAAAAACAAATTTATATTTATATTGATTTGTAACAACTTTTTACTTTTTTTTATAATTTAATTTAGATCTTTTTTTAGTATGGCAATTTTAAACTTTGTTAAATCAATGTAAAATTAAAGTGCACAAATAGTGCAGATCTAAATACTGTAATGATCTTAATTTCTAATTAAAATTCCTACAGGATACTCTATGTTTGAGTCTTTATTTATAGTCATGGTAGTGATGCTCTTGTGCCTTGCTGCTTTAGATTTGTTTGTAGGCGTCAGTAATGATGCTAGTAACTTTCTAAACTCAGCTGTTGGTACTCGTATCGTTCCTCTGGCTGTTATCATGCTTGTGGCATCCGCAGGCGTAATTATGGGTGCGACTTTCTCCTCAGGTATGATGGAGGTAGCGCGAAAAGGTATGTTCCACCCAGATATGTTTACCTTTTATGAAATCATGATTATTTTCGCAGCAGTTATGATTTCAGATGTGCTACTTTTAAATCTTTTCAATTCATTCGGCCTTCCTACTTCAACTACAGTTTCAATAGTTTTTGAGCTTTTAGGTGCAGCAACTTTAGCCTCAGTCTTTAAACTTTGGGATTCAGGCGCATCTCTTCTTGAAATTTTTAACTATATTAAGCTAGATAGAACTGCAACCATTGTTTCAGCTATCTTGCTCTCTGTAGTAATTGCTTTTATTTCAGGCCTTTTAATTCAATTTGTGTGCCGTGTTTTGTTCAGCTTTAAGTTTTATAATTCTGTTAAATACTTAGGCGGTATCTTTACCGGTATTTCTTTAACTTTTATTGCTTACTTCCTGTTCATTAAAGGAGCTCGTGGTGCTTCTTTTATGACTCCTGAAGCTTTGGCTTGGATTGATGCTAATTTAAGCACAATTATCTGGGGAATGTTTATTACCTTTACCGTGATAGGACAGGTAATGGCTTTATTAGGCTTAAATATCTTCAAGCTTATTATCCTCTCAGGAACATTTGCTCTTGCTTTTTCATTTGCAGGAAACGATCTTGTAAACTTCGTTGGCGTTCCTTTAGCTGCATTAGATTCTTATGAGCATTGGGTAGGTTCTGGAATAGCTCCAATCGATTATTTGATGGACTGTTTAAATGAAAGTTCAAGAACTGCTACCGGATGGTTATTTGCTGCAGGTTTAATCATGAGTGTTACTCTGTGGGTTTCTAAAAAGGCCCGTCAGGTAGTACAGACTTCTATTAACCTGTCATCAAGTGCATCAGGATCCCGTGAGCAGTTTGGAGCATCTACCTTAGGCCGTATCATTACTCGTATGGGCTTAGGTGTATCTAAGACTGTCTACTATGCAACACCAAAAGTTATAACAGGTTTTGTGGCAAGTCGCTATCAAAAACCTCCTGTTATAAAAGGTACAATTCCTCTTCCTTTTGACTATGTGCGTGCAAGTGTAAACTTAGTTGTAGCTTCAGCTTTGATTTCTATGGCTACATCATTAAAGTTACCTTTATCTACAACATATGTAACCTTTATGGTGGCAATGGGCTCTTCTTTCTCAGATGGAGCTTGGGATCGTGAGAGTGCCGTATTCCGTATCTCCGGTGTTATTACTGTTGTCGCAGGTTGGTTCTTAACTGGTATCTCAGCATTCACATTCTCATTTATTATATGTTTTGTTCTGTTTAATTTAGGTCAGATCGCAGTTGTAATCTTAGTTCCTTGTGTTATTGCATTAGTTATTTACTCTAACTTCATCAAGAAATCTAAGGCTGATGTTGCAGCTCAGGTCTTAAATGCAAAGACAGATGATGAGATTTTGACCTCAGTATCAGAGGCCGCTCCTACATATTTTGACAAGCAATTAGAATGTCTTAAGTCATGTCTTGAGAGCTTCTTTGATGATAATGAGACTGCGTTGCGTCGTACACGTAATAAGTCCACCTATGTCTTAGATGCTATCTCTCGTGAAAGAAGTGCATACTATAGTCTTTCATTAGATGGAGGTGATGCTTTTTCATCAAAAGCCAATGAAGATGCCCGCAGTACACCAGATGCCAAGTTCTTCTTCTACTTGGTATTCTCTAATATGCGTGAGTCATCTAAGACTTTACGTTTTACTATCGATCAAGCTTTAAATCACGTTGCAAATCGTCATACAATTTTCTCAGGTGATATGCAGACAAGTCTTTTGGAACTGTATGATCGTCTGTCAAAGATGTCTGAGGATGTTCATGCTGTAGGTTTAGATCCAAATGCAACAAATATTGAGAACTTGGTAAAACGTGTCAAAAAGCTTAATCGTCGTATTGATAAATGTCAGTTAGATTTAGTTAATATCATTGGCAAACAGCGTGTTTCCATGCACTCCTCTGAGATGTATTTAACTTTCCTTATGGCTATGAGAACTATAATTAACCGCTTCGTATCTGTCGGTATGCAAGAGCATGCTTTAGCTGAGCTTGTTGCAAACGGCACAGTTATGACCCCGGTTGATATTATAGATGACGAGAATGAAGATGTAGTCTCAAGTTCTGATCAGTCAGAGGCAATGGGCTCAGCATTCCGAGAGTCTCGCGAGGATGTAGCTGGTATAAACCAGGCTAGAATCCCCACAGAAAAGGAAGTAAGTGAATCTGCAAAAGATTTTTCCTTACTTGACAGAGAGAGTATCACTCAGAATGTTACAGCCTGGAAGATGCCACTATCACCAGCTGCAAAAGAGCGACAGGAGAAAGAGCAGGCAATCTTAGATAGAGTTCAGTTAAAAAATACTGAGCAAAATAAAGATAAATAAGATTAAATTATTTTAGACAATTAAAAAGCCCAAGGTAAAACTTGGGCTTTTTTTAATGTTTAGCGTTATCTTTTTTTGGTTCTTCGCCAAATCTGTGATCTTACTTAGGTGATAGTTTCGCCGTAATAATTATCTTATTTCCATATTTTTATGGAGCATCATAGTTGATACTGTCTCCTTGTATATTTATAAATGCTACCTCGGATAAAGCCTCATTGCCTTGAATGTCTGACATTGAAAACATATAGGCATATTTTCCATCAGGTAAGGCTAAATCGTCTAAGGACCAGTTTTCGCTTAGCGTAAAGCTATCAGCTTCAACCTCACTTGTATCCTCCTCGTGATTTGCCATTTTGTGCATTAAGGTTACGATTTTATCGCCAGGTTTTAGTTTTATGAGGTTTTTATCAGGCATGCCAGCCTGTGTAATACGTCGAGCACCTAAAACCACGTATTTGCTTTGTTTAAAATCATATAAGGCCTCAATGGTTGAACGGACTCCGTTTAGGATCACAGGTATTGAGTAATAGTTGTAATCCTCTAGATCAGCAGTAGTTTCAAGGAATTCAAAATGCCCATCTATAGATGGCCAATGACCATTGAAGTTGTCTCTAAATACACCCGTATCCCAATCTTGTATAAGATCAATATCGTCTCCAAATACAGTAACATCATTGTTTTCATTTAACGTTGCTAGATAGAAACGAACAGAGTCTATATACTTTAACGAATTTTCTTCGATTTTAATTTCAAAGGCAGGGGCACCTTCATCATCAGTTACAAGCTCTACTTTTTGATCTTCAAGTGAGCTTATGTCAACCTTATGCATAGGAGCTATAGACTGTGCAATCACATTTACATTGTTTTCAACTAGGTTGTGAATGAAATCTATAGGATCTTCATTTTCCTTAGGTTTTTGTTCTAAAAGTGCCTGCAGGGCTGAATTTACACTACTATTTACAGTACCTGCAATAAAATCAATGGCGTTGCTAGATTCATGGGACTGTGATGCTGATGAATCCTCATCATAATCAGTGCTATGAGTCGTTTCATCATATGTTTGCTCATCGTAATTACCAGACAGTTCATCGTCGCTGTCATCTGTAATTTCTTCTAAAATCGAATTAGCTGTCTCACCATCAATGAAACCATGCTGAAGTCCGTAAGTTAAAATAAAAGAATTTACAAGTCCATTTTCTAACATCAACTTATAACTTTGCTCATCAGCGTCGTAAGGGTAGTAACAGGATAAACCAGAGGCATTATGTACAGGCCCACTTACCTGATATAATACAGCCTCCTCAAGGTATTGCTGCATTTTTTCAGCTGCGGGGTGATGCTCCTGTGAAGCTTTTGAGACTTTTGATATAAAGTCTCCCATATCAAGCATGTTAGAATAACCACTTGATTTTGAGTTTGAAAAATTTTCAGAACGGGAGGCTGCACGACCTATGGATGCATAGAAGGCATCATTTTCCGAAGCCTTCATTAGCGTGTACATACCAAAGGTGTTCCAGGATTTGATCATGGGGCCTATTTTACTTAAATCAACTAAAGATAAGGTTGCAGCCTGCTCTGTTTCAACATATTTACAGCCCTCATAGTAGGCATCGCAGATATTTTTGCCCAAATTAGCAGCACTTTGACTAGTATTATTTGCCAGTGCGTCAAGCCATAGAGTATATTGCCAGCCATTACCAGGTTCAACCTCCTGCGAGGCAACAAAGTAATTACCAAAGGGTTCAACACTTGCTGCAGTATCAACTGTTGCCATAAGGCATGTATCAAAACCAATAATTTCAAAGGGTTTTATGTCTGGAGCATCACCATAAACTGAAGATAATGCGTCCCTTAATTCAGATAATGAAATTGAATCAAAAGCGTAATTCTGATCATTTGCAAAACCAAATACACTGCCACCTCCATGATCCCAAAAGAGTAGAATATTATGGTCTGAGGTGTAATTTTTCTGGCAGAAATCTATAAAGTTAAACAGGGTATTTCCGTCACCCATATTAGCCTGAGGAAGACAGTCAATTAAATTAAGCTCGCCATTTTTTATCATAAAACGGCTTATGTTATCAGATGATATTCCAAAGTTTTGCCATTCATTAGCGCCACCTGTCTGTATGATTATTGTGACTTCATCTGAAGGAGAGGCCTCTAGCATCTCCTGAATATCATATGTAGCTGCGCCATAATTAGTTTCAAGATCACTGCCACACATATAAACAAATACAGACCATGTATCAGCTTTTGCACTAAAAGGAGAGCATAGTAAGGAAATTGAAAAGAAAACTACAGACATAAAAGATCGCATATAATCTCCTTGAAGTGATTAAATTATTTGTGCATCCTTTAGATTTTTTATTAAATTAGCTTTAACAATTCATCATGATGATTTTTATCTCTCTTTATAGATACGCTAAAAGATCCTAACTTATCACTTTTCATTTTCTTGGAAGCCTTGCCGTCTTTTGAATATACAATATCGACATTGTCGTTTATTACAGTAGGAATATAGTCAAATATGCAGACAGCACAATTGAATTTCCACTCAGCAAAGGCTAAAAGAAACACGGGGTCTTTACCTTCAACCTCTAAGGAAAAAAACTTATCCGACATAAAATCTTTTGCTTTTGGCATTGCGTCTTTATTGCCATTTACAACAATTTCACAGGCGCATCTATACATTGAGACTAAAATATCGTGGGATTGTTGTGAATCCTGACCTAAAGATTTGTCATAAATATTAAGTGCCTTTGTGAAGGTGTCCAAGGCTTTTGAGTAATTGCCTATATGCTGTTCAAACAAAGCCTTTTCTTTAATAGCAGAGGCATAAGTAGTATGATTTTCACCAAAATAAGAGGCAGCTAAGTTGACCTGCTCATCAACATAATCTAAAGCCTCATCTATTTTATTTTGTTTCTCGGCACATACACTTAAACTCTGTAATATACTGATTTGTCTATCAACATTACCCTCTTTGTTTTTACAAAGATCAAATGCCTTTGAAAACAGATCTTGTGCTTCATCAAATTTATTTTGCGCAAAAGCGATAGAGGCTTTATTCTGATAGAAAGATGGCTCCTCAATTCCTAAAGAACTGTAAATTTTTTCACTTTTTTCGATACTATTTATTGCGTTTTTAAGATCTTCTGCTTTCAGATAAGAAACACTTAATGCAGACAATGTACTAGCCACAAGTTCATTATTTTCACCAAATAACTTAAGGCGTACGTCAAGGGCATTTTTTCCGTACAATATAGCCTCATCATGCATTTCTAAGGCTGTGCAGATCCCTACCATAAGCTGGCAGATATCAGCAAATTCTTTATCTGTGTCCTTTCCTTCATAATAAGAAATTGCTTTTTTTCCTGTTTCATATGCTGCAGGAGCATCACCTACAATAAATAAAGCGCCGGCTAACATTTCATTTAACCTAGTCAACCAGTACATATCCTGTTTGCCTTCTGCAATACTTAGAGCCTGCTCTATTAGAGGAATGGCAGTTCTTTTATCATTTGAATATTCCATCAGAAAAGAGATTTCATCATAGATATACTGTAAGTTTTCTCTATCTTTAGAGCTTCGTTTATTTAAAGCTTCATAGGCGCCGTTTAAGTCCCCTTGATTTAAGAGCGTTTCGTATGTTTTATAGAGCGTATTTGCATCATCTGTTGCATAAACTTCACTAATACTTAATGCCAAAACAAGAGGAAGTATGATATTTTTATTTTTCATATAAAATTCCTAGAGCTTGTAATATGTGTTAATGCTCAATCAATTAAGATGTGATTGTCTCTGACCTTTAAAGGCTTACCAGCGCGAATTTGCCCCTCCACCACCAGAGCTCCCTCCGCCAAAACTACCACCTGAACTTGTATATTTAGACTTATCTGTTACACCATGATAGTTATCGTCATTGCTGTCGTCTAAATCATAGGTATGTTCCACCACATAGCCACAGTGAGAGCAGCATTTTGTTACTTTAAGGTAAGAACGGCGTTGTTTATTTTTGACTTTTTCTTTTATAGTTTTTAAAGTTTTGCGTCTTCCACAATTTGGACACTTTTCAAAGAAGTTTTTAAGTACTGCTCCAATTGTAATTGCGAGGATCAAAACTATGGTAGCTATGATAGTGATAGCGTTTTCCTTAAAATCATCATTTCCTGTCTCAGAATTTGTGCTACTTTCGCCTTTATCTCCTTTTGCATATGCATAAAGTTTCTTACATAAAGCATCGATGCCTGCAATTAAGCCCTCATCTGTTTTTCCCTCTTTAAATAGGGGGATCATATCCTGCTGTTGTATGCGCTTGCAGATTGAATCTGTTAGTACTCCTTCAAGACCATAGCCTGTGTGAATACGTATAACACGCTGATCTTCAATATAGGTAATAAGAAATCCATCATCCTTACTCTTTCGTCCAATACCCCATTTTCTGAATAGATCCTGAGAAAACTCAAAGACATCACTTTTGCCAATTGACGTGACTAAAACAACAGCCCCTTGAATTCCTGTGTTTTTTTCTAATTTAGAAAGCTCTTCGTTTATGTAAGAAACACTGTCTACAGAAAGGATTGATGCAGGATCACTTACATAATGGGAGGCTGACTCTTGCTTGGGGTTTGTAATAGTTTCAACGGTATAGAATTCATTACCTGAGGCTTTGGCAATGAAAATAAAGAATATTGCCGTAAAAATAGCAATAGACCTATAGCATTGAGCTAAAGGTGAGGATTTACTGAATAAACTCATACTTAAAACTTAAAATGAAACTGTGGGATTTATTTGATCATTCTTATTTGTCTTAAGATAGGCCTTTGTTTCAAAGCCAAAAAGTGAGGCCAGGATATTTTTGGGAAATTTCCTTACACCTGTATTGAAAGCTCGTACGGCATCGTTAAAGTCTTTACGTGCAACCGCAATGCGATTTTCTGTACCTTCTAACTGAGACTGCAATTCTAAAAAGTTTTGATTAGCTTTGAGATCTGGATAATTTTCAGATATTGCGATGAGACGACTTAAAGCATTAGAGATTGCACCTTGAGTTTCTTCAAACTTTTCTATGTCATGGGCAGTTGGACTTGTACCGTTTGTACTTTGAAAAGTCATTGATCTTAAAGCTGTAAGTTCTTTTAAGGTTTCTTTTTCATGTGAGGCATATCCTTTTACCGTGTTTACAAGGTTAGGTATGAGATCAGCGCGACGTTGATACTGTACCTCAACATTTGACCATTTTTCAGATGTGTTCTCCTCCATCTAAACTAATCCGTTATAAGAAAAAATCCCATAAATAACAAAAAGTGCTATGAGAATACTAAGTATGATTGATGTTCGATTTTTTACCATTGCAATCTCCGTTATTTTAGCAAGATATAATTATTATAATCTTGTCTTTTAGGATACAAATTTATTATTTGGCTAATAAAATTGTTCAATTTTTATAAAAATATTGTGCCTGATAAATTTATAAATTTCTTAAGTTTTTTTTGATTTATAAAATCTTCTTCACAAAAAAAATTTGGAAAATTTTTAAAATTTACAAAATTAAACTAATAATCAATGGGTT
>CALFLJ010000178.1 GCA_937880335.1 uncultured Succinatimonas sp.
TGAGAAATAAGAAATTATTCTTTACTCACAAACCACTTGAAGCACAGAATAATTACACTTCAGTGGAATCTTATCAAAACCTTATCAGAACACGGGGATGAAGTCCGGAAGACCTTGATATTACTGGCTTTTTCGGATTTTTCGTTTTATTCCCACTCAATGGTTGCAGGCGGTTTACCTGAGATATCGTAAACCACACGAGAAATGCCATTGATTTCATTTATGATACGGTTAGAAACGCGGCCTAAAAGCTCATATGGAAGCTCAGCCCACTTAGCGGTCATAAAATCAATAGTCTTTACAGCACGTAAACTTACAACATAATCGTAACTGCGATGATCACCCATAACACCTACGGCACGTACAGGTAAGAATACAGTGAAAGCCTGAGAGACCTTCTGATACCAGCCACTATTGTTAAGCTCTTCCATAAAAATGGCATCGGCTTGACGTAAAAGATCTAAATACTCTTTTTTAATCTCACCTAAGACACGTACTCCTAAGCCAGGCCCTGGGAATGGATGGCGCATTACCATCTGCTCAGGTAAACCTAAGCTTACACCAATCTTGCGCACCTCATCCTTAAACAGCTCTCTTAATGGTTCAACTAATTTGAACTTGAGATCATCAGGAAGACCACCTACATTGTGGTGGGACTTAATAACATGGGCCTTACCTGTTTTAGCTGCGGCAGACTCAATTACATCAGGATAGATAGTGCCTTGAGCTAGGAATTCAACGCCTTCAAGCTTTCGAGCCTCATCTGCAAAGACATCAATAAAGGTCTTACCTATAATCTTACGCTTTTTCTCAGGATCTGACTCCCCCTTTAATGCCTCAAGGAAACGATCCTCTGCATTAGCATAAACAAAGTTCAGATCCATATTTGCAAACATGGCCTCAACCTGTTTACCCTCATTTAAGCGTAAAAGGCCGTTATCAACAAAAACACAGGTTAACTGTTTGCCTATGGCACGCTGGAGAAGCAAAGCTGTGACAGATGAATCAACACCACCTGATAAGCCTAATAATACTTTTTTATCTCCAACCTCACGACGAATACGTGCTATGGCATCCTCAATAATGGCATCAGGAGACCATAAACCATGGAGCTTGCAGACATCAATGACAAAACGGCGTAAGAATTCGCCTCCCTGTTTTGAATGTGTAACCTCAGGGTGGAACTGTACACCATAATACTGCTTTTGCTCATTATAAATAGCAGCATAAGGACAGGTTTCAGTTTTACCAACGACGACAAAGCCCTCTGGGAGAGCGGTAACTTTATCACCATGGCTCATCCAGACATCTAAAAGCTTTTGACCTTCATGATCAGTTAAGCCATCAAAAAGAGGGCATGGAGCTACAATCTCTACTGAAGCATGACCGTACTCACGCTTATTTGAACTACTTACAGTACCACCTAACTGTACTGACATAGTCTGAAGACCATAGCAGATACCTAAAATCGGTAAACCTTGCTCAAAAACCCAAGATGGAGCACGAGGAGAACCCTCCTCAGTAGTGGACTCAGGACCTCCTGAAAGAATAATACCCTGCGGGGCAAAATCCTTCATAAGCTGAACATCAGCGTCATAAGGTAAGATTTCGCAATAAACGCCAATCTCACGAACACGACGGGCAATTAACTGTGTAACTTGGGAACCAAAGTCGAGAATTAAGATTTTTTCAGAATGAATGTTCGGTGCGGACATAATAATCTCAAAGCTTTAAGTCATAAAGGTAGACGCGCCAATGCGCGTCTTGTTAAAGCATTTAGGCGTGGCTCTGATAGTTAGGAGCTTCCTTGGTGATGGTAACATGAGACTCATGGATACCAGCTGAGGTAATACGTACAAATTGAGCTTTTGTACGTAACTCATCAATAGTAGCACATCCTGTAAGGCCCATAGCAGAACGTAAGCCACCCATCTGCTGGTGGATAATACCACGTAAACTGCCCTTATAGGCTACACGACCTTCAATACCCTCAGGAACGAGCTTATCTGCTGCATTATCAGACTGGAAATAACGATCTGCAGAACCATGAGACATAGCGGCTAAAGAGCCCATGCCACGGTATGACTTAAAGGAA
>CALFLJ010000179.1 GCA_937880335.1 uncultured Succinatimonas sp.
CTTACTATTACAGTCTCTTTGTCCTTTGCATTTATTTATGATGTAAATCAAAATTTTTACTTTTAATTTACAATTATTTTAAATCTTATATTTTTCTAATCTTATTCTAAGTTTTAGAGTCTAAACTTAAAACAAGATAATTTCTTTTGGAGAAAAATATGAATAAATTTACTCAAATAATGATCATCACAACTTTAGCGTTTGGCGTAGCTTTAAGTGCAAATGCTGCAAATACAGTTCGTGGATTTGACGATTTAGGACCTAAAGATGAGATAGCTCAGGGACCTGGGGGTTTTTCTGATGTTATTTATAAAAATATAAAAGAAATAAAAGATAAGGCAAAGGACAAAGAGACTGTAATAGTAAGAGGTAAATTAGTTAAGTATTTTGGAGGAGAGGACTACGAATTTCAGGATTTAGATAATAAAACTATAGTAGTAAAACTCTCTAATAAAAGAAACTGGTCTTATATTGCAAAAGATGAACCTATTGAAATTGTAGCTTTATATATGAAAAAAATTGGCAAGGATGAGCTTATTGTAAAAAAAGCACGTCCTTTAAGTCCAAAAGACGGATTTATTGATGGATATCGTCATGGCAGACATCAACGTCATTTTGAAGATTGTCCATACTACCATTACGATTGTCCTTACTACAGATAATATGTAATAAATCAAATCTAACTTAAAAAAAACTAGTATCGATAATTATTATCATTAACGCTAATTTAAGGCTAAGTTTTCATATTTAAAATAAAGAAAAATAAATATTAAAAGGAGTTTTTATGAACAAATTATCCTGTATTGCTGTTGTCGTATTAGCTACTACAAGTTTAGTCTCAACTCTAAGTTTTGCAGAGCCTAAAAATGTTTCAGGTTTTAACAATAACCAAGCTACCAATATGGCTCCACAAGGCTTTAATAACGCTCAGGCAAAAACTGTTGCAGAAATATTAGATAATGCAAAAGATCATGATGTTGTAGTTGTACAAGGACGTCTTACAGCACACATACATGGCGATAATTACGAGTTTACCGATAAAAATAATGACAAAATTGAAGTAGAACTAGATGATGATAAGGACTGGTCATTTATAAGTAAAGATCAGAATATCGAGATTGTAGCTGAGGTTGATAAAGATCTTTTACACATAGAACTTGAAGTAATTGACGCTAAAGTTCTATAGGAACAAATTAAATTACTGACTGCATAATATCCCCTAATAACTTTAAGGTTTAGGGGATTTTTTTTTGACATAGATTGTTTTAAATAGTTTATTACTTACTTTACTTATATAAATAATTAAAGTTTCTAAAAAATAATAATAGAATAAAAAATTCTAAAATATAAAACAAAGCTTAATTCGTAATAATATAAAATAATATGTTCTAAACAAGTGATGCTAAAGCTCTTTCATTCATTAAGAACAGGCTTTTTATGTTATAATCAAGCCTGTAATTTTATTGAATTTACTGAGCCTTGAGGCCTTTTATATATATGTTGCTCGATGAAATAAAAGCCACTTTAGAATTAGAAAATCTACATTTAGAAAAATTTGAAGAACAGCTTTTAACCCAATATGAAAAAGGTTTGATAAGCTTTAAAGAGTTACAAAACTGTTTGTTAGAATCTATAAATGACATCAAGGCAGCGTGAATTTTGCAGTTAAAACTAGATCAGGATCCTTACTGCTATCCTAAAACAGACGTACTTATAAATAAATTTAATATTCGTAATCCAGACAAACTTGAACAAGTTGAACGTGTCATCTGTGGTGCTCGCCTTATTGATCTCTACAAAAATCCTCTCAAAGGAACTTTTGACTTTAAAAAGCTCAAAAAAATACATTTCCACCTTTTTAACGATATATATGATTGGGCCGGTGAGATTCGCACATGTAATATTTCTAAAAAAGATGTGCTATTTTGTAATGCTCAATATATAGAAAGCTCTGCAAAACAAATTTTCTTAAAACTTAAGGAAGAAAACTTTTTAAAAAACCTAAGTCAGGAGGAAATTTGTGAAAGAGGAGCCTACTATATGTGCGAGATTAATTGTTTACACCCATTTCGTGAGGGGAATGGTAGAGCTCAGAGAGAATTTATGCGCCAATTATTCTTAGAGAATGAATTTAAGCTAAATTATGAGTACACCAATGTTCAAGAAATGATCACAGCATCAGTTGCTGGTATGGTGGGAGATTACTCCTTAATGAAAGCAATTTTAAAGCGTTGTACAATGCCAATTCAACCTTAATTTATAAGATATTTAAAATGACCGATACCTTTAAAATAGATCTTAAAGATAAACCATTAATGCAAAATGGCACCTTCTATGTAGCTGTTTTTGGCTGTCAGATGAATGTTTATGATGGCGATAGAATTCGTGATCTACTACAGGCCTCAGGTTTTGTTGAAGTTGCAGAACCTCAACTGGCCAAAATAGTCGTTTTTGTCACCTGCGCAGTACGAGCAAAAGCTGAAAACAGAGTTTTTAAACAGATAGAAACATGGACTCATCAAGGACTTATAAAAAAAGATACCATAATTGCCTTAGGTGGTTGTGTAGGATCTGAGCTTGGAGAAAAACTCGTATTACAAAATAAAAAAATAAATATTGTATTTGGACCTAGAACTGTACACAGACTTCCCTCTCTTATAAGTAAATTTATAAGCTCAGGTAAAAGCTGTGTTGATGTTGAGGCAAGCTCTCTTGATAAATTTGATGCTCTTCCCTCACCAGGTGCCCGAGGCTTCTCGGCCTTTGTTACCATTATGGAAGGATGCTCGAACAAGTGCACCTACTGTATTGTTCCATACACAAGAGGTGAGGAAATCTCCCGTCCTGTAGAAGATATTTTAAATGAATGCCGTGAATATCTAAACAACGGGGTTAAGGAAATACACCTTCTAGGACAGAATGTTAATTCCTATCATGGGATTTTTAAAGACGGAAGTGAATGCGATTTTGCCACCTTACTTTATGAAGTTGCAGCTTTGCCTAATGTAAAAAGAATTCGCTTTACCACATCAAACCCAATGGATTTTACAGATGACATTGTAAAAGCAATAAAAGATCTGCCTGTAATTTCCGATCAGATACATGTTCCTATTCAAAGTGGTTCTGACAGAATATTAGGTCTGATGCACAGACGCTATACAGTAGAAGAATATAAGACTTTAGTTAAAAAATTAAGAGAGGCCCGTCCAAGCGTGCTCATTTCTTCAGATTTTATTGTTGGTTTCCCAGGAGAGAGTGATGACGACTTTGAGGAGACAATGAAAGCTGTAAAAGAAATTGCTTTTGATCAAAGTTTCTCCTTTATTTATTCTAAACGACCAGGAACTCCTGCTGCAGAATACCCTGACGACACAAGCTTTGAAATAAAACAACAAAGACTTTATCGACTTCAGGACGAACTTGAGAAAAGCACACAAAGAAACGGACAGGCTCTTATTGGATCTGTACAAGAGGGCTTAGTTGAAGGCATCTCAAGAAAAGATGAAAGCGAGCTTAAATCTAGAGCCTCAAATGGTCGAATTACAGTATTTAAAGGAAATAAAGACTTAATAGGTCAAATGGTTAAAGTAAAAATTACAGGTGTGATTGCTCACACTTTAAGAGCGGAAATTATATAAAATGGGCAAATTTATAGCAGAGGATTTTGTTTTAGAGCCTTGTGACAAAGAGCGCTTAGCTTATTTCGTTGGACCTGAGGACGATAATTTAAAACAGGTTGAGCGCCGTTTAGGAGTTAAAATTTCTTATAGTGGAGCTCATTTTAAAGTTGAAGGTGAGACTCATAAAACACGATGCGCAGTAGGGCTATTAAAATCACTCTACCTTGAGACACAGCCTATAAAAGCACAAAAACATCCTCAAGAGCTTGACCCGCAAAAGGTTCATTTGGCAATCACTGAAGCTACGCATATTGAGCAGGATGATCTTGACTATTCTAAAAAGAAAATAAATGCAGAAATTTCACACCTTTATCATGAAGCTGCCAACTTTAAAACTAAACGAGGTTTTGTTAAAGCGCGTAGTGAAAATCAGACTGACTATATTCATAAAATTAACGCTACTGATATCTGCTTTGGTGTAGGTCCCGCAGGCACAGGCAAAACCTACCTTGCAGTAGCAGCTGCAGTTGATGCTCTTGAACGCAATGAGGTAAGACGCATTATTCTTACAAGACCTGCAGTTGAAGCTGGAGAGAAACTAGGTTTCCTACCTGGAGATTTGTCGCAAAAGGTAGATCCATATTTAAGACCTCTTTATGATGCTTTGTTTGAGCTTTTAGGTTTTGAAAAAGTAGAAAAACTCATTGAGAAACAGATTATAGAAATAGCGCCTTTGGCCTATATGAGAGGTCGTACCTTAAATGATAGCTTCATCATTTTAGACGAGGCGCAAAATACCACTATAGAACAGATGAAAATGTTCTTAACACGTATAGGCTTTAATTCTCATGCTGTAATCACAGGAGATCCCTCTCAGATAGATTTACCTCGTAACATTAAATCTGGTTTAAAACATGCTATTGATGTTTTAAAAGGAATTGACGAAATTGGATTTACATTTTTCCAATCTTCTGATGTGGTAAGACATCCTGTTGTAGCTTTAATTGTTAATGCTTACGATAAATACGATAAAGAACACAACAATAAGGAATCGTATAACAATAATAAAAATTATTCCTCTAAAGAAAATCAAGAATCGATTTCCATTAATGTCAAAGAAGACTAAGGTTTTAGTATGAATGTAAATATAGACTTACAAAACGCCTTAGAAAAAGACGTCGATTTACCTAAAATTGAAACTTTTGAAAAATGGGCTTATGAAGCTTTAACTTTAGGCGGAAGAAAGGATGACTGTGAACTTACCATTCGCTTTGTAGAAAGTAAGGAAATTAAGGAGCTAAATGCCGCTTATCGCAATATAGATAAACCAACAAACATACTTTCATTCCCATTTGAATGCCCTCAAGGAATAACATTACCATTAATTGGTGACTTAATTATTTGCTATGATGTTCTGGAAAAAGAAGCCATAACACAAAACAAAACATTAGAAGAACACTTAGCACATCTAATTGTCCATGGTTGTCTTCACCTTTTAGGTTATGATCATATAGAAGATGAAGATGCAAAAATAATGGAACCATTAGAGGTTAGAGCTGTTGAACTTTTAGGCTATCCTAATCCATATAAAGACGACGAATACTAACTTACCATGCAAGAACATAAGGAAAACAATAATAAGCGCGAGCATTTATTCTCTCGCTTTTTACGTTCATTAAAACCTCAGGATAAAAAAGATTTAGCTGAGGTTATACATGAGGCATCTGAGCGTGAAATTATCAATGAATCCACTGAAGATATGATTTCAGGTGTTTTTGATATTGCACGTTTGAGAGTAAACGATGTGATGATTCCAAGATCAGAGATAGTTACTATAAATGTCTCAAGTTCACTTATTGAAGTGATTTCTATAATTGACAAATACGGACACTCAAGATATCCGGTAATCTCTGAGGATAAGGATCATGTTGCAGGCATTTTAATGGCTAAGGATTTATTACCCTACGCTTGCGGTCTAAAAAAGCTTGAAGGAGGAATTCGTTCTCTTTTACGTCAAGCTATGATTGTGCCTGAATCAAAACATGTGGATGCTTTACTTGAGGAATTCCAGCAAAAACGTTTCCATATAGCCATAGTAGTTGATGAATTTGGTGGAGTTTGCGGTCTTGTTACAATTGAGGATATTCTTGAGCTTATAGTAGGCGATATTCAGGATGAATATGAGGTCAATGCTCATGATCCTAATTTCATTGTAGCAACTGCTGAGGAAAATGTATTTAAAGTACAAGGTACAACCCCTATTTTGGACTTTAAAGAATACTTTAAAGTAAAACTGCCAGAGGCTGAAGTAGGAACTATTGCGGGCTTAATTTTGCATATTCTAGGTCGCTTTCCTCATCAAGGAGAAACCTTAAGTTTAGGTAAACTTAACTTTAAAGTAACTAAGGCTTCAACAAAGCAAATCCATGAGCTTGAGGTAACAGTGTCTCCTGATTATGAAGATGAAAATGAGGATATTTAAATAAAACTATATGCAAAAATATTTATTATTGCTCATGGCAATTTTTCCTAGTGGAAAAAAACTTACTGAAATTTCATTAAGTTTCTTAGGATCAAGCTTTATTTCAATTGTCTTAGGTCTTATAGCAACTTTAGGATACGCCCCTTATAGAATGTGGCCTGTAACAATGGCTACATTAGTAGGTTTATTTGTTTTAATTACAAAACTAAAAACTAAAAAAGCTGTTTTTTTTACAACTTTATTTTACTTTTTAAGTCTTAATCTCATAACACTAAATTGGCTTTCCTTTGTAATGGAAGGCTTTGGAGAAATGAGTCCCTTTGCTGTTTGGCCTATTATTACTATATTTTCTTGCTATCTTGCCCTGCCCTATGCAATAGGTGCTGTTATTTCTAAGAAGCTCTGTAAAAACAGGGATGGCTTATTCCTTTGTGCATTTATACCAGCAATTTTCTCCATAGCAGACTTTATTGTAGGTTACATCTTTGGAGGCTTTCCATGGATGTATGTCGGAAATACTTTAATTGAGGCAAGTCCGTTTCTAGGTTATATTCCCATTTTAGGTGTAAGAGGACTTAATACTATATTATTTTTTACTGTTGGAGCTTTAACATTAGGAGTTATGCGTAAATTCCTATACTTGCCAATAGTATGCTTAATCCTTGCAATAGGCTCATTCACATCTTCAGTAAATTACGTCAATGACGGTAAAAAACCGCTTAATGTAGCAATGGTACAGGCAAACATCCCACAGGTATTATCCTACAGCCAGGATTATGTGGACATGATTGTTGGTACCTTATGGTCATTAAGTCAAGATCTTTTTTCAAAGAATGATCTGATAATCTGGCCTGAGTCAGCACTTCCGATGAGAATTGGATCAAACCTTCAACTGCTATCTGACTTAAATGCAATAGCATTTGAAAATAAAACAAATCTTGTCACCGGAATCATAAGTTCAGACAGCAACAATAAAGCGTATAACTCAATGTTTGTACTAGGTAAAGATGAACAGATAAAAGACTTTACTACCTACAACAAACGCAAATTAGTGCCTTTTGGTGAATTTGTCCCCTTTGAATCTATATTAAGACCATTAGGTAAAATTTTTAATATTCCTATGTCATCATTTAGTAATGGTCTTAAAGATCAGTCTCCCATTTTAGCAGGAGGCTTACTGTTTACTCCTGCTATTTGCTATGAGGCTATCTATCCTGAGGTTATATCAAGACTAAATAACAAAGAAACATCAGGAATATTAATGATAAGTAATGACACCTGGTTTGGTCCTACTAGAGCACCCTATCAACATTTAGATATGGCTCGTATGCGCTCTATGGAACTACAAAAACCAATGCTAAGAGCTACAAACAGTGGTTTTACAGCTTTAATTGACAAGAGGGGAAATATAGTTGACAGTTTGAAATTTGAAACTCAGAGTGTTTTAAAAGTTAAATTTACCCCAAGCTATGGCCTTACTCCCTATGCCAGATTTGGTGATTTTGGTGTTTGTATTCTTATTGCAATTTTACTAGTATCAGGAATTGCCTTTGGACTTAAAAAGGAAGATAAATTAAATGATACCTTACAAAAAATTGTAAGACCGTAAAAAACTTAAGATTAAACACTAAAAATAATAAAATTTAATCTTAAACGCAGTTTAAAGCAAAAAAAATTATTGCTCTATTTTTGTTAGAATTCTGCCCCAAAAAAGTTATTTTCGCTATTTTGACATTTTATAGTGCAAATGACTAATTTATATGAAATTAAGAACGCTCTTAAATGATATACTCATACCATAGTTTTAAGAGCATAGGCTAATATAAGATTTAAATAATTATGAGTAAAATTATTCGTCCTCAAGGCTACAAAGCCTTATTAGATCCCGTTCAAACAGAACATGGAATTAAACTTATCAAAGACTTTTTTCAGTTAAATTTAGCCACTGAGCTTAGATTACGTCGAATTACTGCTCCCTTATTTGTTTTAAAGGGCTTAGGTATCAATGATGATCTTAATGGTGTAGAGAGAGCTGTAACTTTCCCTATTAAGGATCTAGGCGATGCTCGTGCAGAGGTTGTCCATTCATTAGCAAAATGGAAACGCTTATCCTTAGCTGAATACAAAGTAGAACCTCACTACGGCATCTATACCGATATGAATGCCATTCGTGCTGATGAGGAATTAGATAATCTGCATTCTTTATACGTTGATCAGTGGGATTGGGAAGCTGTTATAAATGAAGAAGACAGAACAATGGAACATTTGCAAAAAGTTGTAAAATGTATTTATGCAGCAATATTACGTACTGAATATTTAGCATGCGAGTCGTTCCAGTGCTTAAAGCCATTCCTTCCATCTGATATTACTTTTGTAGATAGCGAAGAATTATTGCAAATGTATCCTGACAAAACTCCAAAGGAAAGAGAGGATCTCATTTGTAAGAAGTACGGTGCTGTTTTTCTAACCGGAATTGGTGGTAAGCTTTCTAACGGGCAAAAACATGATGGACGTGCACCTGACTATGATGATTGGTCTACCATCAACGAAAAAGGAACTATGGGTTTAAATGGCGACATCTTAATTTGGTATCCAATCTTAAATCGCTCATTTGAGTTATCATCAATGGGTATTCGTGTTGATAAAAAAGCATTATTAAAACAATTAGAATTAGAAGGTAAGACTGAGCGTAAGGAACTATATTTCCACAAGAAGCTTTTAAATGATGAATTACCTTTATCTATAGGCGGTGGTATAGGACAAAGTCGTCTTTGCATGATCTTATTACACAAAGCTCATATAGGTGAGATTCAAGCTAGTATCTGGCCTGATGACATGCGTAAGGAATGTAAGGATTTAGGAATGAACTTAATTTAAAGTTCTAAAATTTTTAGGGAGGGAAATTTTAACCTCCCTTTTTGTTTATCAAAGTTCTTGAGCTTTTCCTTTTTCCCCTTTATGCTTTTTTGCCCAAAAATACATACTCAAAATAAGCATTAAACTGCCAATAAGACTTAAAGCAATACGCCAAGGTGGTAGTGAACTTACATCTACCAACTTTTGGTTGTTACCAATAAAACTACCTACTCTACAACCTCTTCCTGTACACTTCAACTTACGCCCCATAAAGCCAGATTTATACCATATGTGCTCTGGGAATTGTACAGAAATACCATATCTGGCAAATTTAACGGATGCATTTACTACAAAGCGGTTTACATAAGACAATAAAGCTTTAGGATCTGCATTAAAATGTTTAATTTGGGCGTAACTTACACAAGGTTCAATACGGATTCTTTTACTTGCTATAACATTATTACCTTCAAGATAAATATTATCTAAAATCGTTCCTAACTCATCTGTATCAACTTTTATAACTGAACTGTTTGAGATAAATGCTGATTTATTTACAATAACATTATTAGCTCTTCCGTTTGAAATATTCAAAGATGCGCCACTATCTAGGTAGAGTTTTTCCATCCTAATAACCCCACTCTCAGGTGCATTTACATGAAATGAAGAATCTGACACAGTCACAGAATTCACATCTATCTCGCCATCAACTAAGGCTACACCGCCTAAAACATTAATATCAAATTGTGAACCTTTTATGTCACCGCTGACATCAACATAAGCTCTAGGATCTCCTGAGTAAAATCCCATATTATTAACTAAAGACTCCCCTCCATCAGATTTTCCCCCAAAATTTAACTTGGTTTTGAGTAATTCAAAAAACGAGGAATTCCCTATTTTAATACCGCTTAAAAAATTAACCTGTGGCATAAGCTGAAAACGGGCACTTATAAGCTTGTTTTCACTATCTTTAGGCTGTACATAAATCCAATTTTCATCAACAAAAGGCTTATATTCACTAATAATATCGCCTTTTATGGATGCGTGCTCAAGAAAGTTTATCTCAGATACCCACGCTGTATCACCAATTAAAATGGCTGCCTTATTTCCAATAACCTGTCCTGATAGATTTACTCTTTTTACAAGGGGGCCTTTTATATCATCTGATAACTTACACTCTTGCGCTTTTTCCTTTGTTAAAAGTCCTGAGGAAAAATCTAAGCTACGAGCTCTTATAAAAGATCCCTGATATTCTAAATAGTTAGATTTGAAATTATCTCCAAAGTCAAACCGTAAACCTACACCTAAATCATTGTTTGCAGTAATAACACCTTTTAGATCCAAAATATTATTCTTGCCATAGGTAACCGCAATACCGGTTGCACCAACTCCGTTTTCAACAATGACACCTTTTTTAGGTAAGATTAAACTATTTCCAACTCCATCAATACGAACACCTACAGATCCATACCCCATTGAAGCTATAGCAGACTGTTGCCTAACTTCATTGTAATTTCCATAAATATGGGTTCCAACACTCAATGGAACAAAAGATACCTCATCCCGATTGTATATTTTAGAGCTTTCGTTCCATGAAAAATAACCACTTGTAATCAAAATCTTCTGGAGATCATTTAAATTTCCTGAGGTGTAAATACTGCTTCCATAAAACTCTCTTGGATAGATGTTGTAACCTAAATCTCTTAATAAAGATAGCTCTACCTCAGAATAAAAACCATAATTTACAAAATCACTGTCTGACAAAATGGTATTACGCAGTTTTAGGCTAACCTCACCCTTTTTATCTAAATTAACTAAAAGGTGAACATTTTTAGCTTTAGGATTAAAATTATAATTATCTAAGGTTGAGTTAACACTTACCCCTTTAAACTCCAGAAAACGCTCATCATCTTTTACCCCTTTAAAGATATTTTTAAAACTGTCCTTACTAAATACAAAACGATTTAAATTTGTAATGTAAAGATGATTGTCTAAAGATGACAAAGGATAACGAAATCCATTCTTATCTGAATTAGTGAAAAAACCTAAAAGGCGAGGTAATGCCCAATATATGTGATAGTTTATATCCTGATATACACCATTTTGTGGAATTTGATCGGCAATTAAACCTTGATTTATACTTTGACTTTGAAAAGGGATAAGACTTGAGCTTTCAATTATGCCGTATAGTCGCCCCGCTTCATTTATTCCCCCTTTTTTTAGTGATGCCTCAAGAGTTCTCATCCCAATGTAAGGTAGCTCTTTATAGTTCTTATCAAAGGCCTTAACTTGAGGGGGTATGCTACCTTTATGATAGACAATCGGGATATGATAAGTTTTATTTCCACTAACATACTCGCGGAAAATCCAAGTTAGCATAGTTAAAGCAGTTTGCTTTGAATTTACTGCAAGATTATCCCTTTCTATTTTTTTAGGTATGTGCCACGAAGTAACATTCTCTTTGTAAATACGCTCTATCTCATCAGGATAAGTAAGAGCATCTAAGGCAAAAAGATTTTCCTTTAAAAAAAAATCGTTGTAATGTCGCGTTTGTCCTAAAAGGGTAGAAATAGTCACATTATCATGGCCATCTGATATAGTACTTACATCTTTAGGATAATTGTAAATTACCCATAAAGAAGTAGCTATTACTGCAATTGCACTTGATAATACAACTATTCGTCTTCTCATAACTAAAACTTAGCCGGATTTAATAATACAGGCCTGCCACTTCGTTCATGTAAAGCTCGGTTTAATATTTCCTGATCAATTAAAGGATTTTTAAAAAACTCTAAATCTTCTTTAGTAAAATCAAAAGGCGTATTACTATCAAAATTCTCAAATTCAGCCTCTGATCTTGAAAGAGGCTGATGAACCTCAATGTAAATACTGCCATCAGGCTCTGTAGTATATTTTATAGGACGATTTATAAATTGTACTCTGGTACCTACAGGTACTTTATAAAACAAGTTTTCATTATCCTCATTGCGTAAGCGTACACAGCCATGACTTACTCTAAGACCAATACCAAATTCAGCATTAGTACCGTGAATTGCATAAAGACGCCCTATGTATAATGCAAAAAGCCCCATAGGATTATCAGGGCCTGCAGGTACTACAGCAGGTAAAATCTCACCTTTTGCAGCGTACTCAGCTCGCATAGCAGCAGTCGGTGTCCAAGTTGGACCGGCTTTTTTACGTTCTACCTTTGTGATCCAATTTATGGGAGTATCATTGCCTAGCTGTCCTATGCCTATTGGATAAACCTCAACTAAACCATCATGATAATAGTAAAGGCGCATTTCAGCTGAATTTAAAATAATTCCTTCTTGTACTGTATCTGGCAAAATTAGTCTATTAGGAATGATAAGAGATGTGCCTCGCAAAGGTACGATAGGATCAACACAGGGGTTGGCCTCTATCATATTAGACAAACCTAAAGAATATTTAGCAGCAACATACTCTAAAGTGGTAGTTCCATTTGGGGAAACATAATAAACACTTTCCTCACCAAACAAACGATGACCACTTTTTAATTCGTAAGAATTAAAAGCCTGCACTTGTGTACAAGCTACCAAAACACTCAAAGCTAAAGCTAATTTTTTTAATGCCTTCATAAAAGACCTTAGATCTTTATTTAAATAAATATATAGTTTTAAACAAACTATAGATAAAAGTTTTTGATAAATCTTAATTCTTAGTTAAAAGTTCCTAATTTACAAAATAGACACAAATAACAGCACAGTCTAAAACTATAGACTCAAATGCTATTTTCACCATAATGGCAAGTTTTTTTATTTTCTTAAATATCAGTAAATTAAATGTAATTTCTCTAACTTAAAAAAATTTTTTTATTTTTTAATTGCCATACATTAAAAATGAGAATTAACTTTGATTAAAACAAAACATAGAAGCTTAAATTTCTAAGCTTTTTTCTTTGGAGACTTAATTATGAGCGAGAAAATTACATTCTTTGGCACACATAGCTATGACCGCCACCTTTTCTCTGAAATAAACGCAAAAGAAAACTTTAATTTTGATTTACAATACCATCGCTCTTTCTTAGACATCCATAATGCATCACAAGTTTTAGGAGCAAAAGCTGTTTGTATTTTTGTAAACGATAGGGCTGATCGTGAGGTTTTAAGTATTTTGTCTGCAAACGGAGTTAAACTCCTTGCGCTGCGTTGTGCTGGATTTAATAACGTAGATCTAAAGGCAGCTCAGGAATTGGGTATTAGGGTTGTAAGAGTACCAGCCTATTCCCCTTACGCAATAGCAGAACACGTTGTAGCCCTAATTTTGTCACTAAACCGCAAAACCTACCGTGCCTACTTAAGAACTAGAGATGGAAATTTCACCTTAAATGGACTTATGGGTTTTGACCTACATGGTAAAACAGCCGGTATTGTGGGTACAGGAAAAATTGCTCGCATTCTAATCAGAATCCTGCAAGGCTTTGGAATGAATATTGTAGCTTATGATATTTATCCTGATGCTGAGTATGCAAAAAATAATAATGTTGAATATGTAAGCTTAGATGAACTTTACAGTAGAGCGGATGTTATATCATTAAACTGTCCTCTTACCGAAGAAAATCGTCATTTAATCAACGCAGACGCAGTATCCAAGATGAAAAAGGGTGTCATGATCATAAATACAGGTCGAGGCCCGCTTATTGATACTCAGGCATTAATTGATGGTTTAAAATCAGGTCAGATAGGATCTGCAGGCCTTGATGTATATGAGGATGAGAGAACATATTTCTATCAAGATAAATCAGATAAGGTTATAACCGACGATAAACTGGCAAGACTTTTAAGTTATAACAATGTATTAGTTACATCACATCAGGCTTTCTTTACTAATGAGGCTATGACTAATATCGTGACAACAACTCTGCAAAATTGTAAGGATTTCCTGGAATTTGGAAAACTTGACAATGAGGTAAAAGCCTAAATTAAAATCCTCCCCCCCCTGGTTTTTTTAATTATATAAAACCTTCACAAATTTTGAGCCAGGGGATATAAAAGTCTTAAATATCATCTTGTTAGTACTCATCAAAAAATATAAAACTCCTTTTAATTAGCCATAATTCAAATTTTAAATCGTACTAAAATTGGTGCTTTTAGGAAAATTATCCGAAAAAATCGCATAAATTTGTGAGATGTGGCAAAATATATGATTATTTTGCGAACAAAAACATCGAAATCATGCGATGTCTAAATTAATCTTGCGGAGCTACAGTTAATGTCAGCCAATAAAGTTGCCTACAATCCTCAGGAAATTGAGCCTGAAGTACAAAACTACTGGGAAGAAAATAAAACCTTCCAAGTTAAAGAAGATCCTAATAAGGAAAAATATTACTGCCTTGTAATGTTCCCATACCCATCAGGACGACTCCATATGGGACACGTGCGTAACTACACCATAGGTGATGTTATTGCCCGTTTCCAACGTCTCTTAGGTAAAAACGTATTAGCCCCAATAGGATGGGATGCCTTCGGAATGCCTGCTGAAAATGCAGCTATTAAAAATAACCGTCAGCCAGGTGACTGGACATACGAAAATATTGCTTATATGAAGAAGCAATTAAAATCCTTAGGTATTTCCTATGACTGGGCTCGTGAGGTTGCAACATGTCATCCTGAATATTATCGCTGGGAGCAGAAATTCTTTGGCGAGCTTTACAAGCGTGGCTTGGTTTACAAAAAAGTTTCAACAGTTAACTGGTGCCCGGTTGATCACACTGTATTAGCTAATGAGCAGGTAGAGGATGGATGTTGCTGGCGCTGTGGCCACAAAGTTGAGCTTAGAGAAATTCCTCAATGGTACCTTAAAATTACCGCCTATGCACAAGAGCTTTTAGATGATATTGATAAGCTTGATGGCTGGCCTGAGCGTGTTCGTACCATGCAGCGCAATTGGATCGGAAGATCTGAGGGCTTGAACATCACTTTTAAGGTTGACGGTTCTGATGACAAATTTACTGTCTACACAACCCGTCCTGATACCTTTATGGGTGTTACCTATATTTCAATTGCCGCAAACCATCCTTTAGTTAAAAAATGTTGCGAAACAAATCCTGAACTTGAGGCTTTTTGCAAAGAATGTCGTACCCAGAAGTTTGCAGAAGCTGATATTGCAACCATGGAGAAAAAAGGCATGGCCACAGGTCTTTATGCCATCCATCCAATCAATGGTCGCAAGGTTCCTATCTATGTTGCAAACTTTGTAATCATGGATTACGGTACCGGTGCCGTAATGTCCGTTCCAGCCCATGATCAGCGTGATTACGAATTTGCCAAAAAATACGGTATTGAAATATTCCCTGTTATCCGCCCTCAGGATAAAGAAGAGGCCGATATTTCAAAAGAGGCTTATGTTGAGCACGGCATTGCCTACAATTCAGGCGAATTTGATGGCTTAAACTTTGAACAGGCCTTTGATGCTATTGGTAAAAAGCTTGAGCAAATGGGATGTGCAGAACGTAAGGTAAATTATCGTTTACGCGATTGGTGTATTTCCCGTCAGCGTTATTGGGGAGCTCCTATCCCAATGCTCACCATTGACAAGACTGGTGAACTTGTACCTGAGGATCCTGAAAACTTACCAGTAAAACTTCCTGAAAATGTAAAAATTGATGGAGTTATCTCCCCGCTTAAGACAGATGAATCTTGGTATAAGACCACTTACAGAGGTGAGAGTGCAACTCGTGAAACTGATACTTTTGATACCTTTATGGAATCATCTTGGTATTATGCTCGTTATTGCTCTCCAAGAGATGAAAAAGAAATGTTTGACAAGGATGCTGCTAATTATTGGCTTCCTGTTGATCAATATATTGGTGGTATTGAGCACGCTGTTTTACATCTTCTTTATTCTCGTTTCTTCTTTAAGCTTTTGCGTGACGCTAATATGGTCAAGTATGATGAGCCATTTAAGCGTTTACTCTGCCAGGGCATGGTATTAGCGGATGCCTTCTACTACTTAGATGAAAATGGTACCAAATCATGGGTTAACCCTTTAGATGCAATTGTAACTCGTGACGATAAAGGAAATATCACCAAGGCAATTGATAAAGAAGGTCATGAGCTTCACCACGAAGGCATGATTAAGATGTCAAAATCCAAGTCAAACGGTATTGATCCTGAAAACATGGTTAATATGTATGGTGCTGACACCGTCCGCTTGTTCTTAATGTTCGCATCTCCTGCAGAACTTACCTTAGAATGGCGTCAATCAGGTGTTGAAGGATCGCAGCGTTTCTTAAGAAAGCTTTTCAGTCAAGTTGCTGATTTAGCTCAGTTAGGTACTCCTAAGGATTTAGATTTATCTAAACTTACCCCAGAGCAGCGCCGCTACCGTCATGAGTTACATGTAACAATTGACAAGGTAACCGATGACATAGGTCGTCGTCAGACCTTTAATACTGCAATAGCAGCAATCATGGAGTTATTAAACTTAGTATCAAAGTTTACCTCTGACGATGAGCAAAGCATTGCTTTACGCCACGAGATTTACTCAGCGGTTGTACTAATGCTTTATCCAATTACCCCTCACATCTGCTTTAAGCTCTGGAAGATGTTAGGTCATACTAATGATATCGATACAGCCTCATGGCCTAAGGTTGATCCTGAAGCATTAAAGGCAGATGAAATTACCTTAGTTGTACAGGTAAACGGTAAAGTTAGATCTCGTGTTAATGTCGATCCAAATGCCTCTGAGTCAGACGTAATTGCAACTGTTTTGGCAAAGCCTGAAGTAATGAAATTTACCGATGGAAAGAGCATTAAAAAGACTATTTATGTTAAAGGTCGCCTCGTAAATATCGTGGTTGCCTAATTACATTCTGCTCCTTTTTTAAGGAGCAGATTTATAGAAGGCTTCGATATGAATTTAAAAAAATTTTTGCTCCTGACTTTAGGTATTGGCTTTTTAGGTGGTTGTGGTTTTCAACTTCCAAATCAAGCTCAACTTCAAGATACTTTTAAGAGTATAAATGTATCCGGTGATTACCATAATCCTTTCTATAAAAAGGTAGTTCACAATCTAGAAGTAACAGGAATTAAGGTAAACTCCCAATTTTCCTCAGATTATAAAGCGCAAGAATCAGTTCCAACTTTAGTTATACCATCACCTATTGTTTCAACCCCTATTGCTTCAATAAACGCTAATGCTGAAACTTTAGAATACCAGCTAATTGTCACCACCAATACTACATTAAGAGTTCCTAATCATCGCCCCATTCTGATGAGAAATACCCTAACTCGAACCATGTTAAATAA
>CALFLJ010000180.1 GCA_937880335.1 uncultured Succinatimonas sp.
AACGTGAGGGTAATGCTAAGGATGCAGTCGAGCTGTTGTAGATAGATAAATGATAAGTAGCATTAACTTCTAAGAACATACATCCTCTGATGGGTAAACTACTTTACGAGAGCTATTCCTCGTAGATGGTCTTCTGCCATGGATTTTAGAGTACGTCATCTACTGTGGGAACAGTGGAAGAAAAGCTGTAAGAGGTATAAGGAAATCAAAAGAAGGATGGTTTAGTATAGAACTAGTTGAGCTCAGATCTAAAGTGAGGTGCTAACCTTCTATCGTATGGGAAACGCCGTATGCCGATAAGCACGCACGGTGTTGTGAGAGGAGTGAGAGAAATATCCTCCTACTTGATAAAAAAAAGTTTCAGAACTTAAATTTGTATATTCACGCTTTTGGGAGTTTCTTTAAAAAACCAGGTTTTACCTGTGTTTTTTAGTTATAATCATTTAGGTTATTATTTTATAAAAAGGATTGGCTATGCAGCAAAAGTGCATTGAAGTTGGCAACATCAAATTTGCAAATGATCGTCCCTTTGTTCTTATAGGCGGAATGAATGTTTTAGAAAGTGAAGATCTTGCTTTAAAAGTTTGTGAGCATTTTGTCAAAGTAACAGATAAGCTAAAAATTCCTTATGTATTTAAAGCATCTTTTGATAAGGCAAACCGTTCATCACCTAGTTCATATAGGGGACCTGGCCTTGATAAAGGCATGCAGATTTTTAAAAAAATCAAAAGTGAATTTAATGTACCGGTTATAACAGATGTGCATGAAGTTTATCAGTGTGAGGTAGTATCTGAGGTTGCAGATATACTGCAGTTACCTGCATTTTTAGCCCGCCAGACAGATCTTGTCGGAGCATTAGCTCGTACTAAAAAGGTTATAAACATAAAAAAACCTCAATTCTTAAGTCCAAATCAGATTGTAAATATTGTTGAGGATCTTGCTTTGGTTATGACAATTTGATCGTTGACATGCTAGGGCTTGGCGTAATGAAGAAGGTTTCTGATGGTCTTCCGATTGTATTAGATGCCACACATGCATTACAGTGTCGTGATCCATTATCTCAGGCATCAGCTGGACGCCGTTCACAAATTACAGAGCTAGCTCGTTCAGGAATGGCAACAGGTCTTTCAAGTCTATTTATTGAGGCCCATCCTTACCCACAAAAAGCTCTTTGCGATGGTCCATCAGCTTTGCCTTTACATTGCACGGAGGCTTTCTTAAAGCAGATTAAAGCAATAGATGATTTAGTAAAGAGCTTCTCGCCTTTAGATACTTCAAATTAAATTCTGCAAATACATCCTCCTTTATACAGATAGGGAGGATGTCGAACAAGCTTTTATTAAAATATATCCTCAATATTTAATTTATTGTTTTAAATAAGTATAAAAAGTTTTTGTAATAAACAAAAAAATAAAATTAAAAATTTTTGAAAATTTTTATGTTATGCGTAACATATCCTTTATTTTGTGCTAAACTTATACCATAAATTAATTTCATAAAATATTGGAGCAAACATGAGTCTTAAGTGTGTAGTCATGGGTGTCTGTGGTTCAGGCAAAACTTCAGTTGGTATTGCAATTGCCAAAGCATTTGGTGGTAGTTTTATCGATGGTGATGATTTACATCCACGTGCAAATATCATAAAAATGAAGAATAACATCCCACTTACAGATGAGGATCGTCAGCCCTGGTTAGTCAGAGTTTCTGACGTATTTTTCTCTTTAGAAAACCGCTCAAGTTCAGTTGTTGTTTGCTCTGCCTTAAAGAAGCAATACCGCGATATTATCCGTGACGGTAACGAGGGCATTGTGTTCTTACACCTCTATGGTTCTAAGGAGCTTATCTTAGAGCGTATGGCTAAGCGTAAGGGGCATTATATGAAGACTTCTATGGTTGATTCACAATTTAATACCTTAGAATTCCCAGGTGATGATGAAAAAGATGTCATCAACGTATCTATTGAGGGAAGTTTAGAAGAGGTTATCGAGCGCTCTCTCGCTGCCTTAAAGGAGTATGAAAATGCTTAATGAAGTTGTTGCACAAGTTACCAAGCGTCTTGAGGATAGATCAAAGCAGACTAGAGAGAAATATTTAAAGATGATTGCCGATATGGCAAAAGACGGCCGTTATCGTAATAAATTAGGTTGCTCTAATATCTCTCATGCAGCAGCATCAGCAACTGGTGTTACTAAGGAGAACCTTATCACAGGCAGTCGAGCTAATATTGGTATTGTCTCAGCTTATAATGATTTAGTTTCAGCTCACTGTCCTTACAAGGCCTATCCTGATGAGATTAGTCGTGCCATTGAGAATAGTGGTGCCTCAGCTCAGGTTGCAGGTGGTGTTCCTGCTATGTGTGATGGCGTAACCCAGGGTTATCCTGGAATGGATATTTCATTATTCTCCCGTGATTTAATTGCACAGGGAGTAGCTGTTGCTCTATCCCATAATATTTTTGACGGTGCATTGTTATTAGGTATTTGCGACAAGATTGCCCCAGGTATGATGATGGGAGCTGCAGCTTTTGCTCATTTACCTATAGCGTTCGTTCCTGCAGGTCCTATGGGTACTGGCATCTCTAACAAGGAGAAGACCGAGACCCGCCAATTATTTGCTGCCGGTAAAATCGATAAAGTAGAGCTACAGAGATTAGAGTGCCGTGCCTATCATTCTGATGGTACATGTACTTTCTACGGTACTGCTAACACCAATCAGCTAGTATTAGAGGCCTTAGGTATGATGTTACCAGGCTCAGCTTTTGTACCTCCTCACTGTGAATTGCGTCATGCCCTAACAGCTGAGATTGCCAAACGTATTGTAGATAAGACTGAGCTTGGCAATGAACCTCGTCCTTTAGTTGAGGTTTTAACTGCCAAGAACTTTATAAACGCTGTGGTAGCTTTATTGGCATCTGGCGGTTCTACTAATTTGACTATGCATATAG
>CALFLJ010000181.1 GCA_937880335.1 uncultured Succinatimonas sp.
GTTCTTGAGGGAATAAATAACAAGATAAAAGTCTTAAAAAGATTAGCTTATGGATTTAGAGTTTTAGATTACTTCTTTATAAGAATTAAAGATGCTTTTAGGGGTAATGCTTATGCTTAATATATATAGCCCTAATGAATATAATACCAATTTCATTAGAGCTATCCACAGATTCTCTTAAGAACCAAATTTTTATCTATCTACGAGATAAAACCTGATTCCATTTTTCAATCTCTAAAGCAGATTGTTTAGGAGCAGTTCCTCCAATAATATTACGCTTATCAATAATATTCTCTAACTTTAAGAAAGGATAAACATCTTTGTCAATGACTTCGTGGAAAGACTTGAACTCATCAACACTTAACTCCTCCAAAGCCTTCTTTTTCTCAATTGCATAAAGAACAACATGTCCTACTAAAGAATGAGCTTCTCTAAAAGGAATTCCCTTACTTACAAGATAATCGGCAAGCTCAGTAGCGTTAGAATAGCCTCCTTGTGCTGCCTTAACACAGGCCTCATGATTAAGCTTTATGCCCTCAAATACTAATGAGGCCATAAATAAACTGTCCTCCCAAGTATCCATAGCATCAAACAAACGTTCTTTATCTTCTTGTAAATCCTTATCATAAGCCAATGGCAGAGCTTTGCAAGTTACAAGCATTCCTGTAAGAGCACCAACAACGCGACCACATTTTCCACGAATAAGCTCTAACGCATCAGGATTCTTTTTTTGTGGCATTAGTGATGAACCAGATGTTACTTTATCTGAAAGTTCTACAAAATGAGCCTCGCCACTGTTATATATAATCAAATCCTCAGACAGACGTGATAGATGAACCATGGAGATTGAGGCTACAGATAAAAGCTCCATTACATGATCTCTGTCTGAAACTCCATCCAAACTATTATGAGTTGCACCAGCAAAACCTAAAGCACGAGCTAATTTATCTCTGTCAATATTGTATGCAGTTCCTGCTAAAGCAGAAGATCCTAAAGGGCAACTTTGCATCAGATTTTTACAATTTAAAAGTCTCTGATAGTCTCTTTCAAACATTTGCACATAAGCTAGTACCCAATGGCTAAAAGTAACAGGCTGTGCTCGCTGTAAGTGTGTATAACCAGGGAAAATAGCGCCTTGATTTTCTTCTGCTATTCTAATTAACTCTTTCTCTAAGCAAACAATTGCTTTTAAAATTCGGTCACTTGCTTTTACACACCATAGCTTTAAATCCAAAGCAACCTGATCATTGCGACTACGGCCTGTGTGTAATTTTTTTCCCAAATCACCAACTTTTTCTATTAAACGACGTTCTACATAAGAGTGAATATCTTCATCTCCTGCAGATGCTATAACAGCTAAATTATCTTTCAGCTCATCATACAAATCTCGAAGAGCATGTTTTAAATCTTCACATTCCTTAGAATTTAGTACACCAGCCTCAGAAATAGCATCAGCCCAACAAATAGAACCTTCTATATCCTCTAAAGCTAAACGATAATCAAATTTTAAAGAATCATTGAAATCCTTAAAACGCTGATCTGGACCTTCAGTAAAACGTCCACCCCATAAAGCCATAAAAACCTCGCCTATTATTGTTTAGAAATAACTGTTTTAATAGTACCACGTTAATACTAAAAAACGGTTCAACACATAAGCATTGAACCGTTTTACAAATCAAATGCTAAGCAAAGAAAAACTAGATCTTTTGCTGTTTCTTATCATTGATAGCACGAATTCTTGATGGCAATGAATATAGACGGATAAAGCCCTCAGCATCAGCTTGACTGTAAACGTCATCAGCACCAAATGTTACGAAATCAAAGTTGAACAAGCTATTTGGGGAATCCTTTTGAATAATCTCAATATTTCCCTTATATAGCTTTACAACAACCTTACCATTTAAATCTAATGCTAAATTATCAGATGCTGCCTGAAGAACTTCACGTAAACGAGTAAACCAACGACCATCATAAATAAGCTGAGCGAATTCAACAGCTAAGTGTTCACGGAATACACGAACAGACTTATCCTCAACTAGCTGCTCAATTGCTCGAATAGCCTTGTAAATAATAGTACCGCCAGGTGTCTCATAACAGCCGCGAGACTTCATGCCAACTAAACGGTTCTCAGTAATATCGATACGACCTACACCGTGACGAGCACCAATGTTATTTAGTGTATCAATAATCTTAAATGGAGACATCTCCTCCCCATTTATCTCTGTTACGATACCTTTTTTTATAGTTAATTCAAATGTTTCTGGTGTATTTGGTGCATCCTCAGGATCTGTTGTCCAAACCCATACATTCTTAGATGGTGCATTCCAAGTATTCTCAAGTTCTCCACCTTCAGTAGAGATATGTAAGCAGTTTGCATCACGGCTATAAATTTTCTTTAAAGTAGCCTTACAAGGAATATTTCTGGCCTCAAGATAGGCTAATAACTCTTCGCGAGACTGCATATCCCAAATTCGCCATGGTGCAATTACGTCTAATTCAGGAGCTAAAGCTGCGACAGCACTTTCAAAACGAACCTGATCATTACCCTTTCCTGTTGCTCCGTGGGCAATAGCATCTGCCCCCTCTTCAATGGCACATTCAACCATAGCCTTTGCAATTACAGGACGTGCAATAGCTGTTCCAAGTAAGTACTCTCCTTCATATATAGCACCTGACTTCATGGCCTCAAATACATAGTCACGAACGAACTCCTCACGTAAGTCCTTAACAATGCACTTACTTGCACCTGATTGTAAAGCTTTTTGCTCGATACCATCTAAATCATCACGTTCCTGACCTACGTCAGCTACAAAACATATAACTTCACAATCACCATAGTTTTCCTTTAACCAAGGCACAATAGTAGAGGTGTCCAAGCCACCTGAGTAAGCCAATACTACTTTTTTATAATGCTTATTTTCATGTTTTAACATATTTTAAATTCCTCTTTTATTAAGCTTCTATTAGCTTAGCAAGCAAAGCCATATGAATATGTAAACGATTTTCTGCCTCATCAAAGACTACAGATTTATCACCATCCATAACCTCATCAGTAATTTCATAATTGCGGTGTGCAGGGAGGCAGTGTAAAACTAGTTTAGTACATGATTTATCTACTAAATTCTTATTAATCTGATACGGCATGAATTTCTTTTTTACATTATCAAGAGGGGTATTGTCACCCATAGAAACCCAGGTATCGGTATAGAGAACATCGACATTCTTAATATTTTCTATATCGCTTCTAACTTCAAGCTTACAACCATTCTTATTAGCAATCTCTATAGCTTTGTTAAAAACCTGTACATCAGGACCACAACCCTGAGGACAGAAACAACTTACATTTACACCTAAGATAGCTCCTGCAACAAGTAGAGAATTTGTAACATTATTTCCATCACCAACGTAGGCTAAGTTAACTCCCTTAAGCTTCCCTAAATGTTCACTAACAGTCATATAATCAGCCATAGCTTGAGCAGGATGATATAAATCTGAAAGAGCATTAATTACAGGAACACTGCCATACTGAGCAAGTTCTTCTAAAGTTCTTTGAGAAAATACTCTCCCAACCAAACAGTCTACCCAACGACAAAGGTTACGTGCATAATCACCAATTGTTTCGCGTTTTCCTAATTCACCATTTTGTAAATCAAGATAAACACCATGACCACCTAAGCGGTAAAAAGCTAACTCAAAAGTTGTACGGGTTCTTAAAGAAGGCTTCTCAAACATGATGGCACCGCTACGACCAGCAAGTACTTGTCGGTATTTAGCCGGCTCTTTTTTCATAGCCGCTGCCGTATCAATAATGTCGATATATTCGTCCTGGCTAAACTCAAAGCCCGTTAACAGGTGACGCATCAAGAAACTCCGTAAAATAAAAATTATGCGTGAAATATTATAGTTCTATTCTTAATTTAAGATAGAAATAAAGAAATTTTAATATTAACAGAAATGAATAAAGTCAGATCAAAAAAAAACGTTTTAAGTAATTTGCACCAATATATTACACAATAAAATATCTATCATATTTTAATCTATCAAATAACTGTTAGTTTAATATTAATAAAAATAGGATAGAAAAAGCAAAAATTAGCCTAACAATCCCAGCCTTGTACAATTTCAAAATATTTGTTTTAAACTAACAAATTTAACTTATTCAATGCTAGGGTAAGACAAGCTATAGCTCTAGCCTCTGTTAGAGGAGATCCTTCATCAAATATTAGGTCTCTTGCCTCTTTAGGATTTACCTTGATAAGTCTAATTGGTTCAGGC
This sequence comes from uncultured Succinatimonas sp., assembly GCA_937880335.1. Lineage (GTDB taxonomy): Bacteria > Pseudomonadota > Gammaproteobacteria > Enterobacterales > Succinivibrionaceae > Succinivibrio. The sequence goes on from CALFLJ010000181.1 coordinate 4,276, forward strand.
TCATCACCAGAATTAATATACCGCTGCTCAAGATCTGTACATAGGAAAGTAAACATCTTTAAAGATAACATACCGGGAGCTACAGTCATTTCTTCTCTTAATGCAGTTATTTTTTTTGCATAAACACCGATCTCTTCTTGTAACTCACGATTACAAGCTGTTATAGGATCTTCATTCTTATCTATTTTGCCTTTAACAAAACCAAGTTCATAACGCTCAAAACCGCAGGCATATTCTGATGTAAGGTAAAAATTAGAACCATCAAAAGGTACTGCTAAAATGGCTCCATTACCACCATACAACCTTTCGTAGGTTCTTTTTTCACCATTAGAGAACTCTAAATCTAGTTGCTCAACTGTAAAAAATTTAGAAACTTTTAATCTTTGTTTTCCTTGAATTGTAGGAGTAGGATATCTTAATGCAGAAAGGTCCATGGCATATCATCCTTAATATTAAAACAAGACTAAGAATAACCTTACTTTGTAAAAAAAATTATTATCAGCAATATTATTGCTAATAAAAAATTTTTACCAGAAATATTTGTGATGTAAATATCTGTAAAATAAAGTAATTTATATTTTATATTTATATCTACATTTTTTCATACTTAGAATATAATACTTTCTTCTTATACAAAATAAAAAATGCATTTCTTTGTGCTTATCCACCCATAAAATTTGTAAAAATTTAACAATGGACAATGATGCAAACTTAAAAAGTGTTCGCCTTGACAAATGGCTTTGGGCAGCTCGATTTTATAAAACAAGATCTATTGCCCGCTCAATGATTGAAGGCGGAAAAGTAGACTATAACGGAGTAAGAGCAAAGCCATCTAAAACTGTAGAAATAGGAGCTAATATTAAGCTTTTACAAGGCAATATACGTATTGAAGTAGTGGTTATGGCCATCTCTGATGTAAGAGGACCTGCAATAACAGCAAGAACGCTCTATCAGGAAACTAATGAAAGCTTAAAACAGCGAGAAAAGCAACTTTATCAAATGAAACTGAATGCACTCGTAGCACCACATCCTGATAGTCGACCTAATAAAAAAGAACGTAGAGAATTATTGGAAATAAAATATGGACAAATATAACTTTAATTCTAATGACATAATGACAAGATTCCTCTTTGACAACCATGGTATTCGTGGTGAAATAATAAAAATCAAAGAGTCAGGGGAAAAACTAATCCATAAAGAATACCCTGATGTTTTGAAAAGCTTAATGCTTGAGTTAGCAGTTTCTGCTGAAATGTTTGCAGCTACCTTAAAAGACGGCTCTGAAATTATGATGCAGCTACAAGGTGGAAAAAATGCAGATTTAAAATATGCGATTATAAATGTTAGAGCAGATCTGTCTTTTTACGGTTCGGCAAAACTAAAAAATGAAAATACTGAAAGTTCAAATTTTAACGAACTTGTAGGAAATGATGGGTTACTAGTTTTATCTGTATTTCCTAAAAACGGGACAAAATGGCAGGGAATTATTGATACAAATGGTAGTTCTGTCAGTGATGTGCTTGAAAATTATTTTAAAAAATCCCAACAATTACCGTCTAGATTTTTTATCTACTCTGATCCTAAAACATGCACTAGTGCTGCAATTATGCTTCAAATTATCCCTGAAATAGAAAATAATTTAGATAGTTTAGAACATTTATCTGTCTTAACAGAGACTTTATCTAGTGAGGAAATTTTTGAGCTTCCCCAAAATGAGGTCTTAAACAGGCTATACGCGCACGAGCAAACAAGAGTTTTTGAACCTAAGACAATAGAATTTAAGTGTATCTGTTCAAAAGAAAGATGCCAAAAAGCTCTAGAATCTCTTTCTTTCCCTGATCTTCAGGAATTAGCCAATGATGAAGTAGGTACAGAGATGACGTGCCAACATTGTGGTAAAAAATATAATTTCACAAAAGAAGATTTACAAAATATTTTGGTTAAAGCACATCAATAATGATTGAAAAAATTTTATTAAGGCCTAAAAGATCATGGCTTAATGTCAATATCATGGGGCTTGGACACTTCACAAGTGACTTTTATTGCAATATATTACCCTTAATGTTACCACTACTAGCTCAGCGTTTTGGCTTATCTTATGCTGAGTGTGGCTCTCTATTTATGATATTTCAAATTGGAGCTAACTTTATTCAGCCTCCGATTGGTCTTATTGCAGATAGACGTAATGTAAACTACCTAATGCCTTTATCTATTTTGTTTGGAGCAATTTTTATTTGCTCTATAGGAGCTACAACAAACCTACTATTATTGGTTTGTTTTATTTTTACCGCGGGAATTTGTGCGTCCGGCTTCCATCCTATTGCAGGAGGAATAATGCCACACGTAACTCCTAAAAACAAAGATGTTTTAGCTACTAGTATCTTTATTGTTGGAGGAAATGTAGGTTTTGCTATTGCTCCAACTTGCGTAGCCTTTTTCCTAACATACTACGGTTCAGAAAATCTCGCTTGGCTATCATTACCTGCTATTTTAATGACCATTATTATGTATATGGCAGGGCTTAACCGATCCACCTCATCTGGTAAAACACAGCAAGTAACATCCATATCTGAAATAGTACATAACAAAACCTTTGTAAGATTTGTTATGTCAATTGGTTTCCGCTCATTAGTATACTGCTCATTAATTGCTTATCTGCCTCTTCTTTTAAGTAGTAATGGATATACAACTAAAGAAAGTGCTTCAGCTCTTCTTTCTTTCCTGGTAGGCACAGCTTTTGGGGGTCTTGTTATTGGCGGCTTATCAGTAAGACTTGGACTCAAAAACCTCATTATGATTACATACATTGTAATTACTTTTGCCGTAGGAGTTTTCTTATATTTAGCTGACCTATCAATAGCATCTTACATTGCACTATTTATAGCAGGAGCTGGCTTATATGGATCCACACCACCTGCAATTGTCTGGTCACAAAGACTATTAACAAAAAGTGCTGCCTTTGCAACATCGATGATGTTAGGATTTACTTTTGGATTAGGCTATATTGTCTCAGTATTCACTGGTATATTAGCAGACTTTATAGGACTTCATTATGCACTAACCCTTAGCAACATGATTGCAATGGCTTTAGCAATTTTATTATTAATATACTTAAAAGAACCGAAACCTAAGAATTATTTAGAAAATGATTAATTAAGTTGCATTTATTATCACAAAACATGCTTTAATCTAAGATAATTCTAGACAAGCTTTTATAATAGAGAGCTAATGAAAATTTACAGCCCGATGGTTTTATACCAAAAGGGTTAACAATTTAGGTAATAAAAAATGAAACCTATTTATCTCGGTGTAAATATTGATCATGTAGCCACGGTTCGCAATGCTCGTGGCACAGAATATCCAGACCCCGTAACAGCAGCTGCATTAGCTGAAATTGCAGGAGCTGACAGTATTACCACTCACTTACGAGAAGATCGCCGTCATATTACTGATCGTGACGTGAGAATAATTCGTCAGACAGTAAAAACAGCTTTAAACCTTGAAATGGCAGTAAATGATGATATTTTAGGAATTGCTTTAGCTATAGCGCCTCAGAAAGCATGCTTAGTTCCAGAACGCCGACAAGAAGTTACTACAGAGGGTGGGCTGGATGTTGTCGGATCATTTGATAAAATTGCTGATGCATGTAAAGCTTTATCAAATGTGGGAACAGAGGTGTCTCTTTTTATAGACCCAAATAAAGAACAAATAGATGCAGCACTAAAATGTGGCGCACCTACAGTTGAGTTCCACACAGGAAAATATGCAAACAGCACAGACTTTTCAAGTCAACAAAAAGAATTATCAATATTAACCGAAATGGCTTCATATGCAGACAGTTTAGGTCTAAAAGTAAACTCAGGCCACGGTTTAAATTACAATAACGTCGCTCCAATTGCAGCTATTCCCCAAATGAATGAACTTAATATTGGTCACAGTATTATCGCAAGAGCTATTTTCACAGGTCTTAATGAAGCAGTTATGACCATGAAACAGATAATAACTAATGCTCGAGCACAATCAGCACTAAAATGAGGTATACATGCTAAACCATAACTTACTTGAAAACTTTGGTCTCACTGCAGAAGAGCGTGTTGAAGCGGCTCTAAATGCACTACGCGCAGGACGTGGCATCATGGTTGTAGACAATGAAGACCGAGAAAATGAAGGAGATCTAATTTACGCAGCAGAAACCGTAACAGACGCTCAAATGGCTTTCATGATAAAGGAATGCTCTGGTATTGTATGCGTATGTGTTAACCAAGATGTTGCAGACCGTATGAAATTACCTATGATGGTAACCAATAACACCTCAACATACGGAACTGCATTTACAATTTCAATTGATGCAGCAGAAGGTGTGACAACAGGAGTTTCAGCTCCAGATCGCGTCAAAGCAATCAAGGCATTGATTAATCCAAATGGTAAGCCTGAGGATCTAGTATCTCCTGGTCATACTTTCCCTCTAATCGCTAAGAAAGGTGGAGTATTAGAGAGAGACGGCCATACAGAGGCTTCAGTTGATTTAGCTCGCATGGCAGGTTTAACACCTGCAGGAATTTTATGTGAGTTATGTGCACCAGATGGATTGATGGCAAGATTACCACGTGTAACCGCTTTTGCTTTCGAGAATGACTTAACTGTTGTTTCAATCGAAGATATTATTGCATATAGAAAAGCTCATAACATCTAATATATAAGCTCTATTAAGCTATATTCTATAATTACAATGATAAGAGAATCTCTGCTATTCCACGAGCTTGGCAATAGAAAAGGAAAACCATTGGTAATATCTCATGGTTGGGCAACAGATTCTCTTTTTACAAAACCAATTGCAAAACTTTTTCCTGAACGAAGGATTCTACTCTTAGACCTTCCAGGATACGGATTAAATAAGAGCAATAAGTTAAACCCTATTGAGGATAACTTTATAGACCTTTTTCTAAGTAAAATTCCAAACAATTGTGATCTCCTATCCTGGTCTTTAAGTACACTGACTGCCATAAAAACCTGCAAGTTTGATTATAATAAAAAGATAGATAGTTTGATAACCGTGTGTGGAGCACCTAGATTTCCGTCAGATCCAACATGGCCTGGTTTCTCATCTCGCTATGTAATACAAACTAAAGCTTTGTTTACAGAATTGAAAAGCAAAAGATTGTTACGTCTTTTTTTTATGCTTCAGTGCCAAAGCCCTCTTAATAGCGACGAGGTAAACTCTTTTTTAAAAGAAGCATCAAATAAAATAGACCTACCAAACTTTATAACTTTAAAAAGAGGTCTTACAAATATGGCGGATATAGATTTAAGGGAAGATCTAAAACATTTAAACATCCCCTCACTTCACCTATACGGTTCACAGGATCATCTAGTTCCTGCAGAACAGAGTCTTTTTTTAAATAAATTCCTAAATAAGAATCATTATTTTTATATTTTTAAAAATTCAGGCCATATGCCATTTCTTACCGAGCCAGATTCTTTTAGAAAAAAACTTAATATATTTTTTGAAATGGTAAAAAATAAAAGAATAAATTAATAAAAAATTTGTAACTACTAATAACCTCAAATTAAGTTGTGAGTAGATTTTAATCTTTTTACAGTCCTTTTCGGCTTGTATGT
>CALFLJ010000182.1 GCA_937880335.1 uncultured Succinatimonas sp.
TTAGGTGAGAGCGAACTTTTACTAAGATCTTTGAAAAGATGAAAAGTAAGAAGTCACGTACAAAGTGAATACCGCCTAACATGAACATCAATAACAGCAGAACTTCAAGGTTATTGAAAATTTCATGTTTTACACCATCCATGGTACACATACCAAGGAAACAAGCCTCAAGGGCTAATAGTCCGCCTGGTTGAAGTGGATAACACTCCAGAGCCATTGCCAGGGTAAATATGAATTCGCCTACAAGAACCCAACCTGCTACGAATGGAGAGATCCAAAAAAGTATTGGGTTAAGTATTAAACAACCTACAATAAATAACTTGTACCAACTAGGCGCAGTGCCCATGAAATTCAGGGCTAACGCCTTTGAGGCTGTAAGATTTGCTGACATGAAGTTAAGTCCTTATTTAACGTTGTGATATATGTGGTCTTTAATACATGAATTTTAAGTTAAAGATGATTTTTATGTTAGAGGCTAACATCATAAAACCCGAAAAATTTTCAAATGTACAAAATTTTCAAAAAAACTTATAGTAAATAAAAAGTAAAACAAAGATTTTATAAAATCTAAAAGCTATTTAATGATTATTTTTAGCAAAAGAGATAAAATATAGTTTTATAATTTATTGATTTATAAATAATTATTGCTGTTAATTTACTTTAAATCTGCAAAAAGTAATTTTTGTGCATTAAATTTCATAACTTAGCAATCTTTTATTTGCGCAAAAAAAACTCCTTCTTCATGTGACATTTTAGCCTTATTTAAGGCATTTTAGGTAGGATCTCAAACGGAGTAAAAAACTAAAAATTTAGGACTTTACTTGACTTAAGTAAGTGTTGCACACTTATGTAAATTTCAGATTAATTGTTTTTTATTTGCTTTAATATACTTTTGTTTAATGACAAGCTTTATATTGTGTAGCTGTACCTATCTTTAAATTATTGAAAAAAAATAAAAAATGCTTGATTTAAAAATTTATTCCTTTATTGGCACACTATAACCTTGTACACATATTCAATGTTTAGTGTGCCTAAACTTATATAAATAACTTTTTTAAAGCATACCTAACTCTATAAAATATTTAGTTGCCTCAGGCATTACAAACCATGTTGTAACAAGTCCAACTAAGGTTAAAACAATAGTGTAGGGGAGTGCCATCCACATCATACGCAGATAAGGTAGCTTTATAAGCGGTGCTAAAGGTGATGTAAGAAGAAATAGAAATGCAGCCTGTCCATTTGGTGTTGCAACTGACGGCAAATTAGTACCTGCGTTTATAGCAACGGCAATTTCATTAAATCTCTCGCTTGTTATAAGTCCTTTTGCAAATACTTCAAATACTTGCTGAATATAGATTGTTGCAACAAAGACATTATCTGATACTGATGAAATAATTCCATTAGCTAAATAAAATATAGGTAAATGAAATTCTTCATTAGTTGAAAATACCCAGGCAATTATAGGATCAAATAATCCCTGAGCTGATATTACTGTTACAACAGTAAAGAAAACACATAAAAGGGCACAAAATGGCATAGATTCTGTGAAAGCTTTTCCAATTTCAGCCTCAGATGAAACCCCACACAAAGTTGTAGCAAAAATAATTACGGAAAGTCCTATAACTCCTACTGATGCTAAATGTAATGCTAAAGCTGTAACAAGCCATAAAAAGCATAAGCATTGTACAACTAGATTTAATTTGTCACGACGTGACATGTGGCTATAGGTATCTATGTCTTTTTTTACTAATACACCATAGACTGACATTGGCATTTTCTGGCCATAACCGAAGAACTTGAATTTCTCAAGTAAATAGCAGGTTAAAATTCCGAAGAATACAGTAGGAATTGAAACTGGAGCTAGACGCAGTGCATACTCAACAAAGTCCCACCCGCAAACATCACCTACTATAAGGTTCTGAGGTTCTCCAACTATTGTGCAAATACCACCTAAGGTTGTTCCAACAGCTGCATGCATAAGTAAAGATCTTAAAAAAGCACGGAACTCTTCTGTTTCATTAACAAGGTTTTTTGGGAGTACATCATTTTTAACACTGACTAAAGCGAGCTTGTTATCTGAAATTGTGGAAACATAAAGTTGATATAAACCGACACAGGTTGAAATTATGATGGCTAAAACTGTAAGAGCATCAACAAAGGCTGAAATAAAACCGCAAAGAAAGCAAAATAATACAGATAATGCTATATGCGATCTGACTTTTACAAGAAGCTTTGTAAAGAAAAATAGCAAGAAGTCTCTTACAAAGTGGATTCCTGCTACCATGAACATCAAAAGTAATAATACCTCCAGGTTATTTGATATCTCCTCTGTTACATTCTCCATTTCACACAGGCCTAAGAAACAAGCTTCTATAACCAGCATTCCTCCAGCCTCAAGAGGATAGCTTTCTAATGCCATAGCCAAGGTTAAAATAAATTCAAGTACTAAAAGCCACCCTGCACAAAATGGGGAGTGATAAGCAACTAAAGGGTTTATTATAAGAAAGCCTATAACTAGGTTTTTGTACCAGGCAGGTGCATTACCCATAAAATTAAGAGCCAACGCCTTAGGATATGTTATAGACGAACTCATAAAAAACTCCTTAATGCATTCTTGTATTGAAAAGTAATTACATTTTTAATGTAAAAGAATTTGGAATTTTATTTTATTTAAAATTAGGTAAAATTCACGTAAAAAGCTTGCTTTATATGGCTTTAATTTGTTTTTTTACATTATGTGTTTGTTGATTTAGTAACATTATTCTAAAACCAAGGATAAAAATATAAAAGATTAATTAGGTATAAATTTACATTTTTAATGTTATTTTATTGATATTTAAAATAATTAACTTTTGATAATTATTTTAAATATTAATTATCTAACATCCCAGAAAAAGTACATAT
>CALFLJ010000183.1 GCA_937880335.1 uncultured Succinatimonas sp.
ATTACAATATTCTCGCTTTTAGCAAGTGTATCAAAGCCTATTCGTAAGGCACAAAAAGCGCTATTTATCTCTGCACGCATGAGATTATTTAAATTATAGTGAGCATTTTGATTGCGAACTATAAGAGGACGTCCCTCTTCAATGTTAGTGATAAATTCTCCTGAAAAATACGGGACAATATTTACCCCTCCGCAATCAGGTTCTCCCATCTCAGCTGATTGAAATAATACTTTAAATATTTCATCGTTATCTATTTTCTGGTTTAGTTTTTGCGCAAATTCTTTGAATAATCCTATTTGTGCATTAAGTTCGGAACTACAATTGTTAGCATGAATCATTGCAACAGGAGAACCGTCAGGTGTAGCAACATTATCTACCTCTCTTAAGAAGCTTTTAAGCTCATTTTCGAGAACTAACATTGCAAATATAGAGGTTCCAACAGAAACATTTCCTGTACGTGGTTTTATGGTATTAGTTGCTACCATTCCTGTTCCTGCATCACCTTCAGGCGGGCAAAGGATGCATCCTGATTTAAGATCTCCTTGAGGATCTAAAAATTTAGCACCTTCATTAGTTAAAGTACCTGAATTAGAACCTGCTAGATTTATTTTTGGTAATATTCTTTTAAGATCAAAGTCTTCATAACCAAGTTTATTAGCTAAATTGTTGTAAAGTTCAACTTTGTTCTGGTGGTAATCATGAGTTTTATAATTGATCGGGAACATTCCAGAGGCATCGCCAATTCCTAATATTTTTTCCCCTGTCAGTTTATAGTGAATAAATCCTGCTAGGGTTGTAAAAAATCTAATTTTAGGAACATATTCCTCATGTTTTAACATTGCATCATAAAGATGAGCAATTGACCATCTTTCAGGAATATTGTAATCAAGTTCTTCTGTAAGCTTTGCTGACGCTTGACGTGCTGAAGTATTACGCCATGTTTTAAAAGGGCAAAGCAATTTATCATCTTTATCTAAAGCTAAAAAGCCGTGCATCATAGCACTAATTCCTAGTGCTTTGAATTCTTTTAAAACAACATTGTATTTATTTAATACATCCTTTTTCAGGTCAAGATAGCATTCTTGAAGGCTATTTTTTATTTCGTCTTCATGATATGTCCAAATCCCGTTTTCAAGACGGTTTTCCCAATTACAGTTACCACTTGCTAAAATGTTTTGATTTTCACTATCAATGAGTATAGCTTTAATTCTAGTAGAACCGAGCTCTATTCCTAAACAAGCCTTACCATTTTCTATAATTTGAGCTGCATTCATATTAAGCTCCTACGATTATAACTGCATTCGAATCGCCAGCTTCAATATTCTCTCCTAGTTTTTTTAAAGAAAATTTTTGTTGAGGATCAGCGAATAAAACAGGGCAATAATTATTAGTGTCATCAAAATATTCTGTTTTTATCAAGGTCAAAGCTTGTCCAGCTTCAACTCTTTGATATTTTTTTACCAATGCTTGGAAAGCATCTTCTTTGTGGGCTGACTTTAAGCCTGCGTGCATTAAAACCTCAAAACCTGTTTTATCATCTCTAATAATGAAGGCATGGCCTGTGGGAAAAGTTGCAATAACTACTCCCTTAATAGGTGATATAAGTATATTTCCTGTAAATTTAATAACAAAACCATCACCTAAAGTTTTATCTGCAAATATTTTTTCTGGACAATTTTCAAGATTTAATAGTGTTCCTGTTAAAGGAAATAAAAACGAATTCAACATTTTTTTATCCTCGATTAGTTATTTTTTGCAAAGGAAAGCTGCTTTCTGCGTAACTCTAAAACCTCAGTCATTTTGCCGCGTAAGCCATCTAATTTGTAAAAGGCAATAGTTGCAATGATAAGTACGCAGACAATAACAGGCATGTACAGATAACAAAATTCAATACTAAATAATGCTTCAGGTGTTTGTTTCTGATTGGCAATGTAACCACCAGATTTAAGGATCAATCCCATAGCTAAGGCAGCTACGCCCATGCCAAATTTAACGAAGAAGCCTTGCATGGCAGCAATCATGCCGGATATTGCTCTATTTTTTTCATACTCAGAGTAGTCAATAACATCAGGCTGAATTGCAAAGGTTACAGCAAATATTCCGTACATTCCAACACCAGTTATAGCTAAGCTAGTAATAAATATTGAGATGTTTTGTGGGAATAGTAAGCAGATTAAATCTCCAACAATATAGGTTAAGGCAAAAGAAATCATAAGAGATCTTTGTTTAAATCTGCGTTGTAACCAAGGAATAATAAATAAAATAGGAAGTCCAGACAGAATTCCGAAGAATCCAACGAATGTAAGTAAATCCTCTCTTTGCAAGTTATAGGTTACATAGTAAATAACAGATGTATTTCTATCTACAAAAAGACCAAAGTATAAGAAGTTCAAAATAACAATTACCCAAACTTGAGAAGTAATAGCTTTAAAATCTTCCTTTATATTACTTTTGTCTTCAATTTTTACAGCAGGAGGATCAACTTCTTTAGTTTGAGAAAAGGTGAATAAGAAAATGAAGAACGCAATTACACCATAGAATGTCATTGTATACAGGAAGCCTTGTTCTTTATTACCTTCACCGAAAAACTCTACTAAAACAGAAGTAATACTCATTACAACTGCAGTGCCTAATAGAGCGAAGATCATGCGACTTGCAACTAAGTGGTTTCGTTCATCAACATCTGCAGTAAGACGGGGAACAATAGTGTTAAGCGGGATATTAACTACAGTATAAGCTGTACATAATAGAATGTATGTTACATAGGCATATATGATTTTTCCAGTTTCCCCGAAATCTGGCACATAAAAAGTTAAAAAAGCAAATAAAGTAAAGAAAGGAGCACCTATAACAAAATATGGACGACCTTGTCCCCAGCGGGTATGTGTGCGGTCAACTATAAGTCCCATAATAGTATCTGTTATAGCATCAATGATACGGGTATATAGAAGCATAGCCCCCACAACGGCGGCAGTAAGACCGAAGATGTCAGTGTGGAAAAACATCAGGTATGAGGCCATGGTTGAGAAAACGAGGTTACATGCAAAGTCACCTGAACCGTAGCCAATTCTTTTAATCCATTTATTTTCCATATGTTTGTTCCTTAAAAAAAGGCGACATACGAGGAGCAAAATGCCGCCTTATGATTAATTTTTTTTTAGAAGCAGGTGAAAGCGCCATCAACGATGACATCTGAACCTGTTGTAAAGCTACTTGCATCAGATGCAAGATATAGTGTTACAGTTTGTAACTCTTCAGGTTCACCTAATCGATGCATAGGAGCCATGTTGTTCCAAGTTTCGATTAGTGGAATTAATGTTTTTGAATTTTTAACTAATTCGGTACCAATATAGCCTGGACTTATAGAATTAACTCTTACACCGAAGGTGGCCCACTCTATAGCTAAGGATTTTGTTAGCATGATTACACCTGCTTTAGATGCATTGTAAGCACACTGTGGTTGAGGAACATTTACAATATGTGCGGACATAGAGGCGGTATTGATAATAGAGCCTTTTATACCGTGTTCAATCATGTAGCGTCCAGCAGCAGTTGCTGTTAAAAATACGCCATTGAGATTTACATTGATAACTTTACTCCAGGTTTCAAAACTCATATCTTTTGCAGGAACATTGATGCATATACCTGCATTACAGAATGCTATATCTAATCTTCCATATTTCTTATCGATAGCATCAATAAGGTTTGCAACGCTTTCTGGGTTGGTAACATCTGTATTAACTGCAAGAGTATCAGAGCCATATTGTTTTGCTAACATGTCGGCTGTTTTTTTAGCCTCATCAATATCCATATCTGCAATAACAATATTTGCTCCAGCTTGAGCAAATCCTTCACTTACAGCTTTACCAATACCTCTAGCACCACCTGTGATAAATGCTACTTTTCCTTTGAGTGAGAACTTATCTAAAACAGACATAATTTATCTCCTATACATAAAACCATTTTATGAAAGTCACTTTATGTAATTAGATTAGTTTGTGTTTTAGCTTTTGTAAAGTTTATTTTATTAAAATGGGTTTATGTAAATAGAGTTTTATAAATATTTGTTATACTAATCACAGAATCTCACTGGATAAAATTCTCTAAATAGGATTAAATGAGGCTTATGAAATTGTTTTAGGAATTTATAACTGTTTAACTAATTCTTTAAATAAAGAAAAATAAACAGAAGTAAAGGATAAATATTGATAGCTTTTTAGATCCATTTACATAGTTATCAAGAAAAATAAGTATAAAAATGTTAAAAGATACCAATCTGCAAATTTTAGAAAAGAATTACGAAGCTGTGTATTCTTTATTTTTTGAACACGAGTATTTATCAAAACCTCAGGTAGCTAAGTTATCCGGATTTAGTATGCCGACTGTAATGTCGCATATTAAAAGGCTTGAGGAAAATTCCCTTATAAAGAAAAGTAGGGTTTTAAGCGCAGAAATAGGAAGACCTGCTACTGCATATAGCTTAAATACAGATGCTAAGGTTTCTATCGGGGTTGAGATTATGTCCGATAAAATAAAATGTGCAGTATTTAATTTAAAAGCTCAGGCTATAGCAAAAAAAACTTTTACTTTGAAATGTACATACTCTCCTTATTACCCTAAAAATTTATGTCATGTCTTAAAAGATTTTATGAGTGAACTAAATTTAGGAAAAGAAAATGTTTTAGGAATAGGTATTTCTTTGCAGGCTGTAGTTGATAGTCATGGTCAAAATATTATTTATTCAAGGATCTTACCAATTTCTAATCTTGATATTAACTTCCTGGAAAGTGAACTTAAGTTACCATGTAGATTATTTCATGATGTTGAATGTGCTGCTATAAATGAGTTGTGGTTTTCAAGTGATCTTGGCAATGCTGTTTTTATTTCCTTAAGTGAACATATAGGAGGATGTTTGATTAAAGATCATAAGATTGAAAGTGGTAAATGTGGTTATGCTGGGGCATTAGAACATATAGAAATAGAAGAAAAAGGCAGACTTTGCTATTGTGGTAAGCAAGGTTGTCTTGAAACTTATTGTTCCATTAGTGCGTTAAAAAAAGATAGTCAATTAGATCTAAAAGAATTTTTTTCAAGACTAAGAGATGGGGGAGATAGAGAGAATAAAATTTGGAATGACTATCTAGAGCATTTGTCAAAAGCTTTATCAACGGTTTATCTTTTGCTTGAGCGTGATATTGTTTTAGGTGGGGAAATGTCTTCATTTTTAAATTCTAGCGATGTACTTAAACTTGAAGAACTTATAAAAAAACGTTGTACATTCCAAATAAATGGACAATTCATTAGTATAGCAACTGTAGAAAGAGATGCTGCAATCACAGGAGCTGCCTTATTTTTCCTTTCTTTGGCCTTGCCTGAAAATTTAGTAAAAGTTGCTTTTTAAAATTTATGCCTAAAAAAGGGGAAAGGCCTGAAACCTTTCCCCTAAAGGGCAAATATTATTATTTATGAAGGGATTTTCCACTGAGGCATTTTGCTCTCATAGTCTTTAATCTCATCATCATGTTGCATAGTAAGAGAGATTGCATCAAGACCTTCAAGTAGACAGTGTCTGCGGAACGGATCAAGGTCAAATTTAAAATGAAGATCTGCACAGTCTACAGTCATATCCTCAAGAGAAATCTTGATCTTTGTTCCTGGTTTTTGGGTTAGTACCTTAAATATTTCATCTACCTCTTGAGCTTTAAGCTTTACAGGTAAAAGACCATTTCCTAATGAATTATTGTTAAAAATAACGGCAAAGGAAGGGGCAATTACTGCGCGGAAGCCATAATCCATTAAAGCCCAGGGAGCATGTTCTCGAGATGAACCATTACCAAAGTTATCTCTTGCTACAAGAATGGTAGCACCCTTATATTCAGGCTTGTTTAGATTAAAGTCGGGATTAGGTTTTGTTTCTGCATCATCCAAATAACGGGCGTCATGAAATAGATGTACGCCAAATCCTTTACGACTTACTGCTAATAAAAACTGCTTAGGAATAATCTGATCTGTATCGATATTAGCCGAGTCAAGCGGTACAGCAACACCTTCGTGAACTGTAAATTTTTGCATTTTTTAGTCCTCTAAAAATTCACGTACATCTGCTAAGGTGCCTTTGATAGCACATGCAGCAGCGGTTGCAGGGGACATTAAGTGAGTTCTAGATCCCTTGCCTTGACGCCCAACAAAATTACGATTGGAAGTTGAAGCAACACGCATGCCCTCTGGAGCCTTATCATCATTCATTGCAAGACACATTGAGCAACCTGGCATTCTCCATTCAAAGCCTGCCTTAATGAAGATTTTATCTAAGCCCTCACGTTCTGCTTGGTGTTTTACCCACATTGAACCTGGAACTGCTAAAGCAAGTTTAATATTAGATGCAATGTGATGGCCTTTTAAAATCTCAGCTGCTGCTCTGAAATCCTCGATACGACCATTGGTACAAGATCCAATAAAGACATAATCAACCGGAGTGCCAATCAACTTTTGACCTGGTTTTAAATCACGATATGCTAAAGCATCTTTGCATGATTTTTCGATAACAGGATCTTTGTATTCATCAGGAGATGGCACAGTTGCTGTAATAGGAGCACCTTGTCCAGGATTAGTTCCCCAGGTAACAAAAGGTTCGAGTTTATCAGCTTCAATAGTTACAACTTTGTCAAATACCGCATCATCGTCAGATTTTAAGGTTCTCCAATATTCACAGGCTTTCTCAAAATCGTCTCCATGAGGAGCAAACATTCGACCTTTTAAGTATTCAAAAGTTGTTTCATCAGGAGCGATCATGCCTGCGG